>JAGCBE010000251.1 GCA_017652345.1 Methanobrevibacter sp.
GGAGTAACAACAATTTGATTAATTTCTTCATTGAAACAATGAATGAAGCTATAAGGAACTAATAGTGCATGTTTTTCAGAAGTAGAATCAAATCTAAACAAACAAAAGCTACAAGTTATATTAGGATGTTCAAAGGAATAAGAAACATGATAACTGTTTTGATAAGATAATTTAAAATATTTTGCATGAACATCCATTAAATCCATAAAGTCTTCAAGTGTCATATTAGAAATCCTTATCAATTTCTTTTAGTTTTAAGTATGATAAAAAGTCTTTATAATATCTAGAAAATATATCTTGTGTAGGTATTTTCTTAAAGAACAAATAAGTATAAATTCCTATTGGAGTAGGTGTATTAAAGCTTTTAAAAAATCTTAAAGAATCTTTATATTGCATATATGGTCTGATTCCATAATGGGCATCAGCTACAATACCATAGATACAATGTCCATTATAAAGGAATTGTTTGTCATTCCAGTAATCAATACATTCTTGATAAGTAATAGAGTATGTCATTTAAAGTCCTTATTAAGAGAATCTAGTTTTAAGTCAATCAAAAATTTTTTATAATTTAGAATAGTGTTTTTAATAATTTTCTTATAATAGTAAAGATTGCTATTACGAATGATTTGTTTATTACCATCAAAGTAGATTTTATTACCTCTAACTGGATGAATTTCATCATAGACATTTACTGTTTTAAATTGATAATCAATGCGACCGATTGCAGACGGACAAATTTTTTCGGAATCCCAGATTGGATTATTTTCATCAATACAATAGAAGTTCACATAAAAACGAGGAACTTCTATTTTTTTCAAACCAAGATTTAGACAAATATTTTCAACTTTATTTTGTAATTGTTCAAATGTCAGTTTCATTAGAAGTCCTTTTCCAAATCATTGAGTTTAGCTTGCACAAGACATTTTTTAGAATTTATAGAAATTTCGGATATAAGATTAAGCAAATATTGTAGATTTTCATGAGTTAGATAATATTCAGATAAAGAATGCCAACATTTAGTTGGGTCTAAACCATTAGAGAAACCTATATAGTTATCGTGAAAATTAATAATAACGAAACAAAAGTGACCTGCACATTCACTATTAGAGAAGTAGTTATTATATCTTAATGAATACATCGTGTGGTGCTTGGTGAAATTCAATTCATCCAATTTGGCTTGAAGTATATTAGAAAATTCATCAAAAGTATATTTTTTCTTTTTTCTATTAAACCAAGGCCATTTCATACAAAATCCTTTTTTAAATCTTCAAGTTTTTTATCAATAACAATTTTCTTATAATATGTAATAATATCATCAGCCAATTTTAGTAAGGTATTAAGATTTTCTTCTGTTAAATTTTCATTATTAAAACCATACCAAGTACCTAAAGGATTATGTTTTTCATTACAAACATATTCAACCTTTTTAGAGTTAGCAAATGTACGAAAATAAACAAAAGATTGTACACCCAATGATTCAATATTATAACTTAAACCATAATGGATTACAGACAATTGCTTATATGGTTTATATCCTAATTTAACCAACTTGTCATGAAGTTGTTTTGTAAATTCATTAAATGTTAATAGCTTTTTCATTCAAAATCCTTACTAATGGTTTTAATTTTTTGTTGAACCATATTTTGTTTCAAAGTATTAACTGAAGCAATAATAAGTTTAATTGCCTTTTTAATAGATTGAGTTTCTTTATGAAATGAATTTACATCTGAATAATCTAGAATATGGATTACATTTTCAGATAACTTGAATACAGGTTTATTATCATAGTAACCCATATAACAAGTCAAATAAGGTTGATTGTAAAGGTCAACTTTACCAACATAAGGAGCAAGTTCTTTAATAGTAACATCAATATCAAATTTAGGCATTTTCAAAATCCTTTTCTATTTCATTAATTTTCAATTTTGATTTAAATTCTTTAGCCAATTTGATGTTGTTAATTAAAGAATCAAAAACATAATCTGGTATAGTTTTTTCGCAAATGAAATAATTGTTTAGATTGAATACAAGAGCATTTTTAGATATTCTGTGGTCTGTAGAATAATGTAACTGGTTATTAGTCAAACTATAAGATATGGCTGCGCCGAAAATACGAGGATGATTAAAATGGACAATGTAGCAATTGTCCAGCGACATTTCACCTTTTAAACCATATTGGCATACCCAATTATACAATTGTCTTTCAACAGTCGGCAAAGTCATTTTCAATTTCCTTTAATTTCTTAAGACTAGGTAATTGTTTTTCAAACTTAATGAATTTCTTAATATAATTTTCAATTTCATCAAGTTTATCAGTATTTAACAATGTAATAGGTGTTAATACATCATAATCTATTAATAGTTTATATTCAGTTGCAACTGTTGCATAACTACTATATTCGTTGTAAACCACGATATGAAAGTCTTTACTTGTTGGCGAAATTATGTAATATTTGTTTATGACATGTTCATTCGGAATAGTAATATTCAAATGATACTTTTCAGCCAAACTTTTCAAAAATTCTACTCGTTCAAACGAAGTAAGTTGATACAATCTATCCTTCATGGAAATCCTCGTTAATGTTTACTTTCTTATTAATCATATCACATACTTTGAATTTGAATGACTTCAATTCATCTTTAGCAGATTCAAGTTGTTTCTCTAGACTATCAATCTTTTGCTTATATACATCAATCTGTTTATTTACTTCCTTGTTATTTTCATCCACTAGACACATAATGCTGTAAGCTTTATTGAAGATAGTATTCATACTTTTAATAATGAATTTCAATTCATCAATAACAGTTTCTTCAGATATCTTTTCAATATAATATTCTTTTTCGTAAAATGGTTTTTCAATTTTATCGGATAGTTCAATTGAACAAAGATAATTGTTTTCCTTTGTTGGAACTACTTCAAAATATGCATCAGGTTTAATGCATGAAAATCGTACAAGTTTTCTGTGGTCATAATTATCAACACTTATAAATGACCGATTAGGAATGTAGTTAGCCATTTTAGCCGACTTTAGATTTAATTCTTTAAAATATAAATTAAAGGTATGATTTTTAATACGGGAATGTAATTTTAAAGAAGACATTCCAGATTCATTTAAAATTTCACATTCTTCTAACAATTGAAAAAATCCATCAAGAGTCATACGAAATCCTTTTCTAAGTTTATGATTTTTGCTTTAACTTGAAATACTTTAAATTGGCGAGCGACTTCATCCTCGAGTGTTTTGTTAGTCCAATCAATACCTTTAAAAATGAATGTATATTTGTTTTTGATTCTAGAATGGTAATGTTCATTTCTGCTATAAACACCGCAGTCTTCAAGAATCCAATTATTAAATTTTTTACTGAACTCTATTTTGAAATAAAGACCTTTTATTTCCGGTTCGTGGTATTTGCGGTCCCACCAAGAACCACCAGGAACACATTTTTCATGAGTTAATTGAAGCCATTCACTCATTTCTTCTTGAAATTTATCTAATGTAACAATTTCACCTATATTCATAAATTACAATATAGTAAAAAATTCAAAGTTTAAATGTAAAAATAATTTTACTCAAAATCATCCTGTAGAGCCTTCATTTTTTCTTCTACTATAACTTTCTTCTTGTAAATCAAATACTTATCCACCAAATCGTTTAAATCTAAAAATTTTCCAATGACCTCACCTTTACCACGATTCTTTTTATTGTTAATTAAAATATACAAGTTTCGTTTACGGAATAGATATTCAATCAAGAAAGTAAATGCTCGTTTCTTGATTTTAATAGTAAACTTATCTCCAATCATAATGTAAGGAGTGTACATTAGTGTTTCAACATTGTCTGTATTTTCAGAATGTTCGCATAAAATGAATTTAAGTTCTTCTGTAATCTTTTTGGTTTCTTTATCTGTCAAAGTTTGACAGCTTACTTTAAAACGAAGAATGACAAAACATAATATAACAGCAGAAAAAGCAATTATTACTGAATTCATACAAAATCCTTTTCCAAATCATTGAGTTTATTTCTAATACATTTTTCTTTATGATTCTTAATACAATATTCAGCTTTTTCCTTAATCATTTTTAAAAAATCATCAATCATACTTTCAGTAGTGTAAAAGTAAAACCCATAATCAGTTAACCATTCATCATCAATTTTATTTGTGTAGCATACACGATAACCATCGTAATCTATTAGAAAATATTTTGTTTTTCCATAATAGAAATAAGTATATCTAGAAATATTACCATATATTTTTCTATAACCGGATTCAATCAAAACATTTTCAAATTTATTTGCAAATTCAGTAAAATTCATACAAAGTCCTTATTGATTTCGGCAATTTTTCGTTTATTCAATGCTAGTTTAAGTTTGTATTTAAAATCACGCAATAATTCATTGTAATAAGATTCTTCCATAGTGGATAAGTTAAAAGCACTATTTGCCTGTATATAATAGTACAAACCATCTTTAAAATCAATTATTTCTTTAAGATGAGTTATATTGTTTGTATCATTATAGATTGGAGCAATCTTATTATAATAATAAGGTAAAGATTCATTAAGACATAAACAAAAACCAACATAAAAATTATTACTAATACGATAAGCCTTCAAACGGTCATGGTCATTTAAACCTTTCATCCAATGTTCTTTAGACTCTTTAAATGTCGGTTCAGAGTTAATCATTAAAATCCTTTTCAATGTTTTTTAATTTTTGATTAATTTGGATTTGTTTATATTCTTTCATCATTTCGTGAGCAATCTTAATGACATCATCAATCAATGAATCGTTTATATCATGTTTCTTTACAGTAATCCAATTATGTTGATTTAAATGAGTTGCATAACATAAACCATTACCAGTGCGTTCGTCTTCTTCAAAAAGTCTGAATAGATTATCTTCAGAATGTTCTTCTAAAGCATATGTTTTAACACCATAATCATTAAGACTATCGTAATTGATTTTATAACCTAAACTAATTAATTCCTTATCCAATCGTTCAATACATTTTTTATAACTCATACAAAGTCCTTATTCAATTTTTCAATCTTATCATTGGCTTTAATCTTCTTGCAAAGTTCCAAATATTTGTTCATTAAATCATAGCAGATATTGAAATCAGTCTGTGTATAATTGCGATAACCCTTAATAGGTTTCGTAAATCCCTGTAGATAATCCATTAGAGGACAAATAATTACCTTATATGTTTCAGTATGAATACCAAAACGGTCTACTAAATCCATATATTCAGGCTTGATGATGTAATGGTTATCACGAGGATGCTTCATATGATAAATGATTTCGTGCTTGTTAAGAACTTCCAAAAATGTTCTATGCCATTTGTGTTTGTTGGTATTAAAAATCATAGTTATTACCCCTTTACAAAGTCCATTTTAATATCTTTCTTCTTTGCATTGATTTTAGAATTTTTGTCAAGATAGCTAAATAAGATTTCTCTATATTCAAGAAACTTGTCATATTCTTTTTTATGTTGAAAGAAATATTGTTCAAAACTACCTTTAAATGGCTTATAATCGTGTGTAAACCCCATATTATGGTAATTGGGTATATTATACATCTGAGATAAAGAATCTTGACGATACATTTTTCTAAAAAATTCTACAAAATCAATAAGATTCTTTAAGGTTATGTTTGTAAATTGTTCACATCTATATCCATCTGATAAACTATAATCCACAAATCCTGATGGCATTGTCATACAAAATTTGACAACATTTGTAAGTTTACCATTAATTTCAACAACTGCTAGATAAATGCTTGCTATACTTGTAAATTCGTAGTGGTTTGAAGCATTACTATATTGCTGTTCAGTGGCAAGTTCAATAGTTGCAAAATGTGGGTCACTTTTATGAATACGCAAATTATTAAACGATTTATGTACAATAATAGTTTTAAGCCAATCATTTAATGCAGATGTTGCTGGTTTCATAATGTTACCTCATTGTTAATTTCTACCATTAATATAGAAAAAGATAAGTTCATTGTCAAATAAAGTTTTGTAAATTTTATTATACATACATCACTATGGCAAACAAAAAACATTATAATTCGTTATTAAATCTTATAATCCCAGCCATCCTTATAAATTTGGTGACTGGGTCAGTTTATTGTTGGTCTCTATTGTCAAAAGCTGTAATGGAAACCTTCAATTGTACAAAATTCCAAGCTGATATATCATTTAGTCTGGCAATATTCTTTTTAGGAATGAGTGGAGCCGTATTTGGTAGCATTGCTGAGAAAAACCCAAAATTGATGTATATTCTTTCAACAATTACATTCATTTTGGGTCTAGTCATTTCAGGATTGGCATGCTTGACTGGCTACATTGAATTATTGTGGATTGGTTTCGGTATATTCCTTGGAACTGGCTGTGGAACATCGTATGTGGCAAATCCAAAGTCATTGTCTGTATGGTTTAGACACAATAAAGGTAAAGGAACCAGTATAGCTATTCTATCTTTTGGATTCGCTAAAGTATTTGGTACAATGATTATTCAATTCTTATTGTCACACTTTGATTTGTTCGGTACTCTAATGATAATGAGTGGAATCTATTTTGTACCTATGATGACTTCCACATTGTTGTTCAAGAAAATTCCATTTAAGTTGAAAGACAAGGTAAGTACTGAAAGTATTTGGAACATCGTAAAGACCAAGAAATATATGGCAATATGGTTTATGTTCTGTATGAACATAACTTGTGGTTTGGCATTTATCGCAAACGAAGCACCAATGTTACGAACATTTGGATTTGGAATGTTGGCAATTAGTGTGATTAGTAGTTTAAGTTCAGTATTCAATTCGTTAGGTAGATTTGGATTCGCAGCACTATCAGACTGGAAAGGCCGTGAAAATGCATATTTCGTAATATTCGCTATAAGTATTTTGGCATGCTGGATGAATTTGAGTTATATGCCTATTGTATTCGTAGTGGCATTGTTAATGATTAATATGGGTTATGGTGGAGGATTCTCTGCATTACCAGCATTGATTACAAAACATTATGGAATCACTAAAACAAGTACAATACATGGATTAACTCTCTCCGGATGGGCAATGGGAGGAATTTTTGGGCCGCTATTGGCAAATACATTAAGTTATCAAACATTGTTAATTACATTGTCTGGAATTTATGGAATAAGTTTAATTGCAGTAAAGAAATATGTAAAAACTGAAAAACAAATAAGATAATGTTATATTTTATATTTGAGGTTATTATATGAAAAAGACGATTATTCTATTGTGTATGTTGGTTGGATTGTGTGGAGCTGCTAAAAAGAATAAATCTGTAAATGTAACAGTATGTAGAGGCGAAGCATGTTTTACAACCGATTTGGAAGATGTTGTTAGCTATAAGAACATTGAAGCCAAAGATGGTACACAGTATGTTAGATTCTTTTTGAGAAACAATCAAGTAATGGATTTGAATGTAACTGGTAAACAGGTAAGCATTCATAAATAATGTGTATGATTTATCTAGGTAGAGTTCCAAAGGGTGAAATGGCTCAAGAATATGAGTTTGATGGAGAACATGCCAATAGTTGCAGTATTTGCAAGTATAATGGAAATTGTTTTGCACAGACAAATGATTTGGGTGTTTATTATGACCCACCACATGACTGTGATTCAAAGGAAGACTGTGAACGATTCTACAAGACATTCATTGAACCATACAGACATTTGGAAAGTAAGTGGGACCTAGTTAGACAAGCATAATAATATGAGATATTTAAGGAGAAATAATAATGTTTGGAAGAAAAAGTGTATATGGAAAACATGTAAACAACACAACCGCTCAGCCAGAGAAGAAGCGCAAAGCAACTCGATTCAATATCCGCAAACCAGGTTACAAGACTCGCCAACCACAGAAGACCGGAAAATCCATTGATAACTTTGAACAAGAATATCAGAAATTCATTGCTGAATTGCAGGCTAAAAAGGCTGCTGAAGCTAAGGTTGAAGAACCAGTAGAAACTAAAGTAGAAGAACCTGTTGTTGAAGAAACACCAGTTGTTGAAGACAACATTCAGACACTTTTACCAGAACAACCTGTTGAAGAACCTGTAACAGAAGAAACAGTAGTATATGTTCCAAAGAAACGCAAAAGAATCGTAAATGAGAACATCCAAGAAAATACAGAAGAAAACTAATTTTCAAAATTTGAAAATTGGTAAAGAACCCTTACCACCCATAGACTACAATACTTCGTTGTCTAGTTATAAAGACAATTATGAAGATATGGTTGGTAGGGCTTTCTACGAAGTTCCGTTGGAAGAAGACATTGAATATTGTACAAACAGAATGGAATTTGATACACAAGATGATTTTCCTTATGCAAGTACTTATTCAGGCATTCCACCATTTGAAAATCAATATTCAATAAAGTTTGGTGAACAGTCAACCATTGGTGAAATTCGTAGAAAGTACTATTTCTTGAAATACTATTTTACATACAATTCAGGATTCTTATACAATACAGAAACTCATAGTGGATTAGACCCAATATCTGGTGATGTTTCTGTATTTAATAATTTTGATTTGAATGATACAGAATTGTCTGCACTAATGAAAGAAATGACTGAAAATAATCTTAAATTGTTTAATCCAGTTGAACCAGAAATAACAATACCAACTTTATCAAGTTCAGATACAAATGGAATAGATACATTAGAGGAATTTGAAAGAGAATATCAAGCGTTTATTGAAGAATTGAAGAAACATAGAAATGAAAATTAGAGTTGTTGGTGGGACTAATACTCCCTTTCGTGAATTGAATAATATTAGAGAAAAATGGTTTACCGATGGAGAACACACCGGTAAAAATATTGATTTTCTCAATCCTTGGTATTGTGAATTGACTGGTTTGTACAATCTATGGATGGAAGAAAATGCCGACCCAAATGAAATAGTTGGTATTGAACATTATCGTAGATATTTCGTTAAAAATAATTCTACTGATTTAATGGATGAAGAATATATTAACAATATTCTTCAAGACCATGATGTAATCTGTCAAAAATTCAAATTCGGTCACAATACTCCACTTGGTTGGTGGGGTAGATGTCTAAAGCCATATATTTTTGATTTTATTGACAATCTAGAAGACAGAGATTTCGCAAATTGGTATAGCAAAGAATTAAAATCTTGTCATGAGTTCTGTCGCTGCAATATGTTCATCTGTAAAAGAGAAATAATGAATAAATATTGCGAATGTTTATTTCAGACAATGGCAAAAATGGACCCGAAATCATTTACTAGACGAAAAAGAATAATGGGTTTCATTGGTGAATATTTTATGGGCTTTTGGTTTAGATATTATGGCTACAAGATTGCTTATAAGCTATCACTTGAATATGATAAAAGTTTGAGAAAAGTTATTAGAAGGTCTGCCGTATGAAAATCTATGTAGTTGGAGCACCAGAAAAGAATTTTTTTAAATTTGATGAAAGTCGTGAAAAATATCTAATCAACGATAAGCACGAAGGCGAAAATATTGATAATTGGAATAGTCGCTATTGTGAATTGACTGGTTTGTATTATTTGTGGAAGCATTGCAATGATGACATTCTTGGTTTGGAACATTATAGAAGAAGTTTCAAATACAATGGTCATTTATTAAATGCACAAGACGCTGAATCTATCTTGAATGACAATGATGTTATATGCCATAAAGCAATATTGAGAAGTTATCGCTTAGGTAGACAATTACAATCATTCATTGGTAGAAATGACTATCATAAGATTATGGTTGCATTGAAAACTACTTATCCTGACTATTATGAAACAGCATTGAAGATATTAGATTACAAATGGCATATACAGTTCAATATGCTCATAGCCAAAAAAGAATTTGTAAATAATTATTGCGAATGGTTGTTTGGATTATTGAATCCATTGGTAGAATTTACAGGTGTAGAAGTATTTAGAAAGCGTAGCATTGGATATATTTCAGAAATACTATTGAATACCTTATATTTCGTACACAACAATATCAAATACAAAGAATGTGAAGTAGAATTACTTGATGGATATAAAGGAAAAGGATTTAGTAAGTTTGGTACACCATTGAATTTCAATATAAGGAAATAATATGATTAATGTAGATTTTGGTAAGAACGAAGAAAAGAATTCTGCATTCAGTGCTAACATGCCTTCAACAGCAAAGTGTTATCTGTTTAGGGGAACATTTACCATAAATGGAATGAAAGAACCTGATTTGACTTATAGATTTTCTTCTATTACTCATACATCAAAGAATAGCTTTAAATTAGTGTTCATAGAAATGGAAGATTTTAAAGCGACAAAGATATTTGATAATGCCGTAAAGAACAATTATACATTTGATTTGCATATTGATTATTACGATGACAAATTAACTAATGTAATGTATTCAAATGATTACAAAAATTGTAGCATAGTATATAAGCATGAATTTAATTTGTCTGTTAGTATAAAAGCAGGATTGGAATTGATTGTGGAGTGTACCTACTAATGAAAAGTGCATTGGTTACAATAGCTAAAAATGAAGAGCTATATTTGAGAGACTGGATATCTTATCATAGTTGTCTTGGTTTTGACGAGATATATGTAGTAGACAACAGTGATGAAGGTGTAACTACACAATTTGACTTATGTAATCATTATTCAAAAATATATCCTGTTAAATGCATTTATTGCTGTGGTAGAGAAACATTGAAAAACATGGGTCTACAACAGGGTGTGTATAAAAATGTTTACAATTATATAAAAGAAAATTCTAAAGACATTGATTGGATTACTTATATTGATGTAGACGAATATCTTTATCTTGATGGAATGTCAATTAACAATTTCTTGAGTCAAGACAAGTTTAAAGATGCAGACTTGATTCATGTGAATTGGAAATGTTATGGAGATAACGATTTGGTCAATTATGAGCCAAGACCTGTAACAGAACGATTCACGAAACCTTTACCAATTGATGCAATGTACAATAATCAATTTATTAGTAAAGATATTTTCGTTAATATGCATGTGAAATCAATTGTAAGAGTGAATGATAAAGAACCTGTATTTGATAGTGTTCATACATTCCATTACAATAAAGATATTAAAGGAAATTGTGTAAATGTTGCTGGTGAACCTGTTGATTGTAGATTGCCTTATCAAGCAATATGTTACAATGGTGGTCATATAAAGCATTTTGTTACAAAAAGTACTGAAGAATTTATTGAAAGGAGACTAAAGGACAATCCTAGAATAGATGGTGACTTCAATAGAGACAAAATGGTAGAAATTGAGAGTTATTTCAATATAAACACTAAAACATATAGCAAGATTAAACTTATTGAACAAAAAACTGGTATAAAATTATAAAGTTCCAATACAAACAAATTTTCATGACTCAACTATTTAAAATGGTTGAGTCATTTGTTATATTATTCAAAAATGGAGTTAGAATGGAACAACTAATAATACCTATCACTTTATTTTCAATTTTGTTTGTTGTATTGCTTGGAATTTTGGTGACAAAGGCAAAAACTGATATGAATAGTAAACCAAAACCAGAACTACGAGATGCTCATTATGCATTGTTTGTTGATGAACACAATAACTTGATATACAAATCAATGTGTGCTGAAGGATTGTATATAAACTACGATAACAAAAACAGTGTGTATAAGATAAAAATGTATAGAAAATTGAAAGGTGGATGGTTTAATGACCCAGATGAAACGAAAATTTTAAAAGTAACACATTCAAATTAT
The DNA here is from genome assembly GCA_017652345.1 of Methanobrevibacter sp. The sequence continues at coordinate 11,774 of JAGCBE010000251.1, forward strand.
TCGTATAAGAAGGTGCCTTGTGATAAGTGAGAATTTGTCATTAGAAGAATTCAGTAAACATATAGACGTTAATCGTTTTACTGTTGGGGAAGATAAATGTATTCCTACTATTCCACATGGTTCAGGTTTACCAATTGCAGGTCCTTTAGGAGCAACATACCCACCTGAAATAGTTGAAAATCCAGAATATACACAAGAAATATTTGCTCCTTATGCATTAGCAATATGTTATAAATTGTACCAAAAAGGTAAATATGATTTCTATTTTAAAGATGATGCAGAAAAAGTAGAAATAAAATTTACAATACCAAATGATTTAAGTCAAAAATTCAATCCTAATGCTGAAATTGAATTGTTCAGAATAATTAATACAAAAGCACAAACATATATTGAAAATAATCCAATTGAAGCCATACATGGTTGTACAATTGAAAGTTATGAACATAAAAGTCATATAAAAATAACATTTAGTGTAACTAAAAATTTACAATCGTCTAATTGACAGATTGTGTAGACTTTTATATATTGTAAATTGAATGAAAGGTAGGTGACTGAAATGAAAGTAGATATTGTATGGAAACAATTTAATCCAATGGCAAATACAGATATCAAGACTGTTGATACTGTAGATTTGACCAATCAGCAAATTACAGATTTGATAAATAATGTTCGGATTTATTGGGACATGGATGAAGAATTTTCTAGTGAAGTGTCACCAATTCTAAATGATAGCTATGCAGCAGTATATGGTATAAAGTATGGAAATCGTCCTGAAGAATATTGGCAACGAAATACCAATAAAGACGATAAAATGCCTCGTGTAGCGGATTTGATTATCAATCAAAACAACAAGCAAATCAAAATTGCAAGTAAAAGTCATAAACTGTGTAAACAGATTCTTGACGAAATTAACAAAATCAACTAAAAAGGAGATAACTATGAAGAAGTTTGAAATCACATACACCCTCAAGAAGACTTTCACGGTTCCTAACACGGCGACTGACGAGGAATACGATGAAGTCAAGAACACCGTTGTGGATGAAATCAAGGCTGCAGGTGGAACCGATATCAAGGTTAAGCTTGTAGACGCTCCTGACGAAATCAAGCAGAAATATATCATCAACAAGGATTGTCAAGACTAATGAGCATTAAAAAAGTTAGATGTAAGAACTTTGAAATGTGGAATTGGAGTCCTTTCATGCTAATTGGAAAGACTCCAAAAATCAAATTCATTTGTGGTGATTGTGGAAAGATTTCCGAAGGTCGCACAGATACCATTCATAGTGATGGAGCATATCTTCAATGTAAATGGTGTGGTACGATTAATACAATTCCAATTACAGTGACTTAAAATGAAATACGCTCTTATAGGACATAACATTGAATATAGTAAGTCTAAAGAGTGGTTTGAAAGCCACAACGAGACTTATATTGTATATGATACACCAGACTTACCAGGTACTATTAATAGGATTCGTCAAGATAAAGACATTGGTGGATTCAATGTTACTACACCATATAAGACTGAAGTTATCAAGTATTTGGATTTTGTAGAAGGTGATTCTGTAAATTGTGTGAAGAAATTGCCAGATGGTTCTTTGTGGGGCAAATCATTTGATGGTGATGCTTTCTATATTGAATTGAGCCATTTGCTGGACAATCACGATGATTGGGAATTTTATTTTCCAAACAAGTGTGCCATACTTGGTAATGGCGGAGTTGTGCCAGTAATCTACAAATCATTAATTGACCGTGCTGAAGTGGTTGATATTTACGCGAGAAATCCAAAGGAAAAAGAATATCCTTTGAAAGAATTTGTTGCAAAGAAATATGAACTTATTGTGAATACCATACCATTCAAGGCAAACATTGACATTAATTTTAATAACAAGTCTAAGTTTATCTACTTTGATTTGAATTATGCAGATGATAGGCTGGTTCGTAAGGCATTAAGAAATAAACATTGTAGTTGGTCTGTTGATGGCTTGGAAATGTTTAAAACACAAGCAAGGTTTGCTTTGAATTGGTGGAAAGAAAATGAATATAGGTGAATTTGAATATGTTTGTGAAAAACTCGGAATGAAAAAGTATTTTAATTATAACAATGATGAAATGTTTTGGGAAGCCTTATCAAGTGAATCAAAAACACTGTATTATACATTTAATGGATATGATTTTCCTGTAGCAAAATATTTTGATAAAAAGGTTTATGTTTGGCATAATGGTTTATACAAAGTTATTGACCAACAAACACCTGAAGAGCTGGAAGAACAAATCAAATTGTTTCATAAAAATCACAAAGAATATTTAATTAAAAACAAAATCAAGGACATTAACAAGGACTTTAAAGATGAAGACAATTTCTCTAACACTATCTATGGATGAAGTAGATATGTTGAATAGCTGGCTAGGCCAGCTAAGTGATGGTTGTGGTGAAAACAAAAGTTGGACTACTCCATATTGGACTAATCTATCCTTTGATACTACAGGAATAATGATTCAAGACGAAAATGCCAAACCATTCAAGCATAAGAATGATAAGGATATTCTAGAAGACTTGGCTGATAGGTTTGAAGAAATTACTGATGAATATACACAATTTTGTGAAATCAGTGAATACTTTAATGATGACAAACGAAGCAATGACTTGAATTTAGGAATCACAGTAGCCAATAGCATTATCAAGAAGTTTTCTGGTGACCCTGAAAACATGTGGGATTTGTACACACAAGAAGACTTTGATAAAATGCAGCAGCAACGAGAAGAACTTGATGCTATGAATGAAAAATGTTGTCAAGGTATCTTGGATTTGTACAAGGATTTAGCTAAATTGACTGGTGAGGAACCACCTACGAAGTTGGAAGATTGTTTGATGAGTGTTTCTGACTTTGAAAAGGAAATGAAGAAACTTAGAGAAGATTATGAATAACCAAGAAAAAGCATTAGTAGAAAAACTTGAACAAGAAATTAAGAATGACCTTGATATGAATGTGGAAACAGAACAATTCATTTCTACAGATACTTATGTTGGTCAAACTGAACAATTCTATGGGTTAAAAATTATTTACAATGGCCGTACAAAATATGAAGTTATTTTAGAGCCAGATATGTGGAGAATTTTCTATCCTAATCAGCGTAGAATTGCTACTAACTACAAGACGGTTGATGAATATTCACCACAAAGGGTAAAGAATTTTATCAAAACTGATATGGGTAAGTAAAATGATTGATTTGAAAGCATTCGGAGAAAAGGTTGAAGTTGATGAAGACATTAAGAAGATGGTTGATGACTTCAACAAACTCCGAAAAAGAGTAATTATTGGATGTGGAACTATCATTGTAGCAATGGTGATAGTCACACTTATTGTAGTACTGTAAACAATATTTTACATTGACAAAAATTCGTAAATTATTATATTAATGCTATTATGATAAATCTGTTGAAACAAGAAATTGATAAAATTCAAGACGAAAATACATTAAAAGATGTTCGTGATTATGCTGCTCAAAATCTAGAAAAGATTAGAGCAGCAAAAAGAGAAACTGAATTATCAACAATCAATGACAAATACAAGGATAAGTATTTGTTGATTTATGGTAGAACACTAACAATGAATGTTAGTTGTAGTGAAGAAAACAAGTATGATATGAAAATTGTCCATGTACTTGATGTCAATTTCGTTGGTTCTGAATTTTTTCGCTGTCATGCCAAAGTAATTCATATTGAATATGATAATGAAATGGATATGATTAAGCATCTGACTTCAGATTTTGGATGTACAACTGTTGATTATGAAGAAGATGAACAATACGATGTTAGAATTGACGAAATTGCTGAAATGATTGATAAGGAAAAAGTAGATGAACTTGTCAAACAAGCAAAACAAGACATTAACAATATGCTAGACCAGTGGGATATTTAAAGTGGTAGTTTGAATATAACAAGAGAAAAGGAAAAAGAAAAATGTTAGACGCAAATCAAGCAAGAGAAATGTCAAAAACTAATTTTTCAGCATTGGAAAATGATTTGGAATTGCACAATGAGTACTTTAAGAGTATATCAGATATGATTGGAGGCGCCGCTTCTAAAAGCCAAACCTCAGTAGACATTCCATATCGTGAAGACCCACGATTTAATGACATTATGACTGTTCTAAAGTGGAAGGGTTATAAAATCAAGCATTATAGATGTACGAATTGGTGTGCAATGTATTTTCAGGACCCTGAATACCAGGAACTCTCTTATGAACCAGCTGCAGGTGCAATTGCAAATACAGGTTTAACACTTGGTGGTTATTTTTCATTGGAGTGGTAAATTTAACTATGCCAAAGTATGTAGGTGAAGGTTATAGAGAAATGTATTGGCAGCGTAATGGAAGATGGTTCCACGGTTTAAGTAATGGAAAATCTTTTGATACATTGGAAGATGCCAAACAAGATTATGCAGCAAATCATAGTGGTCTTGGAATAGCTGGTGTAATAGCTATACTTATATGTTTGTTTGGTGTAATTTGTATGACAATTGCTTTTGTTGGATAAAATATGTCTGCTATATTTTTAATTTTGACTTGTGTGCTATTCATTATAATGCTGGTAATTGCGTATCGTAGTGAAGATGATTTTTGTAGACCAATAAAATACAAAAGAGAAATTGAAAAAGAAAGGAATAAAAATGAATGAAACATATCGCAGTCTTTGTAGAATGAGAATTGCGTATGCTCAAGCCCAACTCTCACTGCTTGAAATGGATACCGATAGTGTAAATCCATTTTGTACAATGGATAAATTCATTAAACTAACTGATTTTTGGAATAAAGTAAAAACATATTGGGAAAACAAATTAAAATATAATATATTTCATACTGGTAAATATAAGGAATAACGAATTATGAAATATTTAAAAATTGAAAAGTTTTGGAGAGTATGGGATAAAGACCCTGAATGGATGCTTGTAAATAAGGCAGGCAGAGTAGTAAAAGTTGATGATTGGTACACTAAAGAAATGCTTGAAAAAGAAATTGAAGAAAACATTAGAATATTTCGTTATCTAGCAAAATATAGTGAATCAGCTAAATGGTTACAAGTTAATTCACCTGACGAAATCCCAGATGATTTATTTCAAGTAGTTACTTATGATGAACAGAAATGTATAGAACAAGGTATTATAGAATTTAAGACTGAAGAAGAATATAACAAAATTTTTTATCCAAGTGGAAAGGTAATATGACACAGAAACAAATAACAGATATGCTTTATAATGGTCTAAGCTACGAATATGCGGCTAATAACTATGACCGTGACATTAGAACTTATGACCTTGAATTGTTCTTTGATAACCTTGATGGTGTTTGTATTGAAGATGAACAACAACCAGGCTATATGAATTTCAAGGATTATCTTGAAGTCAATGAATTGACTGAAAAGAAATTCTTTGACAAGTGGTTGAGCATTATTAGGGAAACCAAGGAAGGACAAAAGTATATTAACAAGGTTCTTGATTATCAAAACAATGATGTCGGTGAATATATTGGTTTTGAAAGAGCCAAGAAATATACTGACGATGAAATTAAAGAATTTTTTAGAAATTGTTGGTATTCATAATGACTAGAGAAGAATTGCCCGATATGATTCCGATACCTATTGACAGGTATGCTCTCATACATAATGACCATTGGTTTACCGACCACTGCTATCAAAGACATTCAGTAAGTATCATTGCCGAAGTGCATTATTTTCCGTATAGCGGTCATTACGGAATAAAGTTCATCAACGGTATTCAGACATCATGCCCGTTGGACGAACTGCTGACCGCCAAGGTAGTCAAAGACGGTGACCCTGGTACACCAAAATACAGAAAAGAACATGGGATATAACATAATGAAGTATTTAGTAAGTTTAACATTTAGATATATTGAAAGTAATCATGAAACTTATTGTATTTTAGATGAAGAAGAATACAATGAATACAAACAATTCTTTTGTGTAGATTGTAAACCATTAATTGAAAGTGGTGAAGGTTTCGGAGAAGATGGTCAAATTGAAGGTGAACCAGAAATTACGATTGAAGAAATTGCTTGGAGTCTTGAAAACGCCGTAGAAGTAACACCTGAAATAGAAAAAGCAATAAATGTGCTCCATTCTATTTTACCATCACAGACTTATGCTTTACAAGATATAAAACAAGAAATTTTGAATAATAATTATTTGGAGGAATAAAAATGAAGATACCCAGCACATTCAAACCAAAGCAGTTGCTTTTCATTTACATTTATGCTCTTTTATTTCTCATAGAAGTTGAGTATTTCATTTTGGTAGGTCTTATCTACCTTGCATGCCAGTTAATAGGTCTCCAATTCAATTGGGGTGGTGCTACTATCATTGCTATTGTCGGTATTATTCTTATAAACTTAATGAAAAAGAAATCAACTGAAGAAGAAACAGACAACGAAGACGAAGAAAGTGAAGATTAAGAAGGTAAAAGATGACATTAGAAGAATTAAAAAAATACAAAGATGGGATTTGTTTAGGATATTCTACTATTGGATATTTGTTGAAGAATGTTTTTCCATTTAATTCAATAGAACCAAATGATGTTAGATATGTTCAGTTGAGAAGTTATAAAGATTTTGGTGATTCTAAAGTATATCCATTACTAATGTATTTCAAAAATGAAAGTAGAGAAGGTATTTTATGCCGACCAATGATTTATAAAAATAACTTACTAAGTCCAATAGGTTTGTTACATACAAACAATGATAAACTAATGGTTTATATAGCAAAAACTGAGTTTATGCCAATAGAAACTGACATAAATTCAATTTATGAATATAAACGAGAACCAATAATACTAAATAGGTAAAAATGACCCGTGAAGAATTTAAACAACAAGAGTCTGAAGAAATTGAACGAATCTGTACTGAATGTCCTAACTATATGGATGATAATTCAACGGATTCAAGAATAGCAAATTCAATGTTAGCAAAATTCTATTCTAGAATAATTGAACAGATGTTCAATGAAGCTGACGAAGCAAAGAAGTGTATTGAAATCGGAACTTTGAACTAAATTTGAGAAGAACTAACTATGAAAGATATCATTTGTTTGGCTTTAATACTTGTTTTCATTGGTGGCCTTTTCAATTTATTTGTTGCTGCTGAAGTGGAAACTTCATATTGGTATGAATATAGATTACCTTATAATGTTCAACAATATTTAGCCATTATTATTTTCTTTTTATTATTCATTCCAGAGGGAATTGGTTTATATTATATGAAGAAATATTCTGATAAAGAAAGCGATTTAAGAAATAGAACTACTTATATGATTGAAATGCCAAATGGAAATAGTTGTGAAGGTACATTTTATTCAGGTAAGAACTCACCAATATCAGTGTATTGTGTTGATGGTAGAAAATTCGTAGTAAATGGAATTGAAGTCAAATATAAGATGATTGACCATAAGAGGGTTTATTAATGATGTTATTTTTATATGTTCTTATTGCAATAGCTGGTATAGTGATTATACCAACATTAGTATTTACATTCATTGATATTATTTTGGATGCAGGTATAAATCCGTTTATTCATTTGGAATTTCTGCACACTTTGATTGTGTTTCCTATTATGTTAGGTTTTATTCATTTGAGATTTGATATACAGAAAAGAGACAAAATGTATTTTTACCTTTTTGCATTTACAGACTATGAAGAAAAAATCATCAAGAAAATGGGTTACAGATTTGAAGAAGATATAGATTTTTACGAAGTACAGAATGTATTTGGTGCTAAACGAGAAAGTGTATCTTGTACAACAACTGTTTACAATAAGGTTAAAGAAGAATGAAACTTTCTATTATTGAAACAAAAGGTTTATATTTTATAAACAGAATAAATAACCGTGGTGAAAAATCTCATTGTGTCTGGGAATATAAGTGGAAAACCCCACATGAATACTCACAGAACTATGATGACAGACTTGGCTATCACTCATTAGCATTGGCTGAAGACGCTTATAAACATCTCAAAGAATGGTATGAAAAACCAAAATTTGTAAAATTAAAAGAAGAAAATATTGATGAATGTATAACATTAGATGTGAGTAAGAAATTAAACAATAAAAACATTTCTATGCCACTTTTGCCATTTGTTCCTGAACATTTGGAATACTTAAAAGATGGCAAACAAATCTTGGTCAAATTAAAAAATGGCGAATGGGACTTAGTGGATTATACAGATGATGTATTTCAAAGTATTGACCGTGAAACTATTTGGCATAGTGATGATATAGAATTTTGGGCTTATTTACCTAAATTAAATGAAAATAAGAAATAGAGAAAAGGAAAAAACAAATGAACGAAATTTATGTTTTGATTACACAGCCTCATTATACCCATTACGATTTCTATAAGACTGAAAAAGAAGCGATGGATGTTAAAGAACAAGTCAAAAAGTTTGACCCAAAATCTTATGCAGAAGTTGAAAAATGGGACATGATTCAATTTGCTAATTGGGTATCAAAAAATTTGCAAGTATTAAATATGAGTCCATATCATATAGGTTAACTTATGAATAATCTTGAATACGAAAAACAAAAAGAAGAACTAGAAAAAGAATTTACTTTGAAAAAAGGTAAATTGGCTGAAGAATACCTTAAAGAACATGGTGTTCTTGACGAAAATGGCAGACCAATAATGTTTAGAAGTTATACTGACATGCATATGGAAGATTTGATTAATTTGAGAGATAAATTAAGATGCTTAATGGAAGCAATTGATACTCAAATCAAATATAAAAGATATGATAATTTTTAAGGAGAGATTAATATGAAACTATCAAAAACTTATACTGTACATTGGAATGTACCAAATATAAATTCTAATACATTCTTTGCTGGTGTATATAAAGAATTTCATTCATTGAAAGAAGCCATTGATTTTATTGAAAGTGGTAAGCAATTAGAAGATTGTATATATCCAATTCAAGTAAATTCTGAAGACTGGGATGTTGAAATTGAATATGTCTACACCAAAGAAGACGAAAACGGTCGTGAATGTAGAACTAGGACACAGCCTTGGAAGAAATGGAAGGAAGAGCTAGAAGCATTAGAACTAGACAAACAGACACAGAATCCTCCAACGAAATAGGCGTTCAGACAGTCTATCTGTTGAAGATGGTATATTGTTATTCCTGATAGCTTAACACGCTTATCTGCAAAATACTGATAAAAACCTGTTATAGGAAAGACCATTCTCTAGTAGAATGGTTTTTTTATAAATATACTATAAGAGGTTTTATTATGGAATTAAAAGAAGCTAAAGAAATTTTGAAATTAAATGGGTATCTATTGGAAAATGCTTCATTGATGGCATATCATATAAGTCCATTCAAGTTTGATAAATTCAAGATATCTTCTAAAAGTGGTATGGGAACTAATTTCTATGGTAATGGTATATACTTGACTTTTGATAAAAATGTAATAGAACATTACATAAATCTAATGAAAGAAGAATATGATAATCTTTATGTCTATAAGGTAGAAATTTCAAATACAGCAAATATAATTGATGAATCAGATATAGTAGAATACATTACTGACGATGTTGAAGAAATTGACCCAACGGAAATATCCGAAACCTTGAAAGAAAATGGCGTTGATGGTGTTAAATACTGGAATGAAGAAGATGGTAATTCTATCGTGATATTTGATGAAAATAAGATAAATATACTTGATATTAAAGGAGAATAACATGCAGCTAGATGAAGCCAAAGAATTATTAAAGAACAATGGATATCTTCTTGAAGATTTTGAAGAAGAGGTAGCAAGAAAAAGATTAAATGAACTTGAAGGAACATTTGACATTCAAGGTGATGAAGCAAACTACTTTGATACAGGCTTCCCTTTCGCAAAGATTGAGCACGGTAGATTGATGCTTTATAGACCGGTTTCCGTAGAAATGCTTGACGGTGAAAATGTAAAGAAATTGAGTATTCCTTATGAATGGATTGATGTTACTGAATATGATGAAGAATCTTGGACTAAATCAACTAATTTTGTTGATGCATTTAGAAGAGGTGTAGACAATTTTGAGATTGGACTACAGATGAATAAAGAAGAACTAAAAAAGAAATTAAAAGCAATTAATAAGTATTCTAAAATTTAAAGTATTGGAGTAAATATGAGATTAGAAGAAGCACAACAGATTTTGGAACAGAATGGTTATTTGCTAGAAATGAATGGTTATTTTAGTAACTATAATGATTCTGATGTAGTTGAATTTTTAGATTCATTGAAAGAAACCTTAAATGATGCTGGTGCTGGATTTGTTGCTGAATACTTGGAAGATGCTACAGAACCTACATTAAGAGTAAGAAAAACTTGGAGAGGTTGTTGTTATGTAACATTTGATAAAACAGATGGAACTTATAATGTTAAAACACAAGTACCAAAAGAAATTATAAAATTGAAATCTCAACAGGTATCGCATTTAGTTCAATATTTAAAAGGAAAATCAGTACAATTTTTCTATCAAAAAAGTGTAGAGTAATTATGAAATTAGAAGAAGCACAACAGATTTTAAAGAATAATGGATTTTTGATTGAAGGTCTTGATTACTATATAAAATTTTATCACGATGTATGGGATAAAATAGAGAATGACCCTTATTTTACAGAGTATTCGGATTTTTATAACGATGCCCTGATAAATGCTGTAAATAATCAAATTGACAATTTAATTCAAGAATATTACGATAAAAGCATTGACCAAAACGTAGATGAATGTATTGAGTTTATTAAGAAAAAATTATAAGGAGTTTATATGCAGTTAGACGAAGCCAAAAAGTTGTTGGAAGAGAACGATTATCTTGTAGAATCATACGATTATGTACAAGATTTTACAGGTAAAGTAATTACACCATTCACTGAAGTTATAAATGATTTGAAAACAGGAGATATTGATACAGATAAAGCAATTAGAAAACTTGAAAAGATTAGAAGTGAAATGGAAAATACAAGAAATCTATTGAGAGCATTTAGAACTATTGAATTACTTAAGAATTAATAAATAAAACAATTGTGAGAGTGAAATTATGATTGATAGCATAGAACAAATTTTTAAATTGAAAAAAGAAGGTAAAGTTATTGGCTTTACTGCATCCACATTTGACCTCGGCCCACATTCAGGACACGATGTAATGTTGATGGAAGCAAAACAAAGTTGTGACTTTCTAGTTGTTGCTTTAATGACTGACCCTACCATTTCAAGAAAAGAAAAGAATGCTCCCGTACAGACAACATTTGAAAGATGGATTCAAGCGTCTTCTAACCGTTATATTGATATGATTATACCTTACGATACAGAACAAGACTTGGAAGATATGTTGAAGATTATTATGCCAGATGTTCGTTTCGTTGGTGAAGAATATAAGGGTAAACAGTTTACCGGTTCGGAAATTGAAGGAATTAAGATTGTTTACAATAAAAGACAACATTCGTTTAGTTCTAGTAGCCTTAGAAAAAGAGTTTGTGAGAAAAGAGAATGTATGAAGTAATAGAAAAGTGGCAGAAAGAAGATGGAGAATGGAAGATTATAGAAGTTCTTCCATTGTTTGAAGCCAATACATATATTAAGAATGAATTTTTGAAAACTAGAAATCTAATGAAGACTGAGAAAAGATTTACTGATGAAGAATTGTTAAAGTTTGTTGAATTAAATGTTAAATCTTTTGTGGATGTGAATAAATGAAGATATATGTTGTAGGAAGTAGTAAGAATAAATTTTTGCCACTTGATAATATACGAAAAAAGTTTTTTATTGACCAGAAACACGAAGGGGATAATATAGATTTTTTAAATCCCTGGTATTGTGAATTGACTGGTCTTTATTATCTTTGGAAACACTGTGATGATGATATTGTTGGTTTAGAACATTATAGAAGATACTTTGTGAATGATAGAAATAAGTTACTATCAGAGAGCGAAATTAGAAAATTACTTGAAACTAATGATGTTATTGTTTGTGATAAAAATAGAGGTATTCAAAATTATCCATTAAAACAAGCATTACTTGAAAGAATTAAAGTGAATGATTTAAATTCATTCATGAATAATATAGATGATTTTTATAAAGATTGTTTTAATTTTTATTTAGAAAAATCAACTTACAAATGTCCGTATAATATGATTATATGTAAAAAATCTGTACTGGATGAATGGTGTAAATTTATATTTTCAAATGTAAATATATTGAATGAACAAAAAGTATTTAATGATAAAAATAAAAGATTTGCTGGTTTTATTTCAGAGTTTTTATTGTATGGATTTTTATTGATAAATAAATATAGAATAGTTAAATGCCCAATTAGGTTTGTGAAATGAAGCAATATAATAATGAAAAAGTTATAATATCTTTAACAAGTCATGGTGTTAGAATAAAATATGTTTCTAAAACCATATTTTCTATTTTAAAAGGTTCTTTTAAAGATATTCATGTTGTATTAACTTTATATAAAGATGATATTAAATTAATACCAGATGACTTGAAATTAATGATTGATAATAATGTAATAGAATTATTAGTTGCTGATAAAAAAATAGGTCCACATACAAAATATTTTTATACAATGAAAAAATATAAAGATACACCAATAATAACTATTGATGATGATGGAATATATGATAATGAAATCATAGAAAATTTATACAATAAGTATTTAGAACATCCAAATTGTATTTGTGCTAATAGAGTACATAAAATAACCTTTAAAAATAGAATAATAAACAAATATAATAAATGGCATTATGAATATAAAAGAGAACTTAAACCATCTAACTTATTATTTGCTACTGGTGTAGGTGGTGTTCTATATCCACCAAATATTTTAAAAATTGATGATAATAATTTGCAAGATATAAAAAACTGTTTATGGGCTGATGATGTATATTTAAAAGTACTTGAAATACGATATAATGTTAAAGTTGTATTTACTAATGTAAGAAATATATTACCACAATCATTTAGTAAGCCAATTAAAAAAATAACACAAGATTCTGGTTTATATTTAAGAAATATTAGATATAAAAATGATGAATATATTAATAAATTTAGAAGAGATTTTAACAGAATAATATGATAATAATTTCAATGACAAGTTATCCAAAACGAATTAAATATGTAGCAAAGGCATTTGCTAGTATTTTAATGACTAAAGTTTCAAAAAGTGAATATCATTGTGTATTAACTTTATCAAAACTAGAATTTCCAAATTTAGAAAAAGATTTACCAAATGATTTGCAAGTAATAATATCTAGTGGATTGGTAGAAGTAATTTGGACAGAAGATAATCAAAGAAGTCATAAGAAATTAATGCCAACATTGGCTAAATATCCAAATAATCCTATTTTGGTTATTGATGATGATGTTTACAGAACAAATGAATGGCTAAATGCTTTTGTAGAAACCCATAAGAAATATCCAAATGATATTATAGTTGGAGCTTTCTGGAAAAAATATAGTTTACAACATGGTAATATTATAGAACAGAATTGTATTAATGAAACTTATAGAACTACAAAGTATGCTAATAAAATCATGAGAGGATATAAACCTGCTAATGGTACTGGTGGTACCTTATATCCACCTGGTACTTTCACAGACAAAAGATTTTTTGATAAAAACCTTTATATGAAATTGAGTCCATCTAGTGATGAAACTTGGCAATTTTGTTTTAATATAATTGAAGGACGAAATTTTAGACAATTACCAATTGCACATAATGAAAAATTTATTGGTGATTCGCAAAGAGTTGCTATGAATAAAAACCCAGGCAGATATAAACAAATATATCAAGATTTATATAGAGCATTTCCTGAGTTCAAGGAAAAATTAATAAAATTATGCAGATAATATCAAATAATTGTTTAGGTGGTTTTATATATAAAGATATTCTTTGTCAAAAATATACCAATCCGTTTATTTGGTGTAAAATTAAAGAGCAATATTTTATATCATTATTAGAAAACTTATACAATATTAATTTTAATAATTTTGAACTTAAAAAGAATGGTTCAAAATTAACAGATGGATTTCATATTTCAATTGAAAATAAAATTATACTTAATTATACACATTTTCATTTTGATAAAAGATGTGATAAACCAAAGGTAAAAGGAATTAGTGTATATTATAATAAAATTTGGGAATATATTGTAGATAAATACAAAAAAAGATTAAATCGTTTTAATTTATCTGATGATATTTGTATAGCTTTAGAAGATTATCCACAATGTCCTTATAATGTTAATAAAATTATTAATATAGCAATTAAGAATAATTGGAAAATTATTGTAATAACAAGACAAAAAATAGATATAAAATATGATAAATTGTTAGTTTTATATCATTTTACAGATACAAACAGACCAAAAATATATAAAGAACATTATAAAAATGAAATTAAAAATTTTTTGTTAAGTGCAAAATAATATGAAAGAACATTACGATAAGAAATATAAAGAACTTCAGATTCAAATGCAAAAAGAAAATATTGAAGAAATGTTCAAGTAAAATTGACAGTTCAATTAAAATAAAAAATGACTAGATTATTTCTGGTCATTATTTTTTATTATATTGTACTTATTATGAAAGAACATTACGATATATTATTGGTTGGTGCAGGTCTTTTCAATGCTACATTGGCATATCATTTTATAAAACAAAATAAATCTGTTTTGGTGGTTGAAAAACGAAAACACATAGCTGGAAACTGCTATGATGAATATGGCTATGGTGGTGATATGGTTCATCAGTACCGGAGCACATATTTTCCATACTTCCAACAAAGAGGTTTGGGATTTCGTAAACCAATTTACTACATTCAACAATTACATAAACACCCCGATAGCAAATTATAACAATGAAATTTACAATTTGCCATTCAACATGAACACTTTTTCAAAAATGTTCAATGTTTCTACTCCTGCTGAAGTAAAGAAAATTATAAACAAAGAAATTGAAAGAGCAAACATTAAAGAACCAAAGAACCTTGAAGAACAAGCTATCAAGATGGTAGGTACTACTATCTACGAAAAACTAATCAAAGGTTATACTGAAAAACAATGGGGTAGAAAATGTACAGAACTTTCTCCTGACATTATCAAAAGACTACCTTTAAGATTTACTTACGATAACAATTATTTCAATGACAAGTATCAAGGGATTCCTGAAGAAGGCTATACCAAGATGATTGAAAAAATGTTTGAAGGTGCTGACATTCTACTTGAAACCGATTTCTTGAAAGATAAAGAAAAATGGGAAAAGATGGCAGATAAAATCTATTACTCAGGTTGTATTGATGAATATTACGATTATAGATTTGGAACTTTGGAATATAGAGGATTGAGATTTGAAAGCTATTTAATGACTTCGCCATCACAATTACAGGGTGTAGCTGTTATGAACTTTACAGATAGTAAAAGACCATATACACGCAAAATCCAGCATTGGTATTTCAATCAAGATAGATTGGATAAACTTTTGTCTAATGACGAATTTCTATTTAGAGGTACAGAAACTTTGGAATACCCAGCCGATTGGAAACCAGGAGATGTTCCTTATTATCCAGTAAACAACGCTAGAAACGCAGAACTATATGACAAATACAAATCTATACCAAACGATAAGGTAGTGTTCTGTGGACGCCTAGGACAATACAAATACTATGATATGGATGACACGATAGCAGCTGCACTGGATTTGTGTAAATAAAAATTTTACATAAAAATAAGTTTAAGTTGTTGACTTTGTCAGTAACTTTTTCTATATTAAATTTTAATTAACAATTCATAAAAAGGAGATAAATTTTTATGTTGTGGATAATTTTAATTGTTTTAATTGTTGTTGGTGTATGTACCAATAACTTTACACCATTAAAAGTTTTTGGTAAAATTATGGCTTGGTTCTTTGGTATTATATTGGCAATTTGTTTAGCGGCTATTATTATTCCAAAGATTTTAGATGCAAATAATAAGAAAGAACAAGAAGCATATTGGGAACAAGTCAAACAGACACCATTGATACAATGGGCATGTGACGCTGACGGGTATCAATTATATTTAGGCGAGCGTCCTGAATATGTTTATCAGTGCTCAACAGGAAAGTTGATAGCTGGTAAATCGTATAATGGCTATGACTGCTATCCATCATATAAGACAGTAAATCATTGGAAATTTTGTGAACATAAAGCAAATCTAAGTAACTCTAAATACAATAATCTATTAGGAAACTAAAAACTTAATGAAAAAAATTATTGTTTGTTTATTCTTTTTAATTTCATTTACAAATGCGATTCAATGCTATAATGGCAAAACTTATTTAGATATACCAGAATCTAAACTGGCAGAAATAGGATATACAAAATATAATATAACGCATAGCAGTTTTGATTGTAAAATTGCTTATAAGCGTTATTTAAAAATTAAAGAAATAGAACCAGTTAATGTTTCTCATGTAATAAAAAGTGAAAAGGATGAATTAGAAGAACCTAGTAAAATAAGTTCTTTCTTACCTATATGTTTATTAGTTATAATTGTTTGTATAATTTGGATAATTAAAATAGCAGTTCAAAAAGAACCACAAGACGAATATTATACAGTTATACAAAAAGAACCAATTAAACAGAAAGAAAATGTTGTTAAAACAGAACCTACTAAGTTTTGGAATGATTTAATAAAATATAGTGAAAATTTAGAAAGGATAAAACAAGAAAGACTAAAAAAAGAACCTGTTAAGTCTTGGGATGATTTATCAAGAGAATATAGCGAAAACCTAAGAAAGATAGAACAAGAAAGACAGAAACACTATACGGTTAACCCTGTACAAAATTCCGTTAAATCGGTACAAAAATTTGATAAAACTTATGACGAACTTTTGACAGAACAAGAATGGTATAATTTTAGAAATAAAGTAATAAATGATAAAGGATATGTTTGTGAATTTTGTAAGAAAAAACACAATTTACAAGTCCATCATAAATTGTATTATAAAAAACCAGATAAAGAAAAGATAGAACCTTGGTTATATAATATGGATGAAGTATTATTACTTTGTGATAATTGCCATAAATCAGCACATAAAAAGAATAAGATAAAAGTTTATTATATTTCTTATTCTGATTATAATAATAGAAAAGTTGTTTTTTATAATCAAAATTAAATAATGTAAACAAAAATTTACATAAAAATAAGTTTAAAGTATTGACAATAGTCAATACTTTTTCTATATTTAAACTTAGAACAACAATAAACAAATGAGGTAACACAATGGATATTAAAAAACTCAAAGAAGAACTTGCAAAAATGCCTTCACAGGGTTACAAGAACAATATGTTCGTTGGTAAGCCCCTGCCGTTGAAGTTTGGAAAACCCATCACCCCGAAGATTAAGCGATTGGCAAAGAAATTGGGAATTACTGTTAAAGAATATGGACTTCCTGATATTAGTGATTTCGGGGCTGTTGATGGTATTCCCGAATTTGACGAAAAGACCAAGAAGGTAAAATTTGATGCTACTGCATTCTTTGCTAACAAGAATCTCGTTGAATTTTGGGATGAAATGAATATCAATGGAATTACTGGTGAAACCTTTACTAATGGGGAGAATTAATTATGACAATGCTTGATATTTTATTCTTTAGTTTTGTTGGATGCATTTGTTGCTGTTTGCTTTTCGCCATTTTGACTATGAAGGGTGTTTTCCGCACAGCAATTCCCTGCATTGTAGTAATTATTGTTAGTATTCTGTATGGTGTTATATTGTTCAACAATGATACTTTGATTAGAATTGCTGAATATGATATGGCTTATGCAGAAAAGAGTTTGAAACAACTCGAAGTATATTGTTCACATCAAGTTTCTAAAGCTGGTACACTTAAGTGTAATAATCTAGAAACCAAGTACAAGAAACTTCGTTGGGAAGCAAAGGACCGATATGATTGGTATATCATGGGAAAGTTTAAGGATTAGTAAATTTAATTTTACATAATTTCACAAATAAACTATTGACAGAAACAATTATTTTTTCTAGATTTAAACTTAGAAACAACAAACAACGAGGTAACAATATGGCAAAAGAACTCCACCACGAAGAAATCATGAAGCATTTTAGCTCTTATGAATGGGCTATCATTGAAATTTTCCATAACAAGTTGAATTTGGCTCGCGACTTTGACCGAGAAAACATGGCTTGCAATATTGCAGATGTGTATCGGGATGAATTACGAGATGCTTGGAATAAGCATGTAGATTATTGGCGAATTGCTGATAACCTCTTTAACAAGTTTGTTGCTGAACACAATGACGAACTTGAATGTTTGCCGCAGAATGTTGAAAATCCCAAGGTTGGTGATGTTGTTTATGCTTGTGCTGGATGTCCGAATCGCAAGAATTTTTATACTTGTGGTGAAATTTCCAAGATTGAATATACTCTAACAAATCCTGTTTATTGGTTGAAGGATTGCGAACATCCTTTTGATTATGTAATTAAGCCGAATGAAAAGTTCAAGCATTTGAGTGTGGAATATATGGAAGTGCTTAATACATTGGTTAGCAATTACATTGAAGACAGATTTAATAACCATGACGAAGACTATAAGACGATTAACAAGTTCAATCTGTTTAAATTCGTCATTAAGAACTACAATGACCTTCGCAATAAGGAGAACTAAAATATGGAAGATTCAATTATGTACACTTATTACACACTTGAAAGCAAGAACACCTACAATTATCAACACTACTATTTTGCTGGTATGGATGATGCAGGTAATGTTTTGACAACAGTTGAACCAGATTCATCTGTTGGATTCCACCACAATAAGGATGCCAAGGAATTTTTGAAAAAGCACCCTGACTTGGCTGAACGATTCAATATTCAGACTATGTTTACAAATGAAAAGCCTTGCTACTATGTTGAATTTCCTTCAATTATGGAAGCAAAGAATCTTTCCATTGTGAAGAAGGTAGTTTAATATGAAGAAAACTTTTTATGTTGTAAGTTATAAAGATAATGGTTGGTTTGTGTATTTTGCACAAATTAAGAAAAGCAGTATTGTTATTGACCAAACCGAAGATATTTTTGAAGCTAGACGATACGAAACTTATGAAAGTGCTATGAAACTTATCAATCTAAAAAAGAGAGATATGGTTAGACATAATCTACCTGGTAAGTTTACTGACTTTGAAATTCACGAAATTGAAATTACTATTAATGAAAACAAAGTAACAAAGGTGCCATAATGATTATTTTCTTGGGAATTGTTCTAGTAGTATGTGTGGTTTTGTTTTACAAAAGCACAGTTGGTGTTTATAAGCACAACCGTTTACACGAACATTGGGAAACACGAATTGTAAAGACCGAAACTGGTAAATACCAAGTCCAATGTTGGCAACACGATTCTGCTGACTGGTATGCTGAAGACCCTATGGGTTGGTATGCCATTGATAACTTTGGATTTAATGGTAAAGCCAATTACGATACTTTAGACGAAGCCATGAAAGCAAAAGAAGAATATGACAAGAAGGCTTACGAATGGAATCATTGTGACAAAGTAGCAGAAGTAGTTGTCGGATCAAAGGAGTAAATTATGAAGCTAGCACAATATAAAGGACATACTTACGATATTCCTCATATCAAGGATTATTTTGGTTATAAGACAGATTTTTTCAAGAAATATGGTTTGGCAACAGATGATATTGTTGCTGGTCCTGCAGTAATCACTAATTATGGTGGTTACAATATTACAACATTCTCCGATTACAAACCAACTTTTTGGGATTATAAAAATTCATTTTGGATTAATCCAAAGTTCGTGAATGTTCCTGTAGCCGGTCATGTTTGTACTGTATATGAGAATTATATTGATAAAGTCATTCCTGGTGTGGATGATGAAGATGCTGAATATATGGTTGATTATGAATATATGGTTGATGATGCTACTGATGAAATCATTTGGATTCAATGTTCTTCGGAGAAATAATGAGTAAAGAAGAATATCGGAATAAAGTAATTGATGCAGTAATGGATATTAACGAATGTACCAATGAAGAAGCTGTAGAAATGGTTAGCCGTTTGGAACACATCATTGATAATAATTATGCTTGTGATACACAAATACCTAACAGCATTACTACAGATGATATTTATGATACTGCTAGAGAAATAGTATATTATTCTTAAAAGCGTTATATGCTAACTTTGTATAATTTCAAATATAGTTATATGGTTGAATCAAAACCGCCAAGTGTGAATTGCATTTGTATTTTACAAGGATATAATGGATTGAAAGATACGGTTTGTCATTGGACTATGAAAGACCTTTTTGATATTTTACCTAGTGTAACAATTGCACATTTGTTATTTGGTGATGAACTTGAACCTTATTACACAATTCGTGGATATATTGACTTGAATAAGTTCAAAATGATTCCAATTGAGCCTGGTGAAAAAAGTAAATCCATTGAACCACATCAAAACTATATTATTGGTGTAGGTAAAGTAAATGTTAAGATAGCAAAATCTTATGATGGTGTAAAAGGTGGATTTTTTACAAATCAATTTGTAAATTCATATTTACCAACATACACAGAAGAGGCTGCAAAATCTATATTTGCAAAACATGAACAGATGAAAATGAAAATGCAAGAAATTGAGAGAGATTTTGAATGAATATAGATGAAACTTATATACAGGAAATTTCAAAGCAAACGGGCCTAGAAATGCGTCATAATAGTGATGATATGTATTCACTATATCTTGAAAATGCTTTCGTACCTTCGCTTATTTGGAATCCTAATTGGTATCATGTTAAGATATTCAGACAAGCATATGTTATAGATAGAATGGTTTATGTATCTGATGTTGTTTTCGTTAGTCAAAAAGAAGAATTGGAAAAAGAAATAACAAATCTGTGTAAATTAAATAAAGAAGTTAAAGCTAAATTAAAGCTAAATATTATTAATGAGGATTTTAAATGAATCTATACGAAACTTATAAAGATATTATTGAAGAATATTTCAATGGAGCGTGGAGTTGGAAACCAAAAGAAGAACATAGAAAAGAAACAAAAGAAAATCTAGCAAAGATTGATAAAATTGCTGAAAAAATTAAGATGAAAGTTGATGTTGTCATTCCAGCAGTAACTAAGAATATTCATATTTTCATAAAACACCCAATATTACAAGACAAATATCTTATTGAATATAATTTGTCTGATACAAATATTAAATTCTGTGGATTACCAAAACCATATAAGTTAAAATACATTGATGAAGAAAAAATCGTTATTAGTTATTTTATGTCGGAATTACCAAAGAAAGCATCTGTTAGTAGAGTAGTTGAAAGTATTTTTAATAATATCAACGAAACAAAGAAATGGCTTATTGAATTGAATAAGCATAATATTGAAAAAGATTTTAAGTAAACTTATATTTACATTTTAATTATTGACTTTTTGGAAATAAGTTTCTATATTGTTATAGAAACCAAATGGAGGTAATATGTTATTTTTTCTTGTTTTATTAATTTGTCTTTTATTGTTAGGTGGATTGGTTCTATTTGCTTTGACTCATCCGTCTGAAGACGATGAAAATGAACATATCCATGTATCACAAACTTACACGGACGAAGATTACTATGATTAGTAAAAAGCAATTGAAAGAATTTGCCAAAAAACATAACTTAGATGTAGAAGAAATTGGTGGTGGTTTAATATTATCTTTACCTAAAGAATATTCATATGTTACGAGTGAAGTTTCATTTTCAGATGATTGTGAACTCATAAATTATTATGATGAAGGTAATGAAATTGATATATGGACAACTGTACAAGTAACAATAAAAACTAAACCTAAGTTTGAAATGTATGTTGAATTTGACGATTCTATAAAAGTACATACGATTAATGAACTTGAAGAGCATTATAATAAAATGCTGAAGATTATTGATTCATTTAGAATGAATAAGAAATTGGTTGATTCCGAAAATAAGAAATTGGAATTAGAGAAAGAATTTGAATGAAGTAACTGTTACAGATGTGAAGAATTTAGCTGCTGAATGTGGTTTGGTTTTAGAAGAAACCGATGTAGAACTTCATGTTAAAATTCCAGCCGAATTTTATAATTATAGCCGAAATAATTCAGAATGTGATGTCATAATGGTTTGTGAAATTAATGGTAATAACATTATTCAGTTTTGGTATTATTTTGAATTGATTAAAACCAAACTTGATGGTGGTAAAGTTGGATATTGCTGGGTTCATAGAAGTGGTGTTGGTAATGAATATTATTTACATAAAGATAAACTTCCATTATTAAAAGAACAATTTTTGAAATGTAAACAAAAAGTTAGAGAATTACAAATCAAATACAAAAAAGACCAATTAAAAAAAGATTTTAAATTGACAAAATAACTGAAATTTACTATTTTAAATAAAACGAGGTATAATACATGGAGTATACAACTTACAATATCATAATGCTTATTGCAGTAGTTTTTTCAATTGTAATGTTCTTATGGGGTATTACAGGACATGAGGTTGGAGGAATACTTTCTGCATGTGGAATTTTTGTTGCTATAGGTTTTAAAATCTTTTCACCATCTGAAAGTGTTATGATTAAGAATGAATATGACCATATAAATGATAAGCGACCGGAATGTGTGAAAGATATTAAAGACAATGATTTCACTCATATATCAATGGATTGTGCTGAAGAATATATTGAATTTCGTAAAGATTCAGTATTTATTACGAAAATATATAACGAAAATAAAAAGAAACTTAATGAAATTTTAAAAGACAATGGTCTAGTAACAGATACGAATAAAATAGATACAACTGTTACTATTGATTCAACTAATGTAGAAAATAAAAGCCAGAGTGAGGACTCGTTGCAACGATGATTTTATTTCTAGACATTGAGAATACTCTTATTGATAATTTGTCTAATCGTAATTGGTTAGAACATAACTGTGTTAAGATTAAACAATTTATTGAAAAGAATCAAATTGAGTTGGTTCATATCTACACTTGGGGTTGGAAAACACCAAATGAAGTAGATAAGAATCTGATTGACAAGATTTATAATGTACTCAATGTTAAAACAGAAAATCGTGGATGGTGTCTTACTAAAGAAAACGCAGTTGATTTTTTCATTGCTTGTAGTTATATCAAAGAAGAAGACAAATCTATTGCTATGACCCCAGGAATGATGAAAGATAAGTTCGCACTTGATAAGACTATTGTTTTCTTGTTAATGACAAAACATTACAGAGAAGAAGGTCAAAAGGTAGTATTGATTGACGATACTACTGAAACTAATTTTGATTCATACAAGAACGCTATAACAATTAATCCAAATGACTTATGATTAGTTTATTGATATACAAATTCAAAAAACGCTTGTTTCTTAGAGTAATCAAAGAAAGATATAATAAAAACCGTCTGGACATTAAGTGTGAAACCTGTGAACAATTGATGAATTTGTATATTGAACAATATAAACGCACACAAAAATATATAGAAACTGTAATGGAAGAATATATTAACGATGGTCTTGAAGGAATAACGGAGGAATATGTACTTATACCTTATCAAAAGGAAATGGAATGGATTAAAGACAGTTTTAAGCATGATTTAAAACAATATTCCAATGATGCATTGATGTATAGAGTTTGTGCTCACCGTGGATGGATTACTGAAAAACATTTGGCAGAACATTTTTACAATGTATATAGAAATGGAAGATTGTTCTATGATGAACATTTGAAAGATTTTGATGTTAATCTTATGACCAAAAAATTGAAAATGAGGATTAAGAAGAAATCATTGGAAAAAGATTTCAAATAAAGTTCGTTCAAAAACAGAAAATCAAAGTCTAGCTTAAATGGCTAGACTTTTTCTATATTATAAATAGAAATAAAAGGTGTAAAATGAAAAATACATTGTTGGTTAATTTGTATGCAGGTCCAGGTGCTGGTAAATCTACCGGTGCCGCTTATATTTTTGCTAAACTTAAAATGGCTGGTATTGATTGTGAATATGTGTCTGAATATGCTAAAGATAGAGTATGGCAGGATGACCAGTTCCCACTTAAACATTGCCAATTGTATGTTACAGGAAAACAATGTCTTAAGATTACACGATTACTTGGTAAAGTTGATGTGATTGTTACTGATTCTCCAATTGCCATTGGTGCAATGTATACTGACGAAAAACCATATCAAGATGTTTGCTTATACGAAGCCAAAAAATATAAGAATACATATAATATCTTTGTCAATCGCTTTAAGAAATACAATCCAAATGGTAGAAACCAGACGGAAGATGAAGCTAAAGAAATTGACACACAAATTAGATACTTTTTGACTACAAACAATATACCATTTACAGAAGCCAATGGTACTGAAGATGGATATAACCAAATTGTAAAAGATATAATTGATAAGTTAAACAAACCAAAGAACTATGTTTATCTAGTTATGGAATTTAATGTAAATAACGATTATATTGCTACAAAAGTTTGTGAAAGTGAAAAAGAAGCTAATCTATTAGCAGATAATCTTATGAGAGAAACACCAGGTAATCGTACACAGATTATACCTGTTGATATGGATGGAAGAAAGGTATATTAATGGTTGATTTAGTTATTAGAAAAATTAATGAGAGCTGTGTTGAGATTGATACTTCAGACGATATTCACCACAACATCTATATGAGATATTCTGAATATATGCCGCGGATATCAATTCAATCCTCGCTTTAAAATGAGAATATGGGATGGTAAGTATAGAGCATATAATGTAAAGACTCATATTTTACCAATTGGTCTTGTTAAAGATTTGATTACTTGGTGTGTCGCACAGAAAACTACTTTCTCACTTGAAGGTTTCCGTGATATGGAAATGTGCGAACCAATTGAAGAAGATAAGTATAAAGAACAAATCAAAGACAATATGAAAAATGCACCATTTGAACTTAGACCTTATCAAGATGAGGCTGTTCGTGCTGCATTGAAGTATCATAGAGGTATTCTTCTTTCTTGTACATCTAGTGGTAAGTCTTTGATGCTTTATAATATCATTCGCTGTATTAGAAAACAGAATTTTAAGAAGATCCTTCTAGTTGTTCCAAACATTATGCTAGTAGACCAGATGTACGATGATTTTAAAGACTATGGATATGATAACTTGGATGATGAAGTTGAAAGACTTGGTGGTGGTCACGAAGCATATTTTGATAAACCAGTATTGATTTCTACTTGGCAAAGTCTACAGAATAAGGAATCTGATTTCTTTGAAAAATACGATGCGGTATTCATTGATGAAACTCATGGAGCAAAAGCAAAAGTACTCGGACAGATTTTGAAACAATGTGAAAATGCTCGTTTTAAGATTGGTACAACTGGTACATTGCCAACCGATAAGTCTGAATTGTTGCAAATTAAGTCTGTAATTGGTGATGTGATATTTGAACTAAAATCTAAGGAATTGATTGATGTTGGTGTATTGACTAAGATTAAAATTGCCAATATAATTGCAAAATATCCTGCTGAATTTGTGGCACAGAATAAAGGTAGAAGTTATCCTGAAGAAGTTCGTATGGTTGAAGAATATGCTGATAGAAATAAGGTATTGAAAACTATCATTGACCATACAGACTCAAAACACAATATCTTGATTCTTGTAAACCATCTTAAACATGTGAATTTGTTGAAAGAATGGTTTGAAGAAGAATATCCTGACAAGAAGGTTTCAATCATTACCGGTGCAGTTAAAGGTAGTGAACGAGCTGAAATCAGAACTGGCATTGAAAATGAAGATGGTACGATATTGCTAGCTTCGTATCAGACTATGTCTACAGGTGTTAATATGCCGAAGCTACACGATGTTATTCTATATGCAAATAGTAAATCCAAAATCAAAGTGCTGCAAAGCATTGGCCGTGGTCTTCGTAAACACAAAACAAAAGACCAGATTATCCTATATGATGTAGTGGATGACCTCAGTTATAAAACTAGAACTGGTCGAGTTGTGGATAATTACTTGGTCAAACATTGGAAAGAACGAATGACATACTATAAAGAACAGGAATTTCCTACAATCACGACTTCCATGAACATTTAAACAAATGGCTCCATAACAGGAGCCATTGTGATAAATATAGTATGACTTCCCATATAAAGTATACCATATTAAATAATAAGTTATATTACAGAATTATTACAATTGATGATGACAATGTAGAAACTACAACTGATTGGTTGGAGTATACAGAAGAATTGCCAGTGCCAAGAACTAGCGGTGGCAGTGTATGTAAAAGATATTATTTGTTTAAATATGAACAAGCTGATGGAGATAGTCTAACTGAAACTGATGGTAAATGGAAATATTCAAATGCAAGTAGCTACGGTAAGTTAAGTTTAAACTATTATTATGATGATTCAAAGTTAAATTATAATTACATTAATGAAGGACCTACGAGTTTACAAAATCATGTTTTATCTAGAGGTTTTGGTAAAGGTGCTGAATTAATAAGATATGATATTTTAAGAGACCTTACACATAATGAAAGAATCTATAATGTAATTGAAAATAATTCATTCGTTGATAATTTCGGTGTATTGACAATTATTAAAGTTGGTAATGAATATAAACTTATTAAATTTATTTCCACAGATACTACTTGTGAACAATGGGAAGAATTAAAAGTTCCTGTTGAACAATCTGAAACACCTGATTGGAACAGGGTGATTACTGATTCATTGTTGGAAGGAACTACATTAGCAGATTCATATAATATTTTATATTCAGATAGTTCTGAATCTGAACAACCAATACACATAATACCAGAAACAACTGTAACAGAAAGTATCAATTCAATTGATGTAAATGCAGATGGTTTGTTGTTTGATTTTAGACAAGGTTATGAAAATCAAACAATGTTGAGAAATAGTCCTTACAATAAAGAACCAATTACATTGTGTGCAGAAGTTCCTGTATATGATGTTAGTTACAAATATCAGGATGGTATTTCTGTTGAAACACGATATACCACAACTAATACAACTTATATCTTGTGTCAAGTTGTTCGTAACAATATGGGAACTCAGTATTATCCTTTATATTGTCCAGAACTATTTGAACAGTATGGTATTGGATTCATTAAGTCTGACTGGTTGACTTATGATTCAAATGGTAACTTATTGGTTGAATGGTGGCCCGAAAAATCAGGTAACTTATTCTGGTATAAGGATAGTCAAATTGCTGATGTAGAAGAAAAGTCTATAAATGTTGAATTTAATCATTCACAATCAAATCCACTTTATGGTAGAGTAAAGTCATGGAAAGATGCTGATTATCTTAAAACTGATTCATATAGAATGTTAAATGCTGCTCACACAATTTATGGACCTGACTTCTATAATTATCCTCCAAAGAAAGAAGCTAATCAAGGGTCTGCTAGGTCTAGAACAAGAAGCCATGTTTATGTTGGTGAAGCATTCCAAAGTGTATTTCCATCTTGCAAATATCCTGACCATTCAGATTATGAAAGTTATAGATTCATTGAATTTGATGATGACAACAATGTAAGACAGTGTGTAATTCCTGAAATATATGAAATTACTGCTGAAAATTACACTCCAGATAACTGGCTATACATTGATGTAGCTAAACCTGAAACTAATATGTTTATGAACTTCTTTAAATTCTATAATTTCCATAAAGAACCAGATGCTACAACATATGTTAAAAATGATTATGAACCAATAAACAATGTAGCCATTTGGAAAAATACAGGTATTAGTAATAATAAACAATTAATGTTACTTGGTGATTACAAGAGTTTCTACACTATTCCAAATACTTACGATAACAATTACGATAGTTATGTAAATGGTATTTCTACTTTGATTGCTTTAAAAGATACTAATGATGAACCATTGTTATTGTATGAAAGATGGAAAACTTATGTTACATTCTTCGTATCTACTGATAGTTTGCCTCAAATGCCCGAAAGATTTTTAACAGAAGGTCAGCAACAATATCAGTGGTATGGTTTATCTTATGTAAAGACTAAAGTTTCATACGAAAGTCCAGCAAATGAGAATCCTGAAGAAGTACTTAATGAGTTGGAAAAATCTAATGATTGGAAGACACCTAGCGAATATTACAATGAATGTCCTACAGCAAAATTCAGTGGATATACTAAGACTGATACTACTATAAATGCTAAAGATGCAAAGAACTGGTTCTGGGTTGATGATTTGGCTAACTGGTGTATCTGGAAAAGATTGGATAAGTATTTCATTGACTTGTATGTTTGGAATGGTAAAGATGGTTGGGATAAGTTTGCTGATATTATGAATGCTTGGAATATTTCAGATTGGCAGACATTAAAGAGAACATATTACTATAATAAAGACTGTTTCGTTAAAGGACCGGAATATAATCAATTTGAAGCTATGATTGCTAAAAATAAAGGAATTTTGTGGTATAATACTTTACTATTGAGAAAAAATAATAAATTGTCTACTTATGATGCGAATAGTTTTCAGAATATTCGTGTTTCTAAATTTATACCATCAGATCAAAGATTTGCAGTATTACCTGGATATAAAAAAACACAACAAGGTTTTTATATTCTTGAAGGTGATGAAGGTATGCCAATAACAACTAAATATGCAAATTTATTCACTACATTAGGTTGTCCTTGTATTATACGTGGTGTTTCTGGACAATTGAATTTGTTGTATAGATTGCAAATGGAAGGTGATTTTACAGCAAAAACATTACCACATGAACGACATATATGTAGAGAATATGTAGATTACTTAAATGATATCTGTGTGGGATTTTTTGGAGATGGTAATGAAAAAACCATTAGAAAAAATTGGAAACGATTTACAACTGTAGACGATTCTGAAGAAATCGCAACAGGTATTGTAGATGAAACAAACGAAACAATTTATGATAGACCTTCTCAGATAAATTCTGTTGCTGAAGATATAAATATGCATATATCGTTTGAAGCACCAAGACCAAATGTTGTATCAAAGGGTACAAAACACGATGATTATGCTTTAAGATGGGATAGATAATGGCATCAATAATTTTTAATAGTTTTAAGAAAAGATTTTTACAAGGAAAAGTACCATCAGCAGATACTTGGCATTTTATTCCAGTCAATTCAGCATTTAAAGCTGCTTATGAATATGACAATATAAAATTGGAACAATATAGAACTGTAGATGATTTTGCCAAAGCAAAACCAAATGTGTTCAATTACAAATCTACTGAAAATGCAAAAAATTATAATAGTGAAGTCACCAATAAAGCATTTGGTATAAAAGGTAGATATGTAAAAGGTACTTCTCTTGCTGATAAATTTTCTTATCAAGTTGATACCATTATGGGTGATGGTTTGTTAGAAGGTTCCAAAGTAAATAGACTTTGGTATAAAGTAATGGATGATGATTCTTTATCTAACAAACCAATGTACATTACCGACAGAAACTTTGATGCTTTCAATGTTAGATATGGTTCTTGTATTTCAAGTAATAGTTCCATTTCTAGTTACTTGTCAAGTGGTGGTTTCTATTTCATTCGTTCTAAAGATGAATTGGCTTGGTTTGCTGATAGAACCAACCAAGGAAATAATAGAATAATTGGTATTCTTGGTGATAACATTGAAGGTGTTATCAATGGAAATCCAATTGGTGTAGACGAAAAGCAACCATTTGAAGGTATCATTGATGGTAATGGTTATACTTTAAGAAACATTACTATTGATTGTTCAAATGTTGATAATGGTCTTGTAGGAGTACTTGGTACAGCTGGTGTAGTAAAGAATTTCAATATTATAAATGATGGTTCAACCAATACACTTGAATGTAAGAAACAGATAAACTTAACTCATATCAAGAGTGATGCTAGAGATATTAATGCAGGTATTTTGGTTGGTAGAAACTATGGTACGATTCAAAATATCAATGCTTATAATCTTGGATGGTTTAAGTTTAGTGGATTCGTTCCTGAAGTATATTCAGTTACAAATAAGAGTGATAAGTATTCTTGGAAAGATGGTCTTGTAAGAGAAAAATTTGACGAAGACGATGAAAACTATTATTTCTTAAATTCTTGGTGTATCAATTCACCAGGTAATGTCTGTCCTTATGTAGGATATTTTGCAGAAGGATATTATGGTGAAGATACTTGGGGTGCTAATAGATTGTTGGGTGGTTTGGATGATGCTTCAACAAATGAAATGCCAAAAACTATATCTTGGCACGCCGATGGTACTAATAGATTGAATAATGCACTTGATATATTTTATCCTGTAAATCAACCTAATCCTACTGGAATAATGTATATGCCATTAAATGCTACTGCATATAATGGTTCTGGCTGGAATGGATTTGGTATTGGTGGAAGTTTTTCAATCCCAGCATTCTCTGACCCATCTAAATCTGGTGAAATGCTTAATTCTATTAAGTACATTAGTAAATTGCCTGTTTATATGGGAGTGGATAATAAAGGATATTTTACTTGTTCAATATTGAATAATAGAATTATATCTGGTTATCATGAAGTTGATTTACCTAAATCACAATATCCATATATATACAATCATCATGAAGCTTTTACAACAGCTATGGGTGGAGCAAATTTATGTTATAACAACAATCTTATTAGAGATATTAATGTTGGACATGAATTTGAATGGGTTGAAGAACTTAATAAATATACAGATAGAAAATATCCTTATTGTCCATCTGCATACTGTCAGACTTCATTAAGAATGAATCCAATTGCAAGAGCTGCATATAATGTTGGTGTAATTGCAGGTTCTAACTATGGTACTATTACGAATGTTGCTGTAAAAACTAATATTCAAAATACAAGTAACTTCGTTGGTTTCATTGGTGGTATTGCTGGTAAACAAGGATATGGTCAAGTATTGGATACCAATGTTGAAGTAAACAATGTATTCAATTACGATGGTGCTGATGAATCTTATAAAGTAACATATAAGACAACTCCATTATTACCACAATCTATTAGAAATAAGATTCAAGGATATATTGTAAATGGTAGTGTTACATCTACTTGTAATGCTGACTATTTGTTCTCAGCATTCTACGATAAAGATGAAACAGTAAATACTGCAACTGATGTACTAGACGATTGTATAACATATCATACCAGACCAATATTCATTGCTGGTGGTATGTTTGGTAGATACATTCCTTCTTATGCTGAATATTATGAAAATGAACATTCAATTAAGAAATTGGAAGGATGTCTTGTAAGTAATTGTAAGATTGTTTATAATGATAATTTTGAAGAAACCAATTATGCTAGTGCTGCAAATGTAACATTCAAACGAATTGAAAATGCTATGGGTGCAGTAATTGGTAAGGTTGATTATTCAACTGAAACAAATACAACTATGTTCAATGTAATGTCAAATTACTTGGCTATGAATATGGTGAACTGCATAATACATACCAATTCTACTATTGGTGAACCAGTTTATTATAAGCCATTTACTACATCTTCTCATAATGGAAATAATATTTTAACTTATATTCCAGACACAGCGGTTGGTGGTTATAGTAATACTCGAAATGTTGGTATATACGAAATTAAATTTAATCCAGTAAATAATAATGTTCTTTCTGTAAATGATAAATATGGATTCGCTCATTTTAATAATCCAGACCATCCTGAAGATGAAAGAGCAGTATTTACTTTTTATACATCAGCATCATGGTCTAATACTGCTAGTGTAAATGGTACTACACTTATGACTGAAAACTATGTAGAAGGTGTTGATACAAATTGTTTGTATGTTTCTGATTTTCCATTAATGATTAATTATCCTAATGGAGGTCCTAATTCAACATTTTGGGCAAATTGGGATTTGGCTCAAGCTTTGGATGCTGGATTTAAACGAAATCTTGGATTGAATTGTGCATCAGGTTTCAATAAGAGAAATGTTGCTCATGAACTCGTTAAAATGAATTCTTGTGTAACTAATGTATCTCCAGCACTTGTATTGTATGATGATTTCTGGAATACTTGGGGTGACCCAAACCCAACTACTTTTAGAAGTGAAGGACTTAATATTCCACATTCAAAGAAATGGCATTTGCAACCATCTGGTGATGACATTGTATGGAGTGATGTATATCAATTACAGGATTCATATAATGAAGGTAGTGTAGATATTACTGTACCAAATGGACCTTTTAAAACATTCTCATATACAGTAGCACCTGATTATGAATCTTTAGAAGATTTAAGAAGACAAGAACCAATGAAGGTTGCTGGTATACAGAATGTATTTGATGGTTATACTTTTATTTCGGCAAATAACATGGCTTGTTATAGTCCATATTTACGAACATATCAAAATGCATTCTGTGGCGGAGCACCTGCTGTACTTGACCCATATTCATACGAAGGATTCAACTTAGTAACCAAT
The DNA here is from genome assembly GCA_017652345.1 of Methanobrevibacter sp. The sequence goes on from JAGCBE010000251.1 coordinate 44,308, forward strand.
GAATACATGAATCCAAGAATATTCGTAAAGAATAAAATGCCATACAAGAGTAATTGGTTCACACCTTCTAACTATCCTGACCTTGAAAAATATAGAACAGGTGAAGTTGATGCAATTCCAACAAACCCAACTGTAACATATAATAATGACCCATTGAGTATTGACGATGGTGTGTTGGATAAGTCTATTGATTTCAATAAACCTGATATTGATAGATATTTCTATTATACCTATGATGAAACTTTGAATGATAAAGTTACTTATGATGAATATACCTCATTGTACAATGATATTGTACAGCATGAAAATATTAGATTTGAAACAATTAGTAGTAGATTAGGCTATGTAAAATCCATTGACCCAAATAGAATAAAATACAACTATGACTATTATGGAGTCGGTGAATACTTGTTGCCTACTGAAATTCGTGATAGATTGATAGCAGAAAATCAATTCACTTCTACTTCAATTTCTTCAGACCAAGCATTCGGTGGATTATTGGTTATAGATAATTCAGGTAGAAATGTAATGTTCTTGGAAAATACAAACGAATCACCATTGACTGGAAATGCTGTATGTTATCCTACACCAGTAGTAAACGATGGTAAAGATTTGTTGATGTTGGAGGTAAAATAATGCCTTATTCAGCCTACAATAGAAACATATACAATTGTTACAAGAAAGCACTTGGTACAGGTGAAATAAGTTCAGACTATTATACAAATAATATCAGTGCCATTGTTACAGATATAAATTTTGAAAAATTGAATCCACCAAATCAGACAACTGGATTTGATTTTCGTTTTAAGAATTTTGTTAAAGGTCAAATTAGAACCAATGAGATAAAAGGTCAGCCTTATCAATATGAAGAAAGAACCAAATTTAAGCCAACTAGATTGAACATTGAAGGAACATTGGTTAAATCATATAATAAAGGAACTAGAATGACTTCAGAAACTACTTATGAACAGATAACCAACAGACCTTGTTCATCAAAGATATTTACTGAATTTGAACACAACAATTCTTGGGTAACACACGATTTAGATTGGACTCCATCAGCAAATAAAGACCAGAATCTAGATTCATACTGGAAGAACGAGTATGCATTTAATACCAATTACAATATTGACGAATATCGTTCTTATGACATTAACCAGACATATCTAGATGAAAATATTGTTTGCTTGTCAGCACTTGATTTCTGGGTGGATTCTGCTAAAGGTAATCCAAATACTATGGATGATGGTGCAGCTGGGCTCCTATTGGTGTATCATGACGAGACTCACGAAGGTGATAATGCCATTCCGATGATGTATATGAGTTTCCCAAAAGTATTTTACAGTAATTACAATTATCTTGAAATTGACTGGAATCAAGACGGTATCATAAAGGTGGAATAATGACAAATACGAATATTTCAGCATATCCTTGGCTTTGCTCTACAATGCCTAAAAAAGACGAATGGGAATGTTATAACGATGATACCGGTAACATGGTTACTGATGATGAAGGAAAACAAGCTGAAGCTTATACAACCGAAGCTTATGGAACATTTGGATTGCAAGTTGTCTACTATAAGGTTTCCGAAAATTTACGAAGAGACAAAATATTTGGTGAAGACCAATTGCAAGTGGTTGAACGAGCTTTCAATATCGTAATGTATACTGAACAGTTACCACCAAATGTTAGAACATACCAAATCCAAGGTATATGGGGTGAAGATGTAATTACTTGTTTCGTTGGTGTGACAGCATTTAAGTATTGGAGTACTTATGGTGGTAAAGATAGAAATACGCCACAAGTATATGATGATTTTCAGCCTAGAATAGGCGATGTTGTGTATTTGCCACAAAACGATACATTCTATGAAATTAGAGATGTGAAATATTATCAGGAAGCATTTGGTTTGCAGAGCCATACTTATACATTGACATTGAGAGTCTATAAAGATACTAAATTGACTATTGACTTTAGGAATGAAACCATTAGTGATAAGACTGACCCAATTTACAATGTTGCTACAAGTGATTTCCCTGAACAATATCAGATAAATGACCCATTGAAGAAGAATGATATATTGGATGAAGAAGCATTGAAGAAATCCAAGAATATCAACCACATGGATGTCTTGTACAATCCAAATAAAGCATACGATGAACTTGAAGAATACTATGAAGACATTGAAAGTAAATTCACGAATTACGATAATGAATTTGACCGTATTAGAACATCTACAGACGATATAATGAATCAGACCGACGAACTTGACGATGAAATCCATTTGTTTAATGAGGATTTGGAAAAAGACTTAACCGAATTGAACAATGAGTCTGACAATATTGGTCACGAACTTGAAGACATTGATTTGGATTATATTACCTATAAGGAAGGAAAGAAGCCAGATGAACCTTAAAGTAGAAAAAGTAATAAATACTATATGCAAGGATTTGGTATTCAAACAAAAAATATCAATGAGCTAATCTCCAGAATTGAGAAAGAGATTAGTTATATTACTAAGAATACAGATAAAAATATAATCGTTCTAAACAATAAACTAAGTTTATGTTCAAATGAATTGGCAAAACTGAAGAATGAATTTAACAATCTAAAAGAATATGCTGAAACTGAATATAATGCATTAAGAGATAAGATTGCTAGTTACGATGAACAGATTGAAGAACTAAAATCACAAATAAATAAAGTTACAGTAAAATCAGTTGAAGGAGATACTTGTGCTTCAGGTATCACTCCTATGTCTGTATATAAGGAAACAGGATTAACTTATCCTATCTATGCAAAATATGCTGAAAAGGATAATGAAGGACGAATTATAACTGAAACTTATGTAGATAAAGGTGAAACAGTTTCTGCTACAAGTGCCATGTATCTAGAAGAAAACAAAACTAAAATGGCACAAATACAAGCAATAACAGGAATGATGAGTGTAAATGAAGACAAACATCAATTAATATTAGGATTTTAAATGGGAGTGTAATATATGGCTGAAGAAAATTATTTATCTAGTGTGAAAGTTGGTGGCACAGATTATGAAATCTATGCTAAAAGTGCTTTGAGTGCAGGTTGGGTTCCTTCAACTGCAATTGATGGAGCAATTCCAGCAAGTGCTATTACTGCTGTAAATGAAAGTGCTATTTCTTCTGTGAATATTAGTGCTGTTACAGCTGTGAATGAATCTGCAATTAGTTCTGTTCCTTGGTCTGCATTGACAGCATTGACTGCAACTTCATCACAAACAACAAGTATATCTGGTATATGGACACCAAAAACTACAGTTGATTATGTAACTGAAGTTGTTAAAGAAAGCATATCCAATGTTTATAAATTTAAAGGAACATGCACAGTAGAAAACTTACCATCAACAAATAACCAAAACGGTGATGTATGGAATTTGTCTAATGGTGGTGTAATTAATCCAGCCAGTACAGATTATTCAGCAACAGTATTTAAGAGTGATAATGTTGCTTGGATTACTGCAGATGGTGGTTATTGGGATAAACTAGCTGCTACTGAAAATGATGCTAAACTTGATACAACAGCATTCACATCTTGGTCAGCATCAAATGCATCTGAATTTAGTGGTTCAGCTGCTAGTGCAAATACAGCTTGGTTGGCTGTTAATGTTAGTGGTTCTGCATCAAATGTAAATGGTCAAGATTTAATCAATAGTGCTTGGTCTGGTGCTGCTGCATCTGCTTGGATTGCAAATTATGAATCATCTGGTAAACCAGTATGGGTAACTCAAACATATTTGAGTGGTGATGGTACTTCATCAACTCCAATTGGATTGAAACCTACTGAAAGTTCAATTGTAACTGGTCAAACACAAGCTTCCGCTTTGGTAAATGCACAAGGTATTTCTAGTTTCGTTGATTCCAACTATATTGCAAAAGATGATATAAAAGTAGAAACACATCAATTGGTAATTAACAATCTATAATAGGAGTTTTTAAATATGGCAACAATTAGTTCATTACAAATTGGTGGTTCAACATATGACATTTATGCAGTTAGTGCAACAAGTGCATTATCTGCAACAAGTGCAACTTCGGCTGCAAATGCTGATAAAGCAAATTCGGCAACAAGTGCTGGTAGTGCTGCAAAATTAACTGCCGCAAAAACAATTACATATGCTGGTCATGTAACTGGCTCTGTTTCAACAGATTGGGGTTCAAATAAAACAGCAACATTGACTGTTGTAACTTCACCTTGGTCTTCTATGGCAAATGTTAGTGCTGGCTCTGTTACTACAGCTACAACTGGTTTCGTTACACCAAAAGCGGTTTATGATTTCGTTCAAACATCTACTGCGGCTGCAATTGCAAATGCTTATGTTCATAAAGGAACCTTACATGTTTCATCATTATCTTCTACAAATGCACAAATTGGTTGGGTATATAATGTGTCTGGTTGTGCTAGTACAGGTACTACAATAAATAGTCAACTTGTATATGATGGTGATAATATGGTGGCTACTGCAGCCGGGCAAGCGGCCGCAAACTGGGATAAATTAGCTGCTACATTTGATGCAAGTAATTACATTACAACAGCTAATTGGAATACCACTACCGCTGTATGGAACACTGCAACAGCAACTGTAAGTAATAATTCTGCAACAAATTGGGCTAACACTGCACATAAAGCATTCTCAACAGTTAAAGCAGGTTCAACCACAATTGCAGCTGGTTCAAGTGCAGATAGTTTCACATTATCTGCTACAGGTGGTTTAAGTGTATCTGGTTCTGGTACAACTGCAACCGTTTATCCTACAGCATACAACTATGGTAAAATTAGTATTGGTGGTGCTGTAACACAAGCAACCTCAATTGGTGATACATTTGGTTTTGTTGCGGGTACAAATATGCAATTGACTACAGCATCAAAACAAGTAACATTCTCTGCAAAAGATACCACATATAGTGAAGCAACAACTGCTGCTCTTGGTACAAATAAGAAATCATATGTGACTGGTACAACCGCAGTAATATTCTAAAGGTAAAATATGGCCGAATATATAGACAAATTTAAAGTATCTGGTACTGAATATGATATACATGCTCAATCAGGTACAGACCATGCTTATTATGTAGACAAAACCACAACGGCTGTTTCTGCAAATAATGCTAAATCAGCAACTGTTGCAGGAAGTGCCCAAGGAATCAATAGTACTTATAAAATAAGTTTAGGCGGACATATTTCTGGTGATGACCTAGTTGGCACAGCAATTTCAGCAGCAAAAACAATCAATACTAGAATAAAGACCACACCTTGGTCAGCAATTAGTTCAACTAATGATAGTGGTGCAGCATCTAATTTAACTTCTGCTGGGACAAATTGGAATACTACAAATTCTCGTTTTTTAACACCTGATAAAGTTTATGGTTATGTGTCTGCACAAACATCTGGTATTGCCGAAGCAAATGGTATATACCAAGTAAAAGGTGATTCAACTATTGCAAATTTGGCTAATGCTACTGCACATAAGAACGGTTATGTGTTTAATATTACAAATAGTGGTACAATACCAACTACATCAGGTTACAATGGTCAAACATTTGAACTACAACCTGGTGATAACGTTGTATGGATTCAAGATGCAACCAAACCTGGTTGGGATAAAATCGCTAATCCAACTAAAGCTGCAATGTCAACTTTGCAACCTTGGTCTGCAGCAAGTGAATCTTGGAACAAATTTGATGGTATGACAGCAACAGTAAATACTAATTCTGCGAATTGGAAAAACTCAGCATATAATTTGTTTTCACAAGTTATAACACCAAATGGAAATGTTAATGCAACCACATACAATACAACATTGAATTTATCTGGTTTGAATGGTATTTCTGCTGGTGGTACTTCACCAACGGCATCATTTAGTTTTAGTGGTGTTAGTGGTTTCAAAACAATTAAAGTAACAAATGCAGCTGGAACAACAGCTAATGTAAACGCTGCTACATGGGCAGACCAATTAACATTAGTAGCTGGTAATAAAATATCATTAACACCTACAACAGATGAAAATGGAAATCCAACCATTACTATAAATAAAACCGATACTTCTGCTAGTAAAGCAACATCAAGTACTTTAGGTATGGTTCAAAAATCATATTATAAAGAGGTAGATACAACAAATCATATTGGTACTTTAGTAGTTCAAGGAAATATGAGTGCAACTACATTTAACACTCCATAATTAAGAGGTTTATTAATGGCTGCGATAAGTTCATTACAAATTGGTGGCGTAACATATGACATATATTCAACAAGTGCAAAATCCGCTGGTAGTGCTGATAATGCTAGTAAATTGGTTGGTATTGCTGGTGCTACTGTAACAGGTAATGCTGCTAGTGGTGCAGCTGCTAGTGCTTGGGTTACTGCTCATAGTGGTGATTATGCTGCCACTGCTCATGACCATGCTTATAAATTAAGTGGTAATGGTACAGCATTATATCTTTCTGCAGGAGTAAATTTAAAACCAAATGGTAATATTGCAATTTCTACTGCTGCAAATACAATTAATATTTCTGCAAAAGACACTACTTATAGTACATTAAATTCAATTAATACAGCACAATATGCTGCTTTAACTGCTGTGTCTGGAATGACTGGTGTAAAAGCATTTAGCACACTTGAATATGGTTCACAAGCCGGTAGTGTTGAATTAATTGATGGTGAAATTACAGCTTCTAATAGTGCATCTACATTTGGTATATTCACATTAACTAACAATCTAGCATTATCAAATACAGGTAATAATCTATACATTTCTGCTAAACCATATCCAACTACAGCAACATCAGCAACAACGGCTGGTTCAATTACAGCTGAAACTTGGACTGCCGATGCAACTAGATATCTTTTATTTGGTTCAGCTGCAACAAGTACAAATGTTGGTTATGATGGTGATTTAACTTATAATCCAAATAAAAATTTATTGAAAGCATCTGGAATATCAGCAACAAATGTAACAGCTAATGGACTAACTGCAAATAGTTTTACTGGTAAACAGATGGTTACTGTATTGGCAACAGCATGTACAACAGCTGTAACAGCAAATTCTAAAGACACTGTCAATGCATTAAGTAATCCAAAATTAGGTTTCTATAATACCGATGCTACACAAAAAGGTTATATTTTATGGACTGATTACAACAATACCAATACTTGGGTAAATGCTGATTCAGCATTCTTTGGTGGTACTTCAATAACAGATGGTTTCGTGGTAACATCTGACCAATTAAATTCTATATTGGTTACGAAAAACCTTAGTGCAACCAATTTTAAAGCTAATACAATATCTGCAACAACGGTTAGTGCTAATTTAAGTGGTTGGTCTCGTTCTGCATCAACAGCATCATACGCGGTCAGTGCAGGTGCAGCTCCAGTTGCAAGTCACCAATTCAGTGCACATACAAATTTTTCAACATATTTTGATGGAACAAGTGCTAAATATGCTAAATCAGCAACATCAGCAACATCAGCAACATCAGCAACAACATCAACTTCTGCTGGAACAGCAAGTAGAGCATTAGCTTTGCAATCTTATGAATATAGTAAAAATGGCGGTGATACTGAATGGTTAAAAATTGGTACATTCCATTCTAATAATAATGATGTAAACCATGCTGGTATAGAAATGCTTATTTCTATGAGAGACAATGGTGGTCAAGATGGTACTTTTTTGATATATGTTCAACAAGGTGAATGGGATGGTAATTATCAAGGTGGTGGAGCAAATCCAAACTGGCAAACCGTCACATTAACATTAGTTGATGGTAGAAGTAATTTACCCACAAATTTCACACTTGCCTATCATAATACCGGTTCATTTGGTACTAATGGTGGTATTGAATTGTATGCTAGATTGTCTGGTTATACTAAATTTACTATTAGACTGTTATCATGGAATTATTCACCAATACCATTTGATTTTGATTTGTCTACAAAAACATATACAGAACCAACAAATATTACTTATGTTGACCCATCAAGATTTGTAAAATCAAATGGTAATTATACTTCATTGTCTGCTGGATATGCAGAAAATGTTGCTGGTAATTATGTAAAAGCATATTCTAACCAAAACTTAACACTAGCAACAGCAAGAAGTTTAAATGATATGATAGGTACAGGTCCAATTTATTTGGTTTTTTAATTATGATTAGTTATAGTGGTGTGAATAGTGCCTTGTTTATGGCAAAAAATCTTGTGTGTCCAACATACAGTACAACTGCAGTTTCACCTGTAATTTTAAGAGCAATGCATCTTGATTCTTATTATGCTGACCAAAATCCTCATCAATATTTCAATTTTATTGCTCCAAAATATAATGAAATTGCTGAACCATTTACTACATATCACTGCGATATGTTTAACATTGATTATAAAAATCATTGGAACGTTACAAATGCAGACTATGATTGTTGTGTGACACAAACTACTACAAATAGATATTATCAAGAAAGTACAATAAATTCTCCTGGTGAAAAATTCAATATTACTGCATCCAATGGTTTACATTTTCTAAATCTAGAAGATAGTAGATTCCAATGGAATTATACTTGTGTTGGTAATTGTTATCTTAGTGCTGTTGTAGACCAAGTATTTGAATTAAACTCAAATGTATATTTTCAACAATCAAATCCAGCTTTTGATGGTGTTTGTTCTGCATATTCTGGAGGAAATTCAACAATTAATTTTTCTGCCAATCCATATAGAGACCACCATAGATTTCCTTCACAATTAGGTTGTGCTATTTTGTTTAGTGCTACACATGTACCTGAACAATTCTGTGTTGGATTTAAAGGTGGTACAGGTGGAGACTTATATCATTTCATTGGAAAAATCTATAACAATGGAAGTCATTTGAAGAATCTAGGAAACAACTATTATTTATTCTACGATGAAGTAATTGATAATATAGCATTTAGAAGTTTTTATAATAGTTATCTTTCAAAGAAGACTTTTACTGGTAACTATAACGATTGTAATTTTGAAATGCAATTTACTCCGCCAGTTATATTGAGTGCACCTAAATGGTGTGTTTATGATACACAAAATGCTTCAGCACCATATGAACAAGTATCTGATACAAAATTCTCTGGATTTAAATTCATATCTACAAAAACTTATATGCAATGGGGTTGTAAAAATAAAGAAGATACTGATATGTTGGTATTGAAACCTGTTACAGCATCCATTTCACCTAGATATAATCCATCTGGTGTATGTAAGATAAGACCATTGATGCAAAGTACAAATGTGGCTTATTTCTGGTCTTCTGCTACATATTCAGCACAGCCTAATTTTGGTCATGCTGGTTTTTCATTGAACACAGGTGTTACTGATGTTGTTCAATGGGGTAATGTATCAAGTATTGAAAATATGCAATATACTTGTCAGCCATCATCATTAACAAGTATTCCATCTGCTTGGGGTAATTGGGCAAGTTTGACTTCTACAGTCGGTATGTTTGCCTATTCTAGATTAAAAAACATTCCAAGTTCTTGGAGTGGATTAGAATCTGTACAAAATGCTAATTTTATGTTTGGTAATTGCCCTGTATTGTCAAGTATTCCAGCTGATTGGTATGGATTAGAAGGTGTTACTTCAACAAATGCCATGTTTTTGTATTGTTCCTCAATGTCTTATATACCTATGTATTGGTATGGATTATCATCTGCACAAGATTGTTCTAATATGTTTAATGGTTGTAAAGCTTTAACTGCAATACCAGATTCATTTTATGGATTATATAGTCTTATAAGTGCACAATATATGTTTGCACAATGTACAAATATTAAAAATATTACTTATGCATTGAATTGGATTGTATCAGATTGTCCTAAACTACGAAGAGTGGATTATATGTTTGCTGGTGCTAATCTATCAGGAACAGATGTTACCAATTTTATAACGGCATGTGAAAGACACCAATATTTAAGAAGCACAACTGCACATCAAGCTGGTTTTAAAGATACTCATGTAAACAATTA
>JAGCBE010000252.1 GCA_017652345.1 Methanobrevibacter sp.
AAACCTCTTGGCTCTACCATATTTACTATTAGTCTGAATATTTTATATAAAAAGTCAATATTGAAATCAAGCTGAACTTGTGTAAAGTTGATAGCCATTGGTTATCTATCATAAGAATTTACTAAAAAAGTCTTGTTATTTAAAATAAAATATGCTATAATTAGTGCAGTAGAGAAATAGGTAGAGCCTTAGTTTATACACTAAGGCATTTTGGCTTAATGGCAAAAACAAAGAAAAGAAAATCAGATTTACAAATTTGTGATGATCTATGGAGCAAGCTCATTAAAATAAGAGCCTGATTTAGATGCGAGTATTGTTGAAAGACAAAGTTTCTAAATTCCCACCACATCTTCACAAGGAATAATTATTCTACAAGATTTGATTTGGACAATGGAATCTGCTTATGTAGTGGATGCCATACAATGTCTCAAAAGTTTTCTGCACATAAAACACCATTAGAATTTGCCGAACGAATTATCTCTGAAAGATGAGAGGATCGATACAATAATCTTAAATTAAAAGCACATTGACTATGGAATAAAGACTACGATGCTATAAAGAAATACCTTATCGATGAAACCAATAAGCTGATTACTTAATCAGACTTTTTTTATTTCTTTTAAAGAAACCTCATGAAACACTTATCAGATTCAGAAAGACTAACAGAGTCTATACTAAGAAAAAAGGAACAAGAACTAAGACAATGTAGACTTATCATAAACCAATACATTGAGCAATTAGAAACCATGAAAGAGCAGGTATCAGAATTGAAGGCTATTAACAACTATCTTACTAAACAGATTTCTAATTTAGTTTCTTACCACAAAACCCATGCTTAAAACACCTACCTATGACTATCATTACTGAGATCTGAAATACTACTATCAGATTCATGTAGATAGACAAACAGAGTTGGGGAACACTCCCCTAAAGTATGATCAGTTTATTAAAAGACTTAAGAAAATGAACTTGCATGATGCTATTTACACTCCAAGAGCTTATGCATCATACAATAGAAAACCAAAGACTCCAATTCAAGATGACATAAGAAGAAAAGCAAAGCTCCAGGAAGAGAATGTAACAGTATTCTCCTCTCCTAACTTTAAATTTGTAGATCCACAAACACCGATAGAAAAACCATGATTACTTTCCAGATTTATTTCTTTTTTTAAATAAATGTTAGTCTTACGAGAATATCTACTGCTATATAAACCTCTATGTAGAATGAGGTTACAACATTTAATTGATAAAGCAACAAAATGCCAAAGCAAAAGCACGATTATGAAACATTAAGAAGTCAGTTTATGTCTTCTAAGTTCACAGATGTTAAGAGCTTTATATTAGACAAATGAATGACTTATAATGCTGCTATAAGAATGAATGCAAAATGATGGGCTAAAGAGAAAAGAGAGATAAAAGCAAGAGCAGCAGATAAAGCTATTGCAAGAGTAGAGAACAAACTTGTGGAGAAGTTAGAGCCATCAAGTGAAGTTTTACTATGAAACATAAACAAGGCTATTGAACTAACATGAAGAAAGTTGGAACAAATGGAAGAAAAGGACAACATCAATGTTAAAGATTTAAACACCATTTGGAGTATGAATAGAATTCAGAACTGACAGCCAACAACCTATGTTAAGGAAGAACAAAATGTTAATCAAAAGGTTGTTCTAACATGAATTCATATAGTCTTGTGAAAAAAACCTATTGACAATGAAGAAAGTGATGAAAATATTGTTTAGTAGTTCGGAACTAATAAAAGGCAAGGTTGCTCCACCGAGAAAATGGAATACAAAATAAGGCTTAAATTTTATTTCTAACAAAATGTCAAGAATGCCAAGAGATGCTGTATCGATAAAACAGATAGAGTATAAGAATGCTGAGTTAGTTCTCTGTGAGTTCATGGCAATTCAAGAATATAATGTAGATGACATAGACATGAAGACTCCGAAATACAAAGACTTTAACTTACAAGAATTCCATGACTTTGTAACAGATAAAATAGAGGCTTTAGATGATTTAATTTATAACAAGGGAACAAGATGACCATATCAAACCAAGCAAGAATAAAAGAGATTTATCAGAATTTAAAATCAGATTTAACTCTTTGTATCAAATACCATAGAAGAAATAAATCAGATTTAGTTAAGGAATATTTTTGAACTGATAATTGGGAAGAGATAGAAAAACAATTAGCAGTAATCTGTAAACCTTTCTCTGTCATCCAAAAGATTCAGATAGAGAAAGTAATATCAGAATTACATAACTTTTATATCACTAATTCTACTGAAGAATGATTAGAGAAGAAATCGAAAAGAAGATCCAAGAACTCAGCCGAAAGTCTGAAGTAAAGACCATCCTCATGATAGAATGGTTAAAAGGACTTCTTAAACAACTTCCTGAAGAGAAGAAAGTTGAAGTTGTTCAGAAAAAGGTAGAAATTGAACTACCTGTAGAAGAGGAAGCAAAACCTGCTCCTAAAAAGAAAATCGTTTTTAAAAGAAAGTAGTAAACAATGGTAGATGAAAGCCCTGATGTTATAGAAATGGAGTTGACCTTTGAGGCTACTCCAAAACAGTTGGAAGCATTGGGTTATTGGAATGACAACACTACTACTGAAATCTGATTTGGTGGAGCTGCATGATGAAGTAAAACATGGCTTTGAGATTTTGCCATATGGTATTCATGTCAACAGCTCCCCTGATCAAGATGGGTAATCTGAAGAAAGGAGTTAGTCAATTTAAGAAGAACATCATTAGCAACATATTACAAGATAATGGAGTTTTACCATATTCCTGAAGAATATCGAGGAACATTAAACTGACAAACAAACACCATCAGATTTAATAACTGAAGTGAAATCATTCTATTAGACTGTGCAGCCCAACCATCTGATCCTGAATGGACAAGGTTTTGATCTTTGGAACTTACATGAGCATTCATAGATGAAAGCAATGAGATAGATGCTAAAGGTATTGCTATGCTCAAGACAAGAATCTGAAGACAAAATAATTTTAGGCTTAAGAGAAAAAACAAACAAACATGAGAGATAGAAGAATATGACTATAAGAAATGCCCAAAGTTTCTTGAGTGCTTTAACCCTAACAAATGACATGTTTATGAAGACTACTATAAGCCACGAAAAGATGGAACATTACCACCTTATAGAAAGTTTGTAAGAGCTACAGCATGAGATAACCGATATATCTCTAAGGACTATATTAGGCAGCTTGAGAGAGCTGATGAAATAACAAAGCAAAGACTGCTCTACTGAAACTTTGATTATGATGACACTCCATGAAAGTTGTTTAGGTGGGATGAAATAACAGATTTATTTACTGCTAATATTCCACAAGATGATACAACTTACATTACTTGTGATGTTGCAAGGCTTGGAGATGATAATACAGTAATAATGGTTTGGAAAGGTTTAGAGGTTGTAGAAATCAAGAGCTACAACTGAAGAACTACTGACCAAACTGTGCAAGCTATCAAAGAATTGGAGAGCTATTATAACTGTAGGAGAAGTAACATCTGTATAGACTCAGACTGAGTCTGATGAGGAGTTGCTGATAACTTAAGGGGATGTGTAAATTTTATGAACAACTGATCTCCTATTGTGCAAAAGGATGAGCTAAGGAATTATGCCAACCTTAAAACTCAATGCTACTTCAGACTTAAATATCTTATGGAGAAAAGGGAAATCAGAATTAACACTTCTTGAGATATCAAGGACAAGATACAAACAGAGTTAGATAACATAGTGGTTAAAGATTTAGAGTGAGAGAATAAGGTTAAGTTGGAAAGCAAGGAAGACATGAAGAAGAGATTATGACATTCACCGGACTATGCTGATGCTATTATGATGAGGATGTATTGGACATTATGAAGACCAACAACAACTACTGAAAGAACTGAAATCATAACAGTCAGTTTTGATGACATGTTATATTAAGCAACTGAATTAAAATTTAGTTGCTTTTTAATTTTTCAGAATATAATACTTGTTGAATTTATATTACATAATAGCTAATGGACAAATCAGCAGTATTGACTCAAATTCAGAGAGAATATGCTTTAGGACTAAATTATGTAAGACCTGCAAGAATCAGATATAGAGATAGAATCATGAAACGAAACCCACAAGCAAAGAATGGTGGGAAGATTATCAATATCAACATGGTTTGAAATTACATTGACACCCTAATAGCCTCTTTTTTCACTAACTGAGTTAAATGTAAATTCATCTCAAGACAAGGATGGATCGGAGAAGAGGAAGCAGCTAACTTAAACTCTGTTGCAGAGTTCGATGAAAGAGAATGAGCAATGCAACAGCTTAAATATCAGATAGAACAAGATAGCCTATTCTTTGGAGTAGGAATTTTGAACAAGACATGATTTGATAAGAATACTTTGTGTAACACTTGGAGAGCTATTAACCCTCTATCACGAATTCCTGATCCTTTACCTACACAAACATGACAATTCGATGGTAAAAACTACAGATTTCATGGTTTTTGCATGCTAACGAATATTCATGATGTTAAGGAGTATTATGATAAGGATGCCATCAATAGATGGTTTGCCAAACAATACAACATGGAAGAGAATCTTAACAGAGAGGCTTACCAAAACAAAGCATGAACATGACCAATAATTGTAGATGAAATAGAAGACAACTTTGCATTAGACATCTATACTCACTACACAATAGTGGATGGTAGAAAATGGAAGTTTGTTACATCTGCAGATATGACTGAAATATTTTATCAAGAAGAATTGAAGCCTGTAACAAAGGAAGAGAAATTAGATCCAATGTTAGTTCCTCGACCTATCATGTTGAACTACTACGATCCTGTTAGATGAAACCCATTCGGAACATCAATATGTGATAAAGTAGAAGACAAGCAAAATGCTAAATCTATCTTGGCTAACCTATCACTTATGAAAGCCAAGAGAGAAGCTACAGGATGAGACTTCTTGGTTAATTCAAGACTTATTAAGAACAAAGAAGAGCTACAAAAGAAATCATTCGATGTTAGATATCTATTCATAGATGAAAACGAGATAGGAACACAACCAATTCAGAATGCTATGTATGAACTTCCACAGAGTCAGATTAAAACTGATGTATGGAACATGATGTCTTGGTTAGAGAATGAAGCTAAATACGATTCAAAGATAGATAGTTTACAGCAATGAATCATGCCTGATAAGAGCATGACTAAAGCTGAAGCTCAACAGATACAAGCTAATGCTAATATGCAGCTATCTGTTAAGAACACTATCAAACAATGGTTTTACAGGGACTATTACTTCCAACGATGGAGAGGTTACTTGGAGAATTTCCCTGAGTGAAAAGAAAAATGGGTATTGCTTAACCCTGACTTTGAATGGACATGAAAGAGCTTGGAGAAAGACCAATTTGTTACAAAGCAAATGCCTTACATAATGGTATGAGCTACTGAAGATATCAATGCTATAAACGAGAAAGATAAGAACACTCTTACAATGCTCTACCCTATCATAACAAATGATCCTGAAATCAAGCCTGTAAATAAAGCTATATTCAAGAGATTATATCTTAGAGCTACATGACTTAAACCAAATACTGTTAATTCAATATTCGATTATACACCACAAGAGAGAATTGCTATGTGATATTTAGCAATGGTAAATCTTGGAGAAGAGCCCAAGAGCTTATTTAAAAGAACTGACATAGACTTCTACACAGTATGGTTATATATGCAAAAAGCTGAAGAATCAGATTTGAAGAATAAGATATTACAAAAGCTCCAATGACTACTTATGGAGTTATGAGAATGACAAGCTATGCAGATGCCAATGTGATGAAACGAAATGGCAAATAGTGCAGCTAACATGATGATGGCTCAATGAATGCCACAAAAGGATGAGTTAATTACAAGAGACACAGTTAATTTAAATTCTAATCAAATGTAATGGCTAACGAAAAAATGATTCAAATCGAAGACTTACTTAAATGTAAGTGATGGGAAGAAGTTAAGAAAGCTATTCATCAAAGGCAAATAGCTCTTGCAAACAAGATAGTCTATGGAGACTTAATGGATGTGCCTGACAAGAACATTACACCATCAGATTTATTAAGAGCTGAGATGAGATGTCTTGCATGGGTGGTAGAAAAATTACCAACAAACCTTGTAGAAAACCCTAATTATAGACCTGAAGAAGATATTGAAGAGATAGATGATCAAGAGAGAGTAGAGTTAATAAATGACATGTTTAAACAAGAAGTTTAGTTTTATATCTTAAGTATATCAAACATGGTAAGTGCTAACGAATACTATGCAGAGAGTAAGAGAGCTGTTGCAGCCTCTAAACCAAATTTAGTGAAGGAGAAGCCTGTAAGCTACAACAAGAGAGAGCCTAAACACTACACTAAAGAGGTTAAAGTAAAGAAGAACTAATGCAGTTAGGGAAAGTCATCAGCCCTAAAGAGAGACATTTTATGGAGGTGGGCTTAAGCCCTCTCCTATTGAGAGGTTTAATACCTAACATAATCGCAGTTTGTAGGTTTATGCAACACAAATCTACTTTAGCTAAGGTTATGATGCTTTATTACTAACCAATTATCAGAAATGCCAGAAGAAGAAATGGTAACAACTCCTGAAGAGGAGTTAGAAGAAGAGGTGGACTACAAAGCCTTGTATGAGAAATCACAAGCCGATGTAGAGAAATGGAAATCTCGCTTCAAAAGTGCAAAGGCACAAGAAAAAGAAAAGGCTCAATTCGAAATCGATGATAGCTACATCGACAAGAAGGTTGAGGAAAAACTTTTCTTCCAAAACAACCCAACTGCAAGAGAGGTTGAAAAAGAAATCAGGGACATTCAGACAAGGTATACATGAATGAATGTAAATGATGCTTATGATTTGTATCTTGCAAAGAACAAACCTGAATTGCTTGCTCACAAGGAATCTAACACTTGAGTCGATGGAATCACTAAAGATCCTGAGCCTGAGAAATCTTGGAAAGAGATGGATGACAAGGAGTTCGATGCATGGTGGAAAGCAAGGAAGGGTAAATAAACCTTTTACTTGATTTATTTTATTTCAAACATGGCACAAAATTTAGATGCTTTTATACCTGAGCTATGGAGTCGTAGAATTCAATACTTAACTCGCAATGCTTTGGTTGCTACACAAATCTGTTCTTTCGAAGAACAACCTGATCTCAAATATGGAGACAGAATTCATAGACCTTACCCTAATGACCTTATGGTAAACGACTATGTTAAATATACTGACACAGTTCAGCAAGACTTAGTTGGAACTGATGAATACCTTGATATTGATCAGTCTAAAGAAATCTCTTTTGCTATCGATGAAGTAGATCGAATTCAAATGAAATATGACTTGGAAAACAGTTATGTTGAGAGAGCTGCTTATAGATTAGCAAATGATATCGATGGAAATGTATTAGCTGAAGTTGCTAATGCTAAAGTTTCAATGGATGATGGAGACATCGGTGGAACTCAAGGAAACCCAATTTCATTATCTGTTTCAAATTGTCTAAATGCTATTATGACTGCAGGTGCAAAACTTACAGCTAATGGATGTGAAATGGACAAAACTTGGGCTTTAGTTGTATCTCCAAAAGTTGCTTCTATAATCGGACAAACAGTTGCACAAGACTGATTCTCATTAGCTGACTTGGCTCTTAAGAATGGTTATGCAGGAAACTTTGCAGGTTACAATGTATACTCTTCAAACAATGTTGCTCACTCAAGAAGCATTAGCTTCTCAAGTGTAGTTGCTACAGATGAAATCGTTATTGCATGAGTAACATTCACTTTCGTTTCTTCTCTTTCTACAACTGCAGGAACAGTTTTGAAAGGAGCTAACGATGCTGCTGCTTTAACTAACTTAGCTGCTGCTGTTAATGGAGCTGCTTGAGCAGGAACAACTTATGTTGACATCTCTGCTGCTGACAGAGCTAAATTAAAGGGAGTTAGAGCTCACTTAGATGGATCTACAGGAGTTCTTACAACTGCAGGAGCTGTAGTAGTAAGCTCACCTGACTCAACTATCACAGTTGGAAATGCTGAAGAACATGCTATTCTTTGTAGACCAGGAGCTATCGATCTTGTTATGCAACAAAATATCGATGTTCGTAGAACACCATTACCAAAGCAAAAAGCTGACTACTACATCATATCTTGCCTATATGGAAAGAAAACTTTCACAGAGGGACAAGAGAGAATGGTAGACATCAAACTTGCTGCTTAGTTGATAAGTGTTTCATATACATAGGGTGGGGAAACTCACTCTATGGAATGAGGCTTTTATGACTTAATATTACTCCTAATGGATGTATCTACAATAATAACACTATCAAGAGATCAGACTTGAACACCTGCATGACAAATAGCAGATTCTGATTATCTTACATATTTAAATGTCATCTATAAAGATATATTCTCAAGGCTATCTGTAAACTCAAGGAAATATGCATGGAATGGTTTTACTACTGAAGTTAATGCATGACAAAGTGAGTATATATTACCACAACCAAGTGAAGATAGCACATGATTAAAACTCGTATTAACAGCTTTCTTGGATGGTAAGAAAATACCTTTGTATGACTCAAGCCTATATGATAGCTCTGAAGATGTAAGAGATCCTAAACGACATGAAAAACCATACTGAATACTCAGGGATGGTAGCATTTTCTTAATACCAATTCCTAAAAAAGATGGAGAATTATACATGGAGTGAAAATATATTCCTTTAGACTTAGAGCTGACAACTACAAGTGATGAGATAAAACTCCCTCATGAATACCATAATATCATGATTAAAGGTCTGAATTCTCTTGTATTTTGAGCTAAACAAGTCTATGACAAACAACAGTTATGGGAATGATATTACCAACAGGGAATACAACAGATACAAACTGAATGATGCTTTGAGAATGAGAGTGCATATCATGTAGAAGATGCTTATTTATGATTCTTAGAATAATATACAATGGTAGATATTAAAAGAGAAGACATAACATTACAAGATCGGACAAAAGGTATCTCAGCTGATGAATTTGCATGAGGTAGCTATTTTTATTCTGAGGCAATATCAAGCTGATACAACTCTAAAGGTTTTGAGTTATGATATAATCTACACAAGACAGCTTTAAATAGCAGGACTAATGGAAAGGTGGTAGCTCTTTCCACAGCATGAGGAAATGGGTTTAGTGCATTCACATCTGATGGTAAAATAGAGATGCAGGCAGATTATAACTCAGATAAAAAGGGAGCATATTATTCAGTTTTTGTAGATGAAACCAATAGAAATTTCCTTAACTGATTAAGTTATGGAAATTATTTTTATGGTATAACTCAGGACAAAGTAATAAAGCTTCCTGCATTTAATATATACGATATTTCTACTGATTTAATATCTAACCCAAATTTCTCAAGCTGAGGGGCATGATGGACAATATGAACTTGATGGACTATAACAGGCAACTGAGCAGAGCATGCAACAGGAAATACAGGGACATTAGTATCAAACATTGACTGAAGTGGTTATAGTTCAGACTCTTATTTTAGAGTAGCTTTAAAAATAACAAATTGGACAGCAGGTAGTGTAACTATAAAATGACTACCTGCTTATACCCTAACATATAACTACCATAAAGAAGGGCGATATGTGGGAAGTTTAAGGGGTTCTACAGGGACTAATACCCTAACTATAACTCCGACTTCTACTTTTGATGGAACTATTGAAAGGGCAGAAGTATACCTTTATGACACAAGCGACTATGCAAGTATTAGTTTAGCATGAAATACAACAAGCTATACTCATCCTGCGATAATGTGGGAGTGAGATTTATATGTAGCTTGTGGTAGTTATGTTAATATTGTGAACTTAGCTGATAATGGAGTTATTACTAAGCACCTTGTGGATGATAACTTTACCATAAAAGCCATGAATCAACAGGCTTGAAACATTATACTATGGGCAACAGATGGACATGATAGTAGGCAATACTATTGGAACTGAGTGGATGCAGTAGCAACAGAGGTTATTGAGTGGAAAGGTTTGATAATTCAGAGTGCTTGTGGAACTGAAACAGTAAGCTATGTTTTAACTACATCATGAGCGACATCAGGAAGTGTGGAGTGATATGAGTATAGACTTTATGCAGTAAGTTGATACCAAAGGAACTTAATAGCTTCAAAATTATTCCAAAGCTGAACTGAAGATTATTTAGACAAAGAGCCATATAACATCAACAAAAGGTTTGACTTCAATGATGTTGAGGATGACCATTGAATGATAATTTTCCTTGATAGTCTATATACACCATGATGTGATGGAGTTTATAAGTATTGATATGATGTGCCTTGATTAAGAAGTGCATGGACAAGACCTATAAAATACGACACATGAGCAACTGATATAGTTATGGGGCAAAGATGACATTTCTTAGGAGTAGCATTTAGAGTAAGTGGAACAAGCTATATATGAGAAGTAGATAACAGATTATATGCTCCTAACTGATATTTGGTGAGTGAAAGCATATATCGAGATAAGCTTTCTACAAGGAAAGCATTAGAGAAATTAAAAATCTGATATAAGAATGTAGCATCAACTGTAGGAAATATCAAAGTATATGCTATAGTTGATGATAACTACTTCCGAAGATTCCGGCCTACTTCTACACCAACAACTCGACCATCAGTTTGAGATGTTTATGAAGTAGCAAATAACACAACTGCTAAGGTTATTGATGTAGATAAAACAAATTGAGTGATAACATTAGTTACTGTTAGCAATATGTGAAGTTATGAATGAGCAGCCAATACTACTCTTACAAAAGTAAGTGGAGATGGAGATAATAGTATTGCAGTAGGTTATAATTATGACAATATGTGTTTAATCAAAACAATAGAGAGCGATGTGCAAGGTTATGGCTCAGATTTAATCTTTGGTAAAAACTTTGTAAGTAATTACATACCATACCGACACAAGATACAATTTGTAGTAGAACTAAATAGTAATAACAGCAGATTATCTCCTGAAATATACGAGATAAGCATGATATCTGATATAACAGACACAGTTTTATAATTTATTCTTTAATCAATGGTGCAAGAAGTTCAAACATGAGTAGGAATAACAAATGAAACAACCCTTGAAACCATAGAGGCTATAGGAACGAGTAGTTTTAAGATCGTCGAGGGAAGGCAAACTAAAGGAGGTCGTTATGCGAGTGGCTGTGTAGCTTCAGGGAATGTATATTGGACTTATAAAAGTCCATGAAGTAGAGATAGTGGAGTATTAAAATCTACAGATACTACAATATCAAGTTCTTATGGTAAACAGGATTTTACAATTAGTAACTGAGGAATTAGAGTTCCAATGCAAGGGACATATAGCATAGATTTAACACGATGAGGGGCAGCGAGTGGGGTTTATGATGCTACAATATTCTTAAAGATATCTGGAGAAACTATATATACTAAAAAATTTACTCGGGCTCAAACTGAAACAGTAAACCTTATAAGAGATTTGGGGAAATTCGATACGATAGAGATATGGGGACAGTTCTATTATAATTCAAGTAATACAACATTTAATGCTTATTTCTCTACCATCCCTACATTAACAATTAAACAACTTTAATTCATAAACTTATAACAACATGGTAACAGTAGATGATGCAACTTATGTAAAGATGAGAGATACCCTATATTGAGGGGATGAGGCTAAAGCTACAACAGCAAGGCAAAAGATAGAGAATACTTATACAGACCAAAAGTATAACTCTTTTGTATCACAGCTCAACAATATGGGAAGTCAAACTTCTACATCTTCTAATAACTGATGACCTGCTGACTGATATGCAACAGCAAGTGAAAGGAATGCTGCTACATGATGAGCAGAGTTTATTAGTCAAACTAAAAATCAGACTTCTGAAACTCCTGCTGTGGTAAAGGAAGAGACTAAACAAGAGACAGTAGTAGAAACTCCTGAGATTAAGCAAGAATGAGCATTAAAACCATTAGATCAGGACTATTATAATCAGACTTCTCAAGAGGCTCAAGACAAAATAGTTAAAAATCTTGAGGAATATAAGAAAAGTAACCCTGAATATTTCACAGATTACGAAAGTTTTAAGAAAAATTTCTCCTACGATGCAAGAAATGATGCTCAAAAGAACACATTAGACCAATGGTTTAACTGATATCAGAAATGATTAAGTCTATCTACTGTTCCCACTACAGATTTATATACACAATATAAAGACTGAGAGATATCTAATGCAGATTTAGAGATTTTGAGAGCGAATAACCCTACAAAATACTCAGAATTGATGAATCAGATTAACAAATGAAACATTATAGCTGCTTATGATGATGATAATGGAGCAAATATAGTAGATTTTCAGTCTATGGCATACGAAATGATGCAAAAGGCTTTCATGAGCTTTATGGGATGAGATAATAGCAGCTGAGCATCACAATATTTCTCAGATTATAAGGAAAAAATGGAATCTCCTGAGATGATGGAGCTTTCTGATCAGGCTACAGAGTATGAAAATCAGATAGAATTATTACAGGATGACATTGCAGCTATGCAAAAAGCAGTTGAAAAAGAATACGAATGAACATGAGCAAGTAGATCTAAGATAGCTGCTATAGTTGCAGATAGAACATACGAATTACAACTCCAATTAAGAACTACCAATTCTAATTATAACAAAGTTGCTGCTCAATATAACAATAGAATGCAACAATATCAGAACGAATTCCAACTACAATTACAAGAATATCAAATTAACCAACAAGCAAGGCAACAACAAATGCAAGAATTGTGATTTGCTATGGACTTAATGAGCTTTGAAACACCACAACAAAAGCAAGATAGAGAGTGGAACTTTTGGTTAATGCAACAAGAATATAAAGATGGAAATATAAACAGTAAAGATCCTGCAATGCAGTTAAAAGCAATACAAAATAGTGTTGATAGCTTATTGCAGAACTATGCAGGTATACCAACAATTAGAAGTAGCACAGAAATAGCTCAAGATATTCAAACTGCTATAAAAAATGGAAGTAGTTTATGAGCAGAGTTGACTACATTGAATAAGCAAATGCAAAGTAAACCTG
>JAGCBE010000253.1 GCA_017652345.1 Methanobrevibacter sp.
GACAATATTATCCCTTTCCTAGCAAATTTAATTAGAATTTCAGCAGTCATTTCAATCATTCCTTAATTTTGGCAAAATCATCTCATCATCATTGGATTTTGCTCACAAACAGTTCCATTACATTCGTTAATATTTTTAATTCAATCTTATATTTATATTATCTTTTTATTGTTAATAAAATAATCTATATTGCATTATTTTTCGATAATCTTATTATATATAAATAATATAAACTATATCATTATAAGATACTAACATTATATCTTCATCGCATTTAAAACTTTTTGAAGGCTATGGAAAGTAAAAGTTTTGTGATGAAATATAAATACAATTTGCTTATAAAAATAATTTAAAAATTAATTCAAAAAGGTATACAAAATGAAAATTTCAAGAATAATACTTATACTATTGTTGTTTTTTGTATTTTTTGAAATAGGGCTATTCAGTTCCTATACTTTAGCAACTGGAGAAGTTCCTGATCCAGGAGAATTAATAAATATGCAAGTCAGCACTGTAACCTCATTTTTCAGTCCTGACAATGTTGGCGGATTGCTTATTAAAGATCCGGACAATGTAAATGTTACAAATAGATTTGAATTGGCAGATAAGCTCTCAGAGGTGGCGGATGTCGATGGGGTCAATGTGGAGAACATGACCATCACAACCGTTGACGACACTGACAAGGAGGAGTTCAATGTAACCGTAACCGCTTTCGGTTATTCCAAACCTAGCGGTAAATCAGGTTCAATCATTATTAACGGTGAGCCTGATTACAAGATCATTGCTACAGCTACTGCTGAACACACAATAAACGGTATTGAAGTTAAGTTGGATACTTTAAAGGTTGATTCAATCTTGAAAATATTTGATGCTGATGACAATAGCTATTCCATATTGGAAGATGACTATAATTCAAGTTCAAAATCAAGTTCAAGCTCAAAATACAAGTCAAGTTCTAGTACCAGCAGTTCAAGCTCTAGCTCAAGTTCCAGTTCCAGTTCCTCAAGTTCATCCTCAAGCGCATCTGATTCAGGATCAAGTTCCTCATCTGATGGAGGCTCTTCTTCAGGAGGATCTTCTGGCGGTTCAAGTGGCGGTTCCTCATCCGGTGGAGGCTCTTCTTCAGGAGGTTCATCTGGTGGTTCCACTGAATCCACAAGTGAGCTATTAGCGCCTTTATTCTATTTATTTTAGGTTTAGCTATTTTTAGCTAAATCAATTATTTACTAAAGATTTTCAAAAGACAAAAACAATAAAGGAAAGTCCCTTAAAAGGTGATATGATGATTAATCTTATTAGCATGGGTTCTGATATAGGAAACATTACCATAAACGTATTCAATGCAATAATTGAAGCAGACATTATAGTCAATTATGACAATATTGACTTAAGCGATTTGGATACATATATAAAAGACAAGGAAATCATTGTAAATGGCTTAAAAGAGTCAAATGAGGTAATCATTGGTTTGGACGAATCAGAGTCTGTTGAAGAGACCAGTGATATCTATTCTAAACTTGAGGAATCCTATTCAAAGATAGAATTGGCAATTTCAAGGTCTCAAGACAATAATGTCGCTTTAATCTGCTCCAACAGGAGAAACGTTTATGGCATAGCCAACCTATTGATTCAAATGAGCTCAAAGTATAATGATGTCGAATTTAAGATTTATCCGGCAGTTTCTCCAATAGATTACAGTTCAGCTGTATTGGGAGCTCCATTGAATGATTTTGTAGCTATTGACTTAAACAATCCTTTCGTATCAGACAAGGAGCTGAAAAATAAGATTAGGTTTGCCTTGAAGAATGACTTTGTTTTGTTTATTCACAATCCAATTGGCGAAAATGATGAGAAGGCCAATTTCAATATGATGAAGGAAGTCATTGACGAGTTTAACAATGAGCTATTGGTTGGCATTGTGAATGAAGGCTACAGATATGAAATCTCAAAGTTCAAGGACATGAATGAGGAAAGCGTAAGTGAGAATTCCACTTTGATTATAGGAAACAAGTTGACCTACGAGCTTGAGGATTATATGCTAACTTCATCTGAGTATATCGTCAAGCCAAAGTTCATTTCCCAAAACATTGATTTCTTTGAAAGGTACTTGAAGGATGAGACACCTAAGGGCCTTGACTACGATTGCGAATATTTGCCATGCCATAAGACACTGGAGGCATGCGATTTCTGTTATTGTCCTTTCTATCCATGTGCTGATGGATTGACTGGCGGTGAATGGATCAAGGACAAGGATGTTTGGAGCTGTCAACACTGTGACTGGGTTCATCTTGAAGAGCCATGTCAGGCCATAAGGAAAGGACTTGAAGAC
>JAGCBE010000254.1 GCA_017652345.1 Methanobrevibacter sp.
ATAAATACAAATGGAGAATTAAAATGAAAGTAAAAACTACATATATTGGCACATTAGACGGCGTTTCAATCATTACAAACGGTGAAAAACCAGAAGGCATGATAGTAACTGATGAAAAATTGGTTCTTTATGCTGATAAAGATAAGATTTTGCACAATCTTGAGACTGAAGAAATGGCTTATTCAAAAGTTATCGAACAGCTTTCAGATCAAGAAGATTGGGAAGAATTAGATGATCCTACAGCAAAAATGGAGTAAGCTATGCCAACAAGTACAACTGTAACAGAATTAAAAATTAATAAGCTTACTAAAGCTCAATATAATACTTCTTCTAAATCTGCTACTGAATTATGGTTAGTAACTGATGATGATGGTTATATTGAAACAGATCAAGGTGTTGAAAATGTAAGCAAGATTTTGGTTGTAGGTGCTGATGGTAAAGTTACATTAGGTAATCCAGGTACAGCAGTTGCAGATCAATCATATGATCCAACTTCAACAAATGCTCAAGCAGGAACAGCTGTAGCTCAAGCTGTTGCAGGTAAAGCATCAATGTCAAGTGTTTCAGAAGTTTTAGCGTTAGTTGATTGGGAATTGGTAGATGATGTTATTACAGCAACTATGACTGTTTCGGGTGTAACATCATCAAATGTAGTGTTTGTAAGTCCAGCACCTACTTCAGCAGATGTTTATGCAGCAGCTGGAGTTTTATGCACAGCTCAAGGAACTAACAGTTTAACATTTACTTGCAGCACTATTCCATCAGCTGATATGGATGTGAATGTTTTGATTTTAAGTTAAGGAGTTAAGGATGGCTATATTCAATACTCAAATTAAAGGTGGTGGAAGTGCACCTGCAGTTATTAACTCTTTAAATGTAACTCCAAGTACTTCTGCTCAAACAATTACAGCAACTGGTGGTGTAGATGGATACAGTCCAGTAAATGTTTCAGCTGTAACAAGTTCAATTGATGCAAACATTGTTGCTGGAAACATTAAAGATGGTGTTTCAATTTTAGGTGTTGCTGGAAATGTTGTTGAATTAAGAGGCGAAACAAAAATTATAACTCCAAGAACATATGCACAAACAGTTTATCCAACAAATCCTAACAATGGTATAACTCAAGTAACTGTTCCAGCTGTAACAAACACGATTGATTCAAATATTGTAGCTGGAAACATTAAAACTGGTGTTAGTATATTAGGTGTTACTGGAAATTATTCTGGAACAACTCCTACTGGAACATTAAATATTACATCAAACAATACATATGATGTAACAAATTATGCAACAGCAGTTGTTAATGTGCCTGGAGGTCAAAGTGGTTATCCTGAAATACCAAGTTACGTTGTTTCAAATGGCACTGCATCGAAAAGAACAATAGCCTTAACTGGTCATGAATTTGATGATATTGTATCAATTGCTAATACAGGTATGCGTGGAGCATTTTTATATGTAAATATGACAGGTGTAGCTAATTTTCCAAATCTAACATCTGTTGGTGGCGATGGTTTAAGTCAGACTTTTGCAGGAACAAGTATTACAAGTGCAAGTTTTGATAGTTTAGTTAATGCAACTGGTCAATTAGCATTTCAACAAACTTTTGCTTTCAATGCAAATTTGACATCTGTAAGTTTTCCAGTATTAAAAACCGCAGGCTCAGATTGTTTCAGTAGTTGTTTTACTAGTTGTACAAGTCTAGTAACTATGACTTTTACTGCATTAGAAAGTATAGGTGCAACAGCGTTTAATATGACTTTTAATGGTTGTACAGGTTTAACAACATTATCATTCCCAGCTTTGAAAACAGTTGCTAACAGCAATTCACTGGGTTACATGTTATTTGGTTGTTCTAACGTCACAGTTCATTTCCCAAGTAATTTACAATCAACAGTTGGAAGTTATGCAAGTACTTTAGCAGGATATAATGGCACAAATACAACAGTTTTATTTGATTTACCAGCAACAGAATAATTAAGAGGAGATATTGAATGGTAGCCTCAATAGAAAAATCATCAACTTTGAATTTTCGTAAACAAAAGAATAAAATCGTTATTAGACATTCTGATATTGAGGATATGAATCCTTCAATACCAGATGAAGGTGAAGTTGTATATGCTACAGACACTAACGAACTTTACATTGGTGATGGTTTAACAAAAGTTGAAGAATTATCACCGATTTCTGGTGGTGGATCTGGTTCAACTAACTATAATGAATTAACAAATAAACCTAAAATCAATGATGTAACATTATCTGGTAATAAAACATCTGAAGATTTAGGTTTAGCATCTGCTGCTGAAGGTGCTTTAGCTGCATCTGCTATTCAACCTGGTGATGATATATCAGATTTGAACAATGATGCAGGTTATATTACAGGTATTGATTCAAGTGATGTAACAACAGCTTTAGGATATACACCTGCTGATTCATCAAGTTTAGCAACTGTTGCAACAACAGGTGATTATGATGATTTATTGAATAAACCAACAATTCCAGCTGCTCAAGTTAATTCTGATTGGAATGCTGATTCAGGTGTAGCTCAAATCTTAAATAAACCTACAATTCCAGCTGCTCAAGTTAATTCAGATTGGAATGCATCAAGTGGTGTAGCTGAAATCTTAAATAAACCAACGATTCCTGATACATCTAATATGGTTACAACCAACACCACTCAAACAATCACTGGTGAAAAGATATTCACTGGTAAATTGAATTATTGTGCTGGTATGACATACATATTGGCTGGTAATGGTGGTACAAAATTAGGTTATTGGTCTTATGATATTGATGGTCAACAAAATATTACACTTCAAACAATGACAGCAAGTACCAGAAATATCAATTTTAAAACCAATAATGGTGGTAAAGTAACGTATAATGGTAGTGAAATTGCTAAAAAATCTGATATTATAGCTCAAGTTCAATCTGACTGGGATCAAGTAGATGTTGATGCTGTAGATTACATTAAAAACAAACCTACTATTCCAGCAGGTGTTGTAATTGATCAAACTTATGATCCAACTTCAACAAATGGACAGTCTGGTACAGCTGTTGCTGAAGCAGTTTCAATAAAAGTTACAGCTAACACTGCTATTACAGGTGCAACTAAATGTAAAATTACATATGATTCTAAAGGATTAGTAACAGCAGGTGCTGATTTAGAAGCTAGTGATATACCTTCAATTACATTAAGTAAGATAAGTGATGTTACAGCTACTGCTACAGAATTAAACTATGTTGATGGTGTAACTTCTTCAATTCAAACTCAATTAAACGATAAAGTTTCATCTGTAAGTAGTGCAAATAAAGTTTATGCAACAGATAACAACAGTAGTAATACAACAATAAGTTATACTACTGCAAATACTGCATCAACAATTGTTCAAAGAGACTCAAATAGTCAAGTTAATGTTAATTTAACTCCTTCAGATAATACTCATGCAGCTTCTAAAAAGTATGTTGATGATAAGTTTGATACAGCAATAACTGAAGCTGTAGTCTTTCAAGGAATTGTTGCAGATCAAACATTATTGCCTTCATCTGGAAATACTAATGGTGATTTGTATTGGATTACAGAATTTGTAAGTCCAGCACCTGCAGGTATGACAGTTGGTGATTCAGGTGCTGCTATATGGAATGCTAAATTAGCAACTCCACAATGGCAATACACTGAAGATGCAATATATCAACCAGATGATGCAACAATTGAATTAAACGCAAATGCTAAATTATCTGTTAAACTATCAAATTCAGCTAATAACTCATTAACAACTGATGCAAATGGTTTGATTGTTGATATTAGTGGAAAAGTAGATAAAAATAATGCAATTACAGGTGCAACTAAATGCAAAATCACATATGATAGTAAAGGTTTAGTAACTGCAGGTGCTGATATTACATTATCAGATGTTTCAGATGTAACTGCATCAGCTACTGAAGTTAATGTTTTAGATGGTATTACAGCTTCAACTACTGAATTGAATTATACTGATGGTGTAACTTCAAACATTCAAACACAATTGAATGGTAAATTGCAGCAATTCTCTGATATGCCAGCAGATCCAAGCTTATATGATGGTAAAATTGTTCAATTTACTGGTGATCCTGCTTCTGGTTATACTCCTGGTTACTTCTATCAAGCATATAATATGACTGGTGATCCTATGGATCCAATGTGGATTTGGGAAAATGTATCAGTTCAATACACACCAACAGTTAGAAGTGTTCCATCTAGTACAAGTTCAACTAATGGAAAACCATTAGTCAGTACATCTAGTTCATATGCATGGAATGATACAATATCTTATCCATTAAATTTAGTTAATACGAGTTCAACAGCAACTCAATTAACAATTGGTAGAGGATCAACAACTTCAAGATATATGTATTTCAAACCATCATCAACTGCTGCTCAAATGAATATTGGTTTTGGATCAACTGACAGATATGTTTTAACAACATCAATATTCAGACCAAATACTGATCTTGGAGCAAGTTTAGGTAATTCAAGTTACAAATGGAGTAGTTTGTATGTAAATTATGCATATATCAGTTATTTGTATGATTCAAATTATATTCAACATTCATTATTATCTATGCCAGTATTTTATGATAACATAAATGATTATGTGCCTAGTGAAATGAGTGGTAATTATGGCGGTAAAATAATGCAATTTACTGGTCCAGATTCTACATATTATGATGCAACTACTCAAACATACAAAGCTGTTAAAAGAGGTTATTTCTACTTAGGTACATATGATGACATGAATGATAGTATGTCATGGGATCAAATTGATGTTCAACCTAGAGAAATTCCTTCTCAAACTGGTCAATCAGGAAAGTTCTTAACAACAGATGGTTCAAGTTTATCTTGGGCAACTGTTTCTGGTGGAAGCTCTACATTAGCAAGCTTAACTGATGTAAGTTTATCAACGCCAACTGATGGTCAAATATTGATGTATGACGATATGGGTGGTGTTTGGTACAATGGAAATGCACCTAAAGAAGTTAAAATTGCAACTGTTGGAACTACAACATATGCTACAGTAGTTAGTTGGTTAAATAATGGTTATGCTGTTATAGCTAAAGAAACTTCAGGAACTGTAACTTATTATTACAGTCTTAATTTTCAAGCAGATAGTTATTTAAAATTTGTAAGTGTTTCACCTGCTGTTAATACTTCTGCTACCTTGAGAGCTTATCAATTAAGTTCAAGTGGATGGAGTCTTGCCACTTATGAGATACCTTATTTAAAACCATTTGTTGTTGATTTCTCAGTTGATAGTTCTACTGGTGCAATTACATGTACATTCAGTAACACACCAACAAATAAATCAGTTCATACAGTAATTGGCAATACATCAATTGCAGGAACTTGGTCTGGATCAGGTTTAACTCAAGTGTTTACGCCAACAACTGCTGATGATATTTTAGATAATGCAAATGGTTTTGTTGTAACAGTTTCATAAAGGAGATTTTAGATGGCATTTTCTTATGGTTTAACTTTTCCAGCTGCATTCTTAAGATATCAGAGTGAAGAATATCCTGATTTGTTTAAGTTTTACACAGCTGTTCCAACAAGATCTACAGAAAGTACTGCAGCTAATAAAAGAAGACCAGTACTTTTTACCAGTATGAATGGTGGTGTTAGATGGAAATATGAAAGTGCATCAACTGGATTTTATCAAGCTAACTACTGTGGAAACTTTTATTTTGACGCTTCATCAGGTGGTTTAACAGGTTTTGCTCATAAATCAGCAAGTAGTAGTTATGGTGCTTACAAAGCTAGATGTGGTCTTGGTACTAGGTATATTAAATTAGGTGTTCAAGGTTGGGAAACCAGTAGTGTAGTTGCTTATAGTACAGCTAATCAGCCTAATAGAGAAATAACTAGACAATTAGATGGTAGTAGATATTTTTGTATCAAAGAGGGTGGAGGTTTTGTTTACAATAATTCTGCTTGGTCTACAGCTAACTGGACATCCTTGAGTCTTCCCAGCAGTACAACATTAAGTGATGATGGTGGTTTTAGACATATTTGTGTTAATCCAGAAAAAGAACATGAAGCTTTAGTATTTTTAACTACTAGTGATAGTAACAAATATTTAAGATTTTATCTTTTTAACACAAGTGATTTAGCTTTTGGAACAGATTATACTACAACTATTTTTGGTGATACTACACATAAACAAGCTAATTACAAGTATAGTTCTATTGGTTATTTGCCAGGAATAGGTTATTTAATCTTTTATTGTTATGGTTCTGATAATAACTGGTGTGTTAAAAGACTTCTTACTCATGATTTAAACACTGGTGAACCATTGCCTTATAATCAATATGTTTTAGCAGAAAATTTAGTAAAGGTAGGCACTTTTCCTATAGCTCAATATGGTTCGCATGGTTGGTATTGTCCTTGGACTAAAGAATATTATTTTGTTCCTAGTGCAAGACAAGTATTTTGGACTAAAGATGGTTTAAATTGGAATAGTAGTGCAGTTACAAGTGCATCTACAAGTGCAGTATGTCAAAAGTTTTTAACTGATGGTCAAAGTATGGTTATAGCTACATCAGGTTCTGCTTTTTATTATTCAAGAGATAAAGGTCAAACTTGGATAAACGATTATACTGTATCGCCAGAATGTTTTAATACAGCTAGAAGTACCGATACAATAGTTTTACCATTTAAATGTGTTAATAATATAGGTCTTAATACAAACAATGTATTGATTGGTCAACACATTGATGGTTCTGGTAATGTTGAAATTGAAGAACATTGGTTTCAAACAAATTACTACATTCCAGTAGATCCTGATACCTCTTATGTGTTTTATGGTAGTGCTAAAGAAGATTTCGATAATATTGCAGTAAAACAGAAAACTTATTACAATCAAATAAACTATTATGACAGTAATTATAACTGGATTAGTAGAAAAGAAGGTGCAGATTATGATAAATCAAATAATAGAGAAGTTCCTTGTTTGTTTACATCACCTTCAAATGCAGCTTATGCAGTATTATGCAGCAATGTTAACGGTCAAACTGCAACACAAAGTTCAATAGACAAATACAAATGGTATTTTGCTAAAGAAGAAGATTTTCAAGTAATGACTAATTATGGTGATATCGTATGTAATTAAAAAAGGCAGGAAATGAACAGAACGATAAACGAATATCTTGTAATGTTTTTAACGTTCTTAGGAGGAATGTTAGGAGGCATGATACTTTCAATGAAAAAGGATGCTGATGATTTTGGTTTGAACAAAAAAACGTTAATCAGGATATTCACGTCTGGTTTTACTGGATTTATCATAGGTTGTCTATGGGAATATTACATGGAAACCTCTGGTGTAATGATACTATGTGTTATATCATCTTTGGCAGGTTATCTAGGGCCAAAGGTACTAGAAGGAATGGGTTCAATCTTCTTAGACTCATTAAGAGCTAAGTTAAATTCTACAGCGAAAGGAGAAAAACATGAAGAAAATTAAAAGATTGATATTATTTCCGTTATTCTTACTAATTTTGAATGTTAGTATGATTGCTCAGATAATACATAGTAATGCAGGCTTTTGTGGTAACGAATGTTTATCAATATTAGTGATATTAACATTTGTTATTCAGATGTTCTGTTATGGATGTTTATGGAGTTCTTTGATTAAGGAAATAAAGAAAAATGAAAATAGTGATCAATACTCCGAATTTGTCAGAAGTTTGCAAAGGAAGGGTGAATCCAGCAAACGTAATTCGGATAAAAACTAAGAAAAACTCTACAAGAAAGTTTCAAGAAACTAAGAAACTTACTGAAGAAGAGTTAAGACCTGAAGTTATTGACACATATTATCCTGAAATATGGGAGATGTTTCCTGAAGGATAAGTTCATATCCTAATAACTTATAATTAAAGAAAGTTAATGATCATTAAAGGAAATTTAAAATGTCTTGGTTAGCTAACAATATTGAACTAATTTTCTCGATTATCGGTGTTTCAGTAACAGTTTGCTCATCAATTGTTAGACTTTTCAGTCGTTACAAATGGGCAAATATTATCGTTAAGTTTTGCGATTGGTTATCTATTGTAAATACTGAAGAAAACAAGCAAAAAATCATTAATGCAGTTAAAAAGAGTAAAAAATAATGCCAGAAGAAAAGAAACGTGATTCAGGATATTGGCTAAGTCAATTTAGAAAGGTAAGAAAAGACAGTCAATATCAAAAATGGGAAAGTTCTGCTAAAAAACTGCAGAGAATGTATCGTAATCAACAACAAAGTGAAGATGTTGATAAGGCTAAAAAAGCTAAATATAACTTAATGTATCGTAACATTAAGGTTAAAATGCCATATTTGGTACCTACAATTCCTTCAGTTTCAGTAGAAAGACAGAATAAAGACAATGATGCTGTTGCACGTTGTTCTTCTATTATGTTAGAAAGATCCTGTAATAAGTTTATTGAACAAGATAATTTGAAACAAGTTTTGGATAAAGTAAAACTTGATGCTGAAATTACAGGTATTGGTAATTTATGGGTAAATTATGAACCTGAATTTGAAACTGTAACAGTTGAAGCAGAAGGTTTAGATGAAAACGGTAATTTAACTTTAATTCAAAGTGAAGAAACACGTTTAAAATCAGAAAAGATTGATTTTGAATACATTTCATGTTTTGATTATTTGCATAATTTAGCTAGTAAAAAAGAAGAAATCACATGGGTTGCTAAACGTGTAAGATTATCTAAAAACGATTTTAAGAAGAAGTTTCCTGATGTTGATGTTGCTGATGTACCATTTACTTCAAATGAAGAAAAAGCAAAATACGAAGTAGAGGTATGGAATGAAGCTGGAGTAGATTCTCGTGATAAGAATTCAGATATGATTTCTGTATGGGAAGTATGGGATAAAGAAACACGTAAAGTGTATATTTTTGCTCCAGTAATGCAAGATGATGGATTATTAGTTGAAAAAGATTATCCATTAGAAATTGATTTTCCATGTGTACCAGAAGGATTAATGTTTGATGAATTCAATGACACATTAATTCCAACACCTAGACATTATCAAGTATATGATCAATATTTAAAGATCAACAATTTAACAGATGAAATCTTTAAAGTTATTGATAATGTAAGAGTTCGTGGTGGATATGATGAAGGATGTGAAGGAATTCAAGAATTATTATCATCATCTAATAATAATAAGTTATATCCTATTAAAAATGCTTCTAAGTACATAGAAAAAGGAGGATTAGCTGGAGCAATTGCATGGTATGATCCAACACCAGCTATCAGTGTACTTGATAAATTGAATGCTGAACGTGATTTATTGATTAAAGATGTTCAGAATGTATTAGGTGTATATGACATATTAGAAGGTGAAAGTAATCCTCAAGAAGCATATAACACTAATAGATTGAAAGGCACATTTGGAACTCAAAGAATTCAAGAAGATCAAGCTAAAGTAATATTCTTCACACAAGATATATTAAAGATTGCATGTCAAATGATTTGTCAATTATTTGAAGATGAATCTATTTTGAAATTATCTACGATTGAATATTCAACTGAAGATCCTAATTTATTCATGCCTGCTATTCAATTATTAAAAGATAAAAGATTAACTGATACAAGATTAGAAATAGCTTCTGAAGATGTAAAAGCTTACACAGATGAATCTTACAAACAGCAAATCATTGAATTATGGAAAACTGTAAATGAAATGTTATTGCAATCAGCAAACATGATTCAACAGATTCCTGAAATGGCTGGTATTTGTAAAGTTTCAATTATGGAAGTTGTTCGTGGTTTCAGAGTTGGTAGATCTGTTGAAAACAAACTTGAACAAGCAATTGATGCTTCTATTCAAGCTTATATGCAAAATAAAGCTAATGCTGAACCAACAACAGATCAAAAGAAACTTGATCTTGAAAACAAGAAACTTGATTTGGAATCTCAAAAGACTGTTGCTGAATTACAGATGCAAGCTAATAGAGATCAAAATAACATGAATCTTGAAAATGCTAAGATTGCAGCTCAAACTGAAAAATTAAATGTAGAAAGAGAAAAACTGCTTAAAGATATGGAAATTGATGCTGCAAAGTTAAAGATTCAAGAAAGAGATGAAACAAGAAAAGAAACTGAATTACAGAATGAAATTGACTTAGCTTGGTATGCAGCTCATCATCCTGACATAAAAGTTGATACAAATCTTGGTTCATGGAATTCATAAAATAGGAGAAATTAAAGTATGTCTCAAATAACTCTTCCACATTCGATGGTTCAAGACACAGTCGAAAACGTTAAAGCTAACGGAGTTCATGTTGATGATAACTTCAATACATTGTTAGATGCTGTTAATGCTAAAGTTGACGCTGATGGTTCAACTTTAATGCAAGGTAATTTAAA
>JAGCBE010000255.1 GCA_017652345.1 Methanobrevibacter sp.
AAGGTCCAGGTATTGATCCGAAAACAAACATAAAATATAGATTCATAAAAGAAGGTCTATCACGTCATTATCACGGTTGTGGAATTGTTTCATTAGATCCATGTGTAAATCAAAGTATTGGTGACATGTTAAATGGATCAGAGTTTGATATAGTTAAAGAATATAAAACTGATACTATTTATAATGAAACAGAAAAAATATCTGAAGTAGATCCTGATCCAAATAATTTAATATTTAATTCAGAAATAATAGAAAACGGTTTTATTTCAAATCCTACAACAACTGTAGCAAAAGCTGTTTTTGTACGTCCTAATACATTGGTTAAATCAATAGATGATTATAATTTTTCAAATGTAGCCGGAAATGCATCAGATCCTAGTGCATTTAAATATACTGCTAGAGCGTATGGTGTTTATATAGAAGCAGAATGAAATGGAAGTGGTGGAAATAACTACGAACATCAAAAAGAAAGCCAAATAGGAGATGAAATATATGGAACTAAAGATTATTATGGATACAACTCTACACATAATGTAAATTTAGTTAGAGGTAGATTTATGCCATATATAGGTGTTGCTAGAGATGATTTGAATCAAAGTAAAACAGCTAGAGGTGGATTGGTTCCTTCGTCTCCTTACATATGTTCTGTAAAACACAAAAACATAAGTGATGATGGTGCATTGTTAGTAAGACGTCAAGATAGTTCTGAATATTATGCTATATCTAAAAGACTTCCTATAAATCAATCTCAAATTGTATATAGTGGTGATTGTTATATTTGCAAAGTTGGTATGCGTGTATTATCCAACTTTATAGATCCTACTGCTCCAGCAAATGATGTTATTGTAGATCCATTGACTTGGGAATTGTATGTAAGACAAATGAGTCGTTGAGGTGGAGATAATAGTGGAATTGATAAAAAATCTGGAATTGTAGATTATACTGAGGTAAACTTATCTGATTTAAATGCAGTTGATTTAGGTTATTGAATAACGTTCCCTTGCTTATCTTCATATAATTTAGGATTACGTTCAGTTGATTCTTTCCATATAGACGAAATGTCAATTCTTGGTGCACCAAGATCGTTCTATCCGTTAAATGGAGCTTCCACTACCACTGGTAATAAAATGGAAGAATCATTCTTATTAAATGATGGATTATCAGCTACTGTAGGAAAAAAACGATATAATTTATTCCCAGATGTTCCTTATAAACGATCTGAATTTGCAAATAGAATAATATTCTCTAATAAAAATATCACTGATGTTTATTACAATGGATACAGAGTGTTCCAAGGAGTATCTTATAAAGACTACGATAAACAATATGGACCTATTGTAAAACTATTGCCATGGAAGTCTAATTTATTCTGTGTAATGGAACATGGAATCGGGATAGTTCCTATAAACGAAAGAGCACTAATGCAAACTACCGTTGGAGAAGCAATTCATATTTACGGACATGGTGTATTACCTGATGATATGACGATGATATCGCAAGATTACGGTAGTAAATATCCGCATTCCGTAATAAGGACTCCGATCGGAATATACGGTATCGATACAGATGCCAGAAAAATATGACGATATAGTGATAATGGCTTCAAAATAATATCTGATACATGAGTAGAAACTTATTTAAATGATAATTTGTTTACAGATATACAATCTTCTATAGAAACAGTAGATGTCAGAACACATTATAATGCTTTTAAAGGTGATTTGATGTTTACTTTTTATAATACAAATAAAAAGTATATTTCTGTTACATCTACATTTAATGTAAACTTAAATGATTCAAGACATTTAAATGTAGTATCAAACATTAATGATTTACAATATTCTATTGCTAATCAAGAAATAGCTATTTTAGAACCAGGTAATTATATAAAAGGCTTGAGGGTTGGAGAAACAGAATTAACTATTACTGGAGAAGGTATCGAAAAAACTGTAACAATTATTGTATCAGAAGAACAAGTGGTTCCAGTAACTCCAGTTAATCCTACGTTTGATGGATTACCATTGAATATGACATTAAATGTAAACGAAGTGTACACTTATTCTATTTCTGGTCAAATAAACACTTCTGATGTAATAATGGATTACGATAGTTCTATCATTTCTGTAAATATTGAAAATAATACATTAACGATAGGTGGAATATCTGAAGGAAATGCTAATTTAACGATATCTTATAACGGTAATACTACTAATTCTTCTATTAGAGTTGTGGATAATTCAGGTCCAGATGAACCAGAGGAACAAATTTATTACTATATAACAAATCTACAACTTCCAAATAGTTTAGATATGTATGTGGGTGAGACAAAACAAATTGTTCCAATAATAACTCCACCTACTGCAATAGAACCAATCGTATGAGATACTGCTCAAGGTGGTGCTAATGTAGACGATAATGGTTTTGTAAGATCATTAACTAGAGGAAGTTCTAGAGTAACAGCAACTACTAAGAATTGTAGTACTTATTGTATGGTAAATTCAGAATATGATACGCCAATTAATATAAATTTGGAGAAAACAGAACTGATAATGCTTAAGGGAGAAACATATAAAATGACTCCTAGTATTACATGTGAACACTGTACAGTAAAACAAGTTAATTCTCGTATGATTGATTGAACAACTAGTGACAATACTGTAGCAAAAGTCGGATGAGGCGGAGGTGATATAACAATTACTGCAGTAGATCCTGGACAAGCTACTATAACTGGTAAATACATAGGTTCAGAAGTTACTATAACGTGTACAGTTAATGTATTGGATACTGGTGTTCACGAAGGAATTACGTTTGATGATTGAAATTATGAATAGTATCTGTTACAATGAACGCCAAAAAGGTGATCAAGGTATTTGAGTAACTCGTTATGATTGAATTCCTACAATTTCTGAAAACATAAATGATAAGTTTTTTTCAATTGGAGGAATTCAATCTGGAGACGAGGATTTAGATATTAACAACGATATCTGAAAACACGATTATAATACCTCAGAGATTACACATTGGTTTAATAAACAGCATATCTTTGAATTTGAATTTGTAGTATCAGATCCAATGGGTGTAGATAAAATATTTGATGATATACAAATTCTATCTAATAACGTACAACCAAAAGAAATGGAAATTACAGTTATTGGAGATACTTATGAATTCAAAAGAGATGTTGTTGAATTAAATGAATCTCGATCAATTAGAAAAGAGGTCATTACCGATAATCCAAATGACATTAGAACTACTTCAAATATTCATGGAAATGAAAATCTAAAACCAAATCGTTATGAACAATTAAATGAGCCGTTAACGTTTAAATACGATAAGCGTTTGAAACAGTCAGCGATTGTTAAATGACAAGAATTTAAAGATATTTATAAATTTGGAAGGAGAATTGGTAATATACAATATAAAGAAAATAGATGATGCGCTCAAATAGAGCCATTGTTAATAAATAGTAGAAAACAAGTACGTATAAGAGATAAATGAGCCAAAATTCGTATTAGATATTCTGGTGAAGATTTAGCAATAATTACCAGAATAGATACTTTGGTTAACCCATGTTTTAAACAAGTAACTCCTATGTAATATGGCAAGTAATTTTCTTCAAGGAGCTAATAGTTTTTCTTGGGGTGCTAGTGCTGGAAACATGTTATCTAATCTAGGATCTGCCGTTGGAAATAAATACGGAGAAGATTTTTCAGATGAACAAAAATCCACACAGAGTGCAATTCGTAGTGCTATCGCAATGATTCCAGGTTATGGTCAAATCATTGCAGCTGCAACTGGAGCAGTAGATGCTTTAGGTACTATGACAGGATTAAATCTGTCTAATGTTAATAAAGATTCTGCTAAAAGAGCTGGGATTGGTGGAGCTGCTACTTTTAATAACATGATGAATATGCTTCCAGGTAACTCAATGCTTTGAGGTTGAATGGGAGGACGTACTGAAGGTTATAATGTATCAAAGGAGGCTCAATCTTTAGC
Source organism: Methanobrevibacter sp. (assembly GCA_017652345.1). The sequence continues at coordinate 3,997 of JAGCBE010000255.1, forward strand.
GGCTGGATATGCTGGAACAATGGGCGACTTGAATGCTGCCGCAGATATTGGAAACAAACGGTTATTATTTGGAAGACGAAAAGCTAACGATTATATAGAACAAGCTAGAGAAAATGACAAACTTTTAAATCAAATAAATGAAACAAATACTGTTAAAACTCAATCTGATTTTTGACAAAATTTAATGCATCAAAATGCAACAAAGTATGCTGGTGAAAATTATCTTGGGGTAACAGTTGGTAAAAACGGATTAAAATTAATGTCATTGGATAAAGCAAGAGCTATTCTTAAGTCTCGACAGAATGTTACCAAGATGCAAAACGGTGGTGTTGTAGGTGTTGATACAAACGTTGTTCCAGAAGGTGCACTACATGCAAGAAAAAATTATTTAGCTGAACTTAATCCAGATCTAGAAGATGCTACAAAAAAGGGAATTCCAGTTATGGCTGCCGATGGTGGTGAAGTTGGAGAACAGGTAGCAGAAATCGAACATTCTGAAATTATATTTAGACTAGAAGTAACTAAGCAATTAGAAGCATTACGTAAAGACGGATCAGAAGCAGCTATGTTAGAAGCTGGAAAACTAATTGCTAATGAATTAATAGAAAATACACAAGATAATGTTGGAATGATAACAGAGGAGGAATAAAAATGGATATTATTGATGTACAAATAGGTGATTCTGTTTATCATTTAACAGTTGCTCAAACAGAAGAAGAAAAGGAAAGAGGTTTAATGGGAGTTATTGAAATGGATCCAGATGAAGGAATGTTATTTGATTATTCAGATGATCCACAACCCGAACTCTCTTTCTGAATGAAAGATACCGAAATTCCATTAGATATTATATTTGTTAATCAGGATGGAAATGTAATTTCTGTTAAACAAGGAGAACCAAATTCTGAAGAACTAATAACAGAAAGTTCAGAATTCATATCTTGTGTAATCGAATTAAATATCAACTCTGGTGTAAAAGCTGGAGATAAAACAGATTTATTTGAAGAACTAAATGAAGAAGACGAAGACATAGACGAACATCCAGAATTGTCTGTAAATCGTTTATATGTATATGGGTCTGATGGTAATGTGCAAGCCGAGTTACAAGGCGGTGAAAGAATATTTAGTAGAAAATCAAGTGCTGTAATAATCCGTAAAGCTAAAAAAGCGTATGCAAGTAAAGATGATAAAGATTATAAAGCACTAGGAAGATATGTTTTTAAAGAAATGGATGCACAAGATAACCGTGGTCCAGAATACGTAGAAAATTAATTTGATATGGCAAAAACAGTTGTAAAACCATGTAATACACCAGATGACCTACGTCATCCAAAAGGAGAGCATCTTTCAAGAGTTGCGTATGATGATAACGAACCTCCAAAAAATTATATTTGATGTAAACCAGACGGAAGTTTTTGGAAATGGAATGGAGTTAGATGGATGCGAGTAGCAGACTTTGCAGAAGACTGTTCTCATTTTCCTCCAATGCCACCGATGCCTCCAAAACCGTGTCCTGGAGACAAAGACCACGGTTGTGGTTGTGATTCAGGATACATAACTAGAGAGCAACTAACAAATAGATTAGAATTATTTAAAGCTGATTTATTTGCACAATTAGTTCAGTATGTAGAAGGCGCTGGAGGAAGTGGAAGTATAGATATCGAAACACTACGCGCTTATTTTGAAGAATATATTGAACCAAGAATTAGAGCTCTAGAAGAAAATCCATCATCTTATGATGATACTGAATTAAGAAATTCTATTGCAAATGTAAGCAATAGAGTTACTAGCTTAACAGGTAGAGTTGGAGGTTTAGAAAGTACAAGAGTTACACATGATGAATTAAATCAAGCATTATCTGGAATTGCAGATTCTGAGACAATTACAAATCTTACCAATAATGTAACAAATCTAGACAATCGTGTAACTTACTTAGAAAATAATCCTGTAATTGGTGGTGATTTCGTTACAGCAGAAGAAGTTGATGATCCATCATCAATTCAATTATAAACAAAAAATCCCCAGCCTTAAAGCCGGGGAAAACGCTTAATGAGTAAATGTAGTTAGTCGAGTAGCACTTATGCTCGTTCCGACTCTATGTTCATTAGCTAATACAAATGTACGAAATTTAGATTACATAAACAAATTAAATAAAATTTGGAAAATTCAAAAATAGTTACTATATTTGATGCCGAATATATGTATAGTATATGAATAAGAAATTTATGTTTAACTTTAAATAATCGATTATATGAAATTACGTAAATATCAAATGGGTGGTCCAGCCCCAGAGGCAGCTCCTGCAGAAGGAGCACCAGTAGAAGGTGGAGCTCCTGCACAGGGTGGTGCAGAGGAACAAATGGCTCAGGTTGCAGAACAGTTATTACAAATGCTTCTTCAGGAATTAGGTGATCCTAATGCAGTTGCAGCAGTTCTTCAGATGGCCATGGAAATGCTTCAGCAAGCCGCTGGTGCACAGCAAGGACAACCTGTCTTTAAGAAAGGTGGTAAGATTTCAAAATCTTGCAAGAAAGCTTGTGGTGGACTTAAAATTAAATAGTATTCTCACGATGATAGATACACAGGGGGTTGGGATGAACAATCCCCTGTTTTAGTATAATGGTTAATTTTAAATTAATGAATTATGAGTCGAGTGAGAAAATTACAAAGTGGAGGAAAACCAACATACGGGCACATCATAATAGACGGAATTGATTATGGTAATTCCGAAGAAACATATCGTCAGTTTTCAGAACATGCAAAACTTCAAGATCCTAGACAAGGAGAAGCTTATGCAAAATGATTATCTGACTTAAGAAATGGACAAGATGTCATATTGGATGTAGATAATACAGCCAATTCACACCCAGATTCAATGTCTGATGAAAGAGCTGGAAAAAGAGGCTTTTTTAGAAAAGTAGTTGATGATATAGCAAATACCCCTAGAAATGCATTTTCTGAAGCAATATACACAGCAAGACAATTTTCTCCAATAAAGGCTCCTGTTAAGAAAACAAAACACAGTAACGATAGTGTAGCTTTTGTTTTTAATGGAGAAAACAACAGATACGATGAAAACGCAATGGCCAACATTGGAATAAAAGATCGTATTAATAGTTATTTGGATTGACTGTCAAATGATTCTTGAGAAAACGAAAACGAATTTACCAGTAAATTATCTGATCAGCAAAAAGCTAATTTAAGAGCTTGATATAATTCTTTAAATGGAGCTACTCCAGAAGAAAAACGTAATGCCGCACTATCTATATGAAATGCAAATTTAGACAAAGTTAGACAAGCAGAAGGAGGTTACGAAAGTGTTGATGCTTCTGCAAGAGACTTTTTTAATAACTTTAATATAGGAAATGTAGCAGCTGCGGCAAGTTCTGAGTCAGCAGAATCTAAAGAAGAACAAGAAATTCGTAAAAAACTTAAAGATTCTGGATATAATGAGGATCTTTATAAGTTAATTGGAAACAATTTCGAATTAGGTGATGATGGCGTTTGGAGAGCTAAAGCTGGTTCATTTGATTTTGGACTAGGCGCTGGAAATATTTATTTTAATGACGACTTTTATAATAGTGTATATGGTGCTGACGGAAGATATAATCCTTTAAGAGGACTTACTTATTATAATGGTGGATTATATAAGAATGATAATGCGGCACTTGCGCAAATCTTAAATGCAAGCGGTGGTTATAATGATTTAGTTAAAAATGGTGATTTCATAGGAGCAGATCAAATTATTCAAACTAGATTTACTCCAGAAGAAATGGATAATCCAGGTGTATTATCTGAAGATTCTTATTCTTCATTTATAAATCCTGGTATGCAATTCTCTAATTTAACTGGATTGTATACATTAAATGATGGTTCAATGCAGGATGGACAGCAGTTAATTCAGTATATTGATTTAAATAGTCCTGTTCAAGACGGTCCGTATGCAAAATATAATTATAAATTTGCACTATTAGATAACCATGGTAATAAAGTAAGAGACGATATTACTAGAGAGGATCTCTCTAAAATAGTTGGTGGTACTTCTGCTGGAAATCTATTAACTTATAAGAAAGTATCTAAACGTGGATCTGGTAAATACGCTAATAAATATTACGAAGATATAACTGGTAATAACGGAGAATATTCTGGAATTAGAATTTATCGTGATATAAACAAACCTGATTCAGATGTTATTTTACACTTGGATAACATGCCAGGTTTTGCTAATGGTAAAGACGTCGTTTTACCTCCTGAGGTTGCAAAAGTTTTAATGAGTGATCAAAGTTGAATTGATAAAATTGCAGGTAATGCAAAAGCAAGAGAAAACTTTGTAAACATGCTTCATTCTTTAGGAGAAGGCATTGGTTCAAAAACATTTGATAACTGATGGGAAATAATGATTCCTGGAATGGCATTTGCAAGAGATAAACAAAATGATGTAGATTATCGCTTAAGTAAATTAAGAACATTCATGAGTGAATCTCAAATTAATGCTTTACAACAAGCTTTAATAAATGCATCTAAAGGAAGTAAATGAGACAGAAGAAGTTCGTATTTTGTAGATTCACCTACTGAATTTAGAAACGGCGGTAAAATGCAACATGTTGCAAAATTAGCTGGAGGTGGATTTGCTGGTGGTAACAAAAAGTCTGAAGGAATCACTGAGAAACGAGTTTCAACAAACGTTGTAAATACTAAAAATGCATCATCTTTATCTGAAATTGGATCTAATACTTGAACTAATGCTGACACTAATGACTTAATGGCATTAGGTGCTGATTTAGCATCTCTTGGTTTAGCATTTGTTCCTGGTGCAAATGTAGCATCAACTGCTACTGGAGTTGCATCTTCTTTGGCTAGATTTGAAGCAGATAAACAAAGAGGTACCTCTGGTGCAGGTGCTCAATTAGGTGTTAATTTAGCTATGGATGCTGCAACATTATTACCTTTTATAGGCGGTGCTGCAAAGTCAGGAAAAGTTGTAAAAGCTGTAAAATCAGCGCTTCCTGTAATCATTAAAGCTGCATCTGTTTATGGATTAAGTTCTGCTGTAGTCACTTCTGCTAAGAAAATAGCAAATGGCGAAAAATTTACAGTTAGAGATGTTTCTAATGTTGTAAATGGTATTACTGCTGGAATCGGTGTTGCAAGATCCGGAGGTTTAGGAAAAGGTAGTAAGAAAGTAAAGGGATTTGAAGATGTTAAATTACAAAGTAAAGATGGTTCAAAAACCCTAACTCTTACTGGAAAAGAAGTTGAAAGTATAGATAGTCCAGAAAAATTATTTGATGCATTACTTGCAAAATCTAAATTATCTAGAGAACAATTTTCAGAACAATTTGATGTTAATTCTTTATTAACATCAACTTCTAAATGAGCACCGGGTTTAAAACCTAAAGATTGAGGAAATAAAAACACTGAAAAGGTATTTAAACCTAAAAAGGCAACAACTAGAGAAACCGTACAAGCAAATGGTAATAAATGACACGATTGGTGGTATGGTCTTGGCGAATCACAACAAGCATATCGTGCAACTTTAACTAATGATGCAAAACGTGCTAGTTTAAGACAAACTGCTGGTGGTGCTAAATCTAGTCGTATGGTGTGAGATGGTAAATCTTGAGTTCCAGTATCTACTAGACAAGTACCAGTAAATGATGGCGGTTGAGCATTATCATCTGTTCCTACTTCAGCTGGAGGTCCGAATCCTAACAACTTACCTGCTGTAATTCAAGATGTTGTAGTACCTGTTCCAACAAGACAAATGCAAACAAGAATTACATTAAATCCTAAAATGAGTAAACGTGTTATTACTAGAGGTAATGGTGTAAGATTTGACAGAAATTTCTATAATTTAGCAAGACGTCAGTCAGTAGTACATCCTCAGATATTTATTACACGTCCTGGTACAGATAATCAATACGAAGAACCTTACGGTATGGTAAGAAATCCTTTCTATAAGAAAGGTGGTGTAATAAAAGCTCAAAATGGATGGAGATTTAATTATTATAGAAGAGATCTTCCATGAAATTTAATGGATGACACAGCTGTAGATTATAATCCATTTTCTACAACTCCACCAGCTAAATTAAAAGGTTCTACACCTGAGGCTTATTATGCTGGAGCAAAAGATGCAATCACAGAAGCTTATGGAAGAGCTTATGATCCAAACGCTGTTGGTTACGACTTATCACATTATAATCAACCGGTTAATGAACAACCAGTTAATGAAGAGCCTATTAAACTATCAAGTGCTACTCAAACAGATGCACAATCTTCAAATACAGGAAATTCAAAATACGGAGATAATAATATAGACACTTCTAAAGCGTTATCTAGTTTATATAGTACTTTATTAGGTGCAGCTGAATATGGAGCAAAAGCAAGGTATAGAAGGAAAGTACGTGATGATATGGAAAAAGGAATTAGAGAATCCTATTACGGTACTCCACGTGTTCACTTTGATATGTATAGCACTGCAAATCCAGCAGCTGACGCACAAATATCTTATTTAAAACAGCAAAATAGTGTAGATAATCTTCCAAAAACTGCAGATTATACAGCATATTTAGCCGGTCTATTAACAAAACAAGATAACATTAATAGAGCATTAGAAACAGCTACTAGAAGTGCTTCTGCAGAATATGCTAATGTTAATAAAGCGAATACAGAAATTGCCAACAAACAGCATATATCTGATCAAGAAGTGCTTAATTCTAATTTAGCTAGAGCGGCTGGTATGAGAATGCAATTAGCTCAAAATCAAGCTTCTTATGATATGCAAACTGGTCAATCTATTGCAAATGCGATTAGAGAAGTTCGTGCAAAAACAGATTCAAATATTGCAAAAGCTAATCAATTTGCATTTAACAATGCAGCAAATGCTCTTGATGATAAGTATGAACGTAGTTGAAATGGAAAACTTGGAGATTACTACAGTCAATGATTAGCACTAGATAGTTCTATAAGAGATCAATATACTGATGTAAACGACTGATTGCAACGTGCTCCTGAAAATAAGGGTGTATGAAATCAATACGATCAAGCTTGACAAAATCATCAGGATGCTCTTAATAGAGAACGTATTAGATTATATGCTAAATATAATTTAAGTCCTGGTGCTGAATTTATCTATCGTCAACGTTATGGTACATTAAAGAAGGGTGGAAAAGTTGGAAGAAATCGTTATAAAAATGAACCAGAAGAAGATGTTTGGATAAATCAAAACAAAGCTGTTCATAAACAGGTTGCTAAGTTTAATGATAACATCATAAAAATCTTTTTAAAAACGCTTAAGTAATGAAATTAAGAGTATATCAGGACGGGGGTGGATTAATTTACACCCCCTTTATTCCTGAACAAGCAGAAACATATGGTGCGCCAAAACAAAAATCCTCAGATGATAGTGAAGATGCAAAATTAGATCCTTTGGACAAAGAGTTACTTGGATTAATGAAAGACCAAAATCTTCTTCCAAGTGATATACAAATCATATATAATAGATTAATTCAATTCCAGAGAAGATCTCAAAAGCTATCTAGTGTACCTGGATTTGGAGGTACAGATGCTTATCGTTCTGTAGTACCTGGTATGCTCCAGATAATGAACCTAATGTCACAAGCAAAATATAATAAGCAAGCAGATGATGCTATTCTTAATAAAATGTTATCTGAAAATGCTGGTAATGAATTTGCTTTAGATGCTTATGGTAGAATGTACGTTCAGGATAAAGAAGGAAATATAAGTAAAATTAACCCTTCTGAGTTTGATTCAAATAAACATTATGCACTATCCAATTCTCAACTTATTTATATGCGTGAAAGAAATCCAGAACTTGCTTTTGATGGATACGTATTTGAAGATATGCGCAATATGGTTGGAATAACTTCTGTCGTAAAAGAAATTGACAGAATAATTAAAGAATTTGGTAGTGAAGAAGGACAACGATATTTATCAAAAGAAGCAGCTCAAGCTTTCTTAGATTTAAATAGTCCTGAAGGAATGTACAAATTATCTTTAAAACAACCTTCACAAGGATTGAAACAAGCTTGAAAAACTATTTGAGATCAGCTTCCAGCAAATATGCAAAATCTATTAAAAGTGAGATCAATTGTAAGTGGAGACGGAAGTGAAATCAACTATATCCAAGATCTTGTGATGCATAATACAGACGTAAAACAGTCTATTGATTATGATGCACAGTTAACAAAAGCTTCTGGTATAGATCCAGATGCAGGTTCTTCTGAAAAGTTAGTACAAGATACATACTTATATAGAATTGCATCATTAAATGGACCAAGACGTCAGGTTACAATTGCACCAAAAGGATCAAAAATTGCAGATACTGGATTAATGATTACCACAGGTATTGTAAATGGAGCTGTAGTTGATAATCAAGAAAAACGTTTAGGTAACATGTCTTTAGCTAGTATGTTACAAGAAGCAGAAGCAGTTAAAGCTGCAGATGCTAGTACAATTGTGCTTGGAAATAGAGTATTAAATCCTGGTGAGTATAATGGTATAATGTTTGATAGTAATCAAGAATGTAATACTGTTTTACTTCCATTTAAATATGATCGAGGTAGAATCGTTCCTGATTTTGATACATTCGAAAAATTTAATGAATTACAGAGAGCAATATCTGGTAAATTCTCTATGCCTCAAACAGAGATAGATCGTATGGCAAGAGATTTGGGTTTAGATTCAAGTCAATATAATTACGATCCTTCTACAAATTCTTTAAATCTTACACAAACAACATATTTCTTATCGTTTGGTGCTATAGTTAGTGATAATGCAATAGATCTTTCAAAAGATGACAAACGATTCTTAGAACAATTAGATTCTTCCGAAAGTGATTTTTATAAGAAAGAATACGAAAACATGGTTAAATACGGAAGAGTTGATAGAAAGAAATCTGATTTGAAAATTGGAGATTATAAAGATAATTTATTTAATAGGGCTAAATTCTATAGAGGTATGGTTTGAATGGCAATGCCAGATTCTTACAGAGGTGCGCACTTATCAATGAATGAATATATTGATAGGTCAAATCTCAATAATTTTGGAAGACGTACCGAATTAAAACAGCAACAAAATGAAATTAGCAATGCTTATCAACAAGCATATGGCAATATAGGTGCATTTAACTATGAATAGACAAAACGATTGATTTGCAGCAAACTTAAATCGTCCTGACTTTGGATTTGATCAAATGTTTGCAAGTGGAATAACTCCAGATAATACAACGTTAAGAGACAAAGACTATTATAAAAACATTCAGCAGGTAAAAGATGTTTTTACCGATAAGGCTACCGGAGTATTTAATGAAGAACGGTTTAATGATTATTATGATGGTCTTTCTAGATCTTATAACGAGTTTTCTAGAACAAGTTTCGTTGATAACTGATTGAAGGGTATGGATACTTCTCCATATGATATCTTTTCAGACAAACCTGGTACCTTTGATAATACTGTTAGAATGATTAGACAGTCAGATCCTCAAAGGCACCAGATTGGTGTATCTGGTATTAACGTTGTTGGAGCTCCATCTTGAGATGAACGAGAAGTTGCACAAGAAAATTTTGTAAGGGACGAAAATGGAAATAAGTTAGATTGAACACCGAATCAAAGAGGACTATGAGGAGCATTAACTGGACAGACGCTGGTAAAAGCGACTTATGATAAAGACGGATATTATGAAGAAAACGGAAGACAAGTTTTCCACAGAAAAGGTGAATCAAAATACGATGAAAACGGAGATCCGTATTATGAATTACTTGGAAAACGATCCGTCTATGGTAAAGATGTTCTTCACGTAAGTGATGTTATCACTAGAGACGATAGTTGAATTAATCAATTTGATGTATTTGATAGTGACTCTATTGATAAAAGTGTTGCAAAAACAATAATTAAATCTGCTGCTCAAATTGGATTATTTGCAATTCCTTATGCTGGACCATATATTGGTGCAGTCAAAGCTGTGATGGATTTATCTTCAGTATTACCAGTTGTTGGAAAAGCAATTGATGGAATTGTTACTGGAAATACATCTGATTCATTTGGACAATCAATGTCTAAATGAGAAGCGTTTATGTCTAGATTTGATAAATCTCAGACTCAATACGCTAAAGAACATCAGTGATCGTTTGAGAACGTAGCAGATATGTTAAGTAGTTCAGCAGGTCAATTGTATTCACAAAGAGTGATTGGTCAAATCCCTCTATTAGTTAAAAATTCTAAAAATCTAGCAGATTTACAAAAAATTGGACAACGTATATCGTTAGGATATATGGCATTAACTTCAGCTGAAGATTCTTATAGAACATTTAAAGATGCTGGTGCTAATGATACTGTTGCAGGATTGGGATTTCTTGCTACTGCAGCATCTTTATATGGTTTAATGAATCAGGATTATTTTAAAGCTTGACTATTTAAAGATTCCAATCTTGGATTCGATCCAGAAATGCGTTTTGCAGTTAGAGAGTTTGCTCAGACCAAAGGAGCAGAATTAACAAAAGAACTTGGTTTAAATACAGGAAAACCAGTATCCAAAGAGGCTGCAGAAAACTTCTTAAAAAGATTTTGGATTGGATTAAAAGAATTTGGAACCAAATATAAAAGTAAAATTCCTACAGGTAAAGCCTATCCAACCACGCTCGCATTCGCAAATCATGCCTTAAATGAAGGTATAGAAGAAACAATGGAAGAAGCTGTTGGAGATGTATTTAAGGGAATTACTGAAGCAGCACAAGCTTTAGGATTTAATGTCACTGAAGATGGTACCGAAAAATTAGATTTTGGATGATCACCTGAAGAAATTGCTAATCATTATTTAACTTCATTCGTTGGTGGTGCATTAGGTGGAGCTGTATTTGAAGGATTAACTAGATGGGAAAATTACTGAAAGAATGATTTTGGTAAGATCGATAATCTATTAGATACTCCTGCAAAACGTAGAATTCTTTGGTATATTTCCAATGGATATGGTGATCAATTACGTGCTGCACTTGACAGAGAATACAAATTAGGTCACCTTGGTGATAAAAACTTGTCTTGGAACGGTCGTCAAACAGTAGATGCATCTGGAAAACCAATCTGAACTTTTGATGCTGCATCTGGACGTTCTCAGAATGATGAGATGTACGATGCAATAAAAAACGTAATTGACACAATTGAATATCAAGCCAGTTCTTTAGGTTTAATTTTATCCGATGATAGATTAAAACAACTTGCAATGCAAAGTGATGATATTATCAAAATAGCAGAAGATAATATGAAAGCTGCAGCACAAGCAGAAGGTTTATCATTAGATGAATATAAAAGAAGACATCGCACTAGTTTAATGGAGCGTGTTATTACAGAAGCTGGTGCAGATGAAGCGATATTCAGTGATGCTTGGAAACTTAAAAATAGAATATTATCACTTCAAGGTCACATTGATGCAAGAGAATCTGATTTAAGAAATGTCCAAGATAATGAAAAATCAGATGCTGAAGCTAAAATTAAAAATGATCAAAGTATCAAAAAATGAAAAGAAGAATTAAAAGTTGCTCAAAAAGAATATAATGATCTTATTGAAGGTAAACGTTCTTCTGAATATATTGGTTTAGCTGCATTTACACATAACAATTTTCTTCGTAACATTTATTTATTAAGAGATGAAGAAGATCAAAGAAAGTTGGCAATGAACGATACTGCATTATACGCTAGACTAAAATATAATGTAAATTTTGATACAATTCCTGATGGAAAAAATGAACTTCAGGATATGATTACTGAGGAGCAAAAAGTATTATCTAGAGCTGATCGATTAGCTGCTATTAGAGAAGCATATAATATTCATCGTAGAGTAATTGAAACATTAGATCCAACTTTAAAAGCACTTGCGTCTGAATTAGAAGGATATATAATGGATTCTGCTTTAGAGGATGTAACTATTTATGATTTCTATAATTCACAAATTGCAAAATTTGATACAAGAATTAAAGAATTAGAAGCACAGTTACAAACTCTTGATCAAAATTCTGAAGAATACAATGTATTAAGTACAGAATTAGAAAAAGTAAGACAAAGTCAGAATTCAATGAAAACCGCAATTAGTAATTTAGATCCAGCGGTATTAAATAGAACAGTATCTGTCAATCCAGAAGCACAATCTTTTGCTGAAGGAACACCTGCAGGATTTGAAGTTCATGCTAATTTAAACGAATTCGATATTCAAGATAGTCTTAAAGCATTAGAAGAATATTTTAATTATTTAAAATCAAACAAAATTGTTCTGGGATACACCAACCCAGTCTTCGGAAATGTAGTAAAAAACATCTTAGACGTATTTAAATTAAATGCAAATGAGATGATTGCTACATATAGTACTAGATCAAATCAAGAAGAGGATGCAATACATATCGCTCAACAAATAAACAGTGTTGGATATGATTTTGATACAAAAACAGTAAGCGATTCATTTGCTGAAACTATGGATGGAGTCGCTGATGCTGAAAATAAAGCTGCTGCTTTTAATTTATTACCGATTTATAAAGCAAAACGCTTAAGAGCATTACAAGCAAAATTAGCATACACTCAATCTTTAACCGATGAAGAACAAGCTTGACTTGATCTAAATAGTAATATTTCTGAAGACGAAATATCTAAATATGTAGACCAAGATGGAAATATTGTTGATGCAGACGTATTAAGATTAATAGATGCAGAAGATACATTTGCATCAATGACAACAAATTTCTTTGCTCAGAATTCACCTCAAGTAAAACAACTATTAGGAATGATAAGTAGTTTTGTTGATGCAATGCAAAACGACTTAGCAAACTGGGATGAAAAACTTCAGGAATTAAAAGACTATGTATTAAACAAGATCGTAGATCCAGATCTTAAAAAACAAATAGATCAAAATTTATTTGGATTACTTGAAGGTGTTGGTGAAAAACTAAAAGCTATTAAAGAATTAGAGTCTGAAATAAAACCTTCTCACATAACTGACCTAATGGCAAACATTACCATAATGCTTGGAGAAGACGAAATACCTGTATTAGACTTCTTACGTGATGAAATAAAATATAATAGATCACAGGAAGCACTAAACAAGTATGTTATGAATCCAAAATCTGAAAAACAAGTTAGACGTGTAAAAGACCTTATTCCAGTAATAAAAGCAGTTATTGAAAGTATGGGTCTAGGAGGATTCAACGATACAATAAATACGTATCGTCAAAAAGAAGGACTTGATGACTTTATAGTTTTAGATGATCAAAAAATAGCACTTTATAATAGAGAATTATCTTATATTGAAAGTCGTATAAACACACTTCTTGGAATTAGCGATAGTCATACTGAATCCAATGCAGAAAAACAAGTAGAAGTACAGTTGAATATGCGTCCAAAATATATGAGGCGCTTTATTGGAAATGTAAAAGAACCTACGTTAGTAAAAGGTTTACATGATGCATTTGGAATAGATACTGACGATCTATGAGCAAAAGCAATTGCAGATACAACAGTTGATGTTAATAACGTAACCAGAGAAAATTATAAAGATTATTTTGCAGCAGTAAGACGCTGAGAAAAATTAGTTTATGATGAATTTGTATCTAAAACTAAAACTTTAGCTCCAGATGAAATTGGTAAAAAATTAGGAGAAGCATTTTCTAATTTAGATAACAATGCTGGAGTTTACGATGCTGATGAAAATACAGAAGTTACTGATTTAGCTGCAGCTTTATATTTCTTAAGTGTTATAGGATACGATCCTGATCAATATCACGCTTTATATAAATCTAAATTAGATAGAAATGAAGATTATCCATTTGACAATCAAGAAATGGTTATCAGAATGGGATTTGCAACAGTACAAAATCCAGCAATATACAATAGTTTAATAAAACAGATAAAAGTACCTAATAAAAATAAGAGTACTTATATCAGCAGTATGCCTGTTTTAGATTCTTTACTTGCTATATTAGGAGGAAACGGTACTGGAAAAAGCAAACTTGTTTCTAAAAAAATAATAGATTTACTTAAAGCTACTGGTAAAAATATAGACGTTATAGCAACTACTACTGATCCAGGAAGACTTTCTGAAATGAAAGATGAACTTTCTATAGAAAGTGATTCAAAAACAGTACTTTCTTCTAAATTATTAAAAGACTTATTTGGAAAAGAACTTGGACCAGAAGATTATGTTGATTCAAATAAAGATGGACATCCATGTCAACTATCTGAACAAACATTAAAGAAGGTAAAAAGTTCAATATTAAAAGGTCTTTATAATGATAATTCTGATATTAAAGTATTAGCATTAGATGAAGGTACGTTTGAATCAGAAGCTGAATTACAAGTATTATGTGAGGCTGCAAAACAATCTGGAGTATTCATTTTATTAACTGGTGATCTAAATCAGCAGTACGCTCTTAGAAAATATAAGAACGGTGATGAAACATTAGTGTCAACAAGTGGATTGGAAGATTGTATATATGGTGCTACACCTATGTTAACTACATCCATGCGTGCTTCAAATGAAGGAATGTTTGTAGATACACAATTATTTAACATTGAATTAAATAAAGCAGTAAATACAGTAAAATCCAATCCTTCAATAGCTACAGATGATGTAATTAGACCAGATGCACATCTTTCTATAAATTTACAATATCATGAAACACCAACTGGATTCTTTGGAATGAAAGTAGTTGATGACATTAAAGAATATGTAACAAAATTCGATAATTTCACTAAGCTTAATTCTAAAAAGCCAAATGTTGTAATAATCACAGATTCTGATAAATACGACGCATTACAAAATGATAATGTGATTGTACTTCGTCCAGAAGCAGTTCAGGGTAGAGAATTTGAATATGCTGTAATTGATGTTGATTTATCTGAAGACATTTACGAACCAAAATTTACTAGATTAAAAGCTATAAATACATGATTATCTAGAGCTAGAAATGGTTCCGTAATAGCAAATAAACCAAGATTAAATGAAGTTGGTTCATTTGAAATTTCTTCATCAGATGTTCCTGGTGCATCACGTTCTATTGATTCTAAAAACGATAGACCTGAGGAATTAGAAGCTTATAAAGACTGAGTTGATGATTTATATAGTGATGTAGGAACACCTGCCGCTCCATCTACAAATCCGTCTGGTGGAACTACCGGTGGAGGAACTTCTCAAGGTGGTGCTAGTAAATCTGGATCAAGATTTGTTGCAGGAGCACACACTACAACTGGAACAAACGTAGAAGAAGAAATTAAAAATGTAATAGACGAAGTCTTAAACGGAACTGGAAATAGTGACGGATATAAAGACGAAGATAATTATAGAGCTCATACAGCGGCTTTATCTGAAGATAGTGATCGACCTGACTTCTATTCATTGGAAGCATTTTATAGATGATTAAATTCAAATGAAGCTGATAAAGTTTTGTTCAGTGGAGCTAAAGGAACACTAATTCCAGCAGATGCTTCTGATGAACAAAAAGAAAATTTCAAAACATTTGTACAAACTGTAGTTTACGCATTAGCTTCTAGTAAGTCTGCAGATGATTCTATATCTGACAAACAAATAGCTAGAGACACCTTAAATGAAAAACGTGAACAGTTAGAAACATTATTAAATGGAATTAATGATGATGTAAAACAAGTATTAGATTTATTAATTGACGGATTATCCGATGAAAATGATGCATTTGCTGTTTATAAAGTTGATCCGAATCCAGATAAAAGAACATCTTTTATTCAATTTGTATTTGGAAACGAAAATAAAGCGTATGTAATCCCTATGGGAAATATTAGATTAGCTGGACAACCTTCAATTTATAATGATATCACATTCAATCAAAGTATTCCATTAAGTTTAATTTCTAGTAAAGGTCGCGTACATTTACCATTAAGTAGATTTAGTAAAAAATTCCACTTAAATACACATGGTGGTGTATTTGTACCGATTACTCCTGAATCAGACTTTTCTGATGAAATGAGTGATGCTGCTCACCTATTCTACAATAGTAAGGGTCGTTTCTATAATATGTGAGATCTAGATATACAAACGCTTGATGATGAATCTTCAGCAAAACAGTTCTTTAGTAGAAAATACGATGATTCTAATAGACTGTTAGATTTTACACAATCTTCTGGGAATGGAGAAACTCGTAGAATAAAAGGTACTCACCGTGTTATAAGCTTTGAAAAGTACATTGAAATAGAAAATGCTGTTCAAACAATAATGCGTGGACAAGATACTGAAGCAATAAAGGCTGCGAAGAAAGTATTAAAAGAAGAATTTGGAAATCATTTGACAGATAATGATATTGAATTACTTCAAACCGATGCCAATTATTACGATCCAAAAAGTAATATAGAACATAATGCTTCTAAACGTGCAGTACAACGAAAAGTTGATTTATTGAACTGAGTTGCAAGAGGAAATCTATCTTCGGCTTTATTAAGACTATCAATGGATTGGTGAAGTTCAGAAGACCAAGACGAAAAAGAATTTGGTGGAGGTTTTCTGTCAAACTTTATTACAGAATTCTTATTAGACGGTAGTACATCTAAGACTTACAAAAATGCAGAAGGTTCTGATTATCTTAATGGATTCAAAATAAACTTCGAGGGTGTTTCTACTAATGATATAAAGAGACGAGGTTCTTTATTCGTATCTGTTAATGGTGATGGTGAACTAGTAATAGAAGCCGCTTTCAATAGAATGGCTTCTAGTCCAGCTTGAAGATTAAATACTGGTTTAAAAGCAAAGAATTATTTAGATGCATCTGTTGGATATAATATTGCAAGAATGGTTCATGATATTCTAAAAAGAATTCAAGAAGAGCCAGATTCATATTTATCTCAACTAGCATTAATGCGTAAAGTAGGAGATGAAAAAGTAGCATTATTAAGTGAAATCGATAATCTTGACGGTTCAACAGATAGTTTAGATTATATTCATTCTATATTTGCTGACGGAACAATTTCCATACTACCAGCAAAACGTTATCATAAAATAGCTAAATCTGATTCTGAAGAAGAATTAAGATACTATAATATTTATGATAGTGAATTAGTTGCTATGGTTCCTCCAATTTCAAGTGTATTTAGCAAAGTTGATAATTGGTTAAGAAACGACGATGTCTTTAAATATGGAATGTATGCATCTGAATATGTTGGAGATTATGATAGAAATAATGATGATAGTGAATTTGTATTAAAAGAAGTAGACGATACATATTTAACAGATACTGCAGACGCAATGCTTCCTGCATACGATGTAACTGTTGGAGATGATGAAACAAGATCAAACGTATTAAAAACGATAAATGATCTTGGAGATAATAATCCTAATACACAATCAGATATCGTTGTTGAAGTCAAATCTTACGATAATTATGATGAATTTGTACTAAACAAGCCTGTCAAAATTAATAAGCAAATATTAAATGAATTAACTAATAATGTAGGCGATGTATTTAAAACTTCAAATGAACCTAGTATCGTAAAAATAAGAATTGAAAACGGAACAGTAAAACTAAGATTATCTGATGGTAGTTTATTTGCTATTGGTAATGTTTCAAGATCAGAAATAAAATCGTGATTAAATAAACTAGGAGCTCAAATAAATGATACTACAGAAGAATCAATTGTTTCCAATGAAGATGGATATGCAATCAGATGAAATGGAAAGAATTTAACATTATTTAATAGTAATAACTCAAAAAATCCAACACTTAATTTAATTGGAATTCAAACAACACCTGATGGATACGTATTAGTTGCATTGTCGAACGAAGGTGTTACAAAGTTATCTATATCTCAGGATATAATAAATACGTTAGATCCTAAAATCCAATCCAAACTAAATGATGAAATGTCCAATGTTAGAAAGTTTGGCGAATATGTAATGTCAGATCCATTTGGTCATTATTACTATTCAAACAACGATTTAATTTTTATAGAAAGTGGAAGTAATAATCCAGCATATGGTGTTATTGTAGAGTTTGGAAAGAACGAAATAGTATTTGCTGATGGTACAGTTATAAGTAAGGATTCTGAATATGAATTATATACAAAATTAAAAGAATTAGCAAAACCGGTTACAATAGAATCTGATGCAACAGTTACTTCTTACGGAAATAATTATTCTATACAAGGTGTATTACTATCAACCGATTGAATAAATAACAATTGTAATTTAAATGGAATTTTAATGAATTCAGATACAGTGACATTGTTGTTACTGAATGATAATGAAATTCAAGTGAAAGATGGAGATAATAATTTAACACTTCTTTTAAATAAGAATGGTAAAAAATGATTCAAGTCTTGATTAAAGCTAAAAAATATAATTGCTGGAAAAGACAACATTTTAAAATTATTAGAAAATCCAGACTTAAAACTTGTAAGTTCTGAATTATCTGAATTAATTAATGAAAATCCAGAGAATTTAATAGAAGCAATAAATCAACTATTGTTCAACAGAGCTAAAGATTTAAACAAAGTATTTAAAGTAGACGATTCTTTAAAACTTTCTGAAAGTAGAAGTAAAGAAAGTCTTGCGTGATTAGCGTTACATAAAGAATTGAAGAAAGTCTATGACAATTACGAAGTTGAATCATTAGAAGTAACGGGATCTATCCATAAATATTTAGTTAGTATTAAAACTGATAATAACAACGTTGTTCAAGAATGAAATGTTGACGATAAAACATATAAAGTGAGTATGTTAGAAAGTTCCAATACTGAAGCAGAAAACAATATTAGAAAAACTATCGATGCTATTCAGGACAATGATGCTAAAACTCAGTTATTGAAATATCTTGAATCACATTTAATGAATGTTGATCCATCAAATGAATTTATGGATTGGTACTTTGTTAATGTAGAACAATACGAAGATTTAATTAATGAAATTGATAAACTTCCTAAAAAGGCTTGTTAAATGGCAGATTGTAGAACTAAATATATTCCAGAACAGCACTATAATACTGTAAGAATGAAAGTTTTTAATCACTTACGTTCTGGATTTGACTATGAAAATTGATTAGATCAAGATAGTGGTTTCTCTCCAGAAGACGTAGAGGATTTAAAAATAGCAATTAAGAAACTCATTGGAGATACAGACGAAAGTAGGGCTCGGGCAATGGATATTATACTTGGTAAAGAACTTGGAATCGAGGGTGCTTTTGGCCCTCGGTTTCAAGTCGGCCAAGCAAAACAATCAAATACTCCCGCAACTATTGTTGTAGAAAGTACTCCTTTATCAGAAAAAAGAACGGAACAATTGGGAATAAAAGGAGCTTTCTTAACAGAAACTACTCTTAACAATCCTATTGCTGCATATGGTAACATGGTTTCGGAATTTAGAAAAAGACTTGTAGAATCAATTTTATATGATCCTAATGAAAAGACTTTACTAAATCCAGATTATGTAATAGATCCATTGTCTAAAATGGATTTATTAAATAAACGTTTATTTGACTACAAAGTTGAATTAATGAATAAACTCTATGAAAAACTTCATGGAGTAAATAACTATTTTTCTGAGTTTAGTACAGATGCCGAATTTACACAAGCTATTAATACACTATTAGCAGAATATCAAAATAAAAAACAGGCAATTGATCCAGACGGAAGCTTATTTGCAACTTACATGATATTAAAGAATTTCAACGATTTAGTAGAAACAGAATTCAAAAATGTCATTCGTGTAAAAAGAAAATATAAAGACAGTGTTGAATCTGGACCTAACATGTATGAATACATGGGAGGAAAAGTTGAATACGATTCTTCATGGGGTGATGAATACGCAGATGCTTCTGATTACTCTGGAGCCGTTGTTAAACAATTATTAGAATATTTTCACGGAAGAACCTTGGTTAAAAATCCAGATGGTACATCTGAGTGAAAAGATACTGATAAATCTATTGGATTTGCAACATTTAGTAATTTAATGACTCGTGTAAAAGAATGAGCAGACGTATTTCCGTACGGTAATCCAAGAGCTACTAAAATTAAAAATACTTTACACGGAGATATTAATTCTGACTGGAGTTGGTTAATAGAAGAATTTATAAAGGATAATAAACTCGAATTAACTACTGATGAAATTGCAGCTCTTCGTGGAATTCAACAACACTTGATGTCAAGTCCAAAACTAAAAAGAATATTTATTAATCAAGCTAAGAAAACAGTTCGTTATAGATATCTTACTGTAAAACCTAAATATAATAGTGCTACACGTAAAATAGAAATGACTACAACTGAATTAACTGATAGATTAGTTGATATTCAAAACTTCAGATTCCAAGGAAACATAAAAAATGCTGTATTTAGATTTAAGTCAGATCCGGTACAGTATAATAATATGTTAAGTCATCTGAAAATAAACGTTCAAAAAGATAAAATAATCCTTTCTGATCTATTAGCAAATGGTGATAATTTTGTAATAAATATAAAATTAGACCAAAAAGGAAGAAACAAATATCAATTTGAAGTTGGAACATCAGGAAAACCTGATTTAGATCCTTCTAAAGTAACAAACCTAATTCGTACTGTATTGGGTGTTCCCATTCCAAGTGATGTAAACGAATATGTAAAAACAATGCATGTTCCAGATTTATTCTCAATTTTTATAAAACCGTTAGCATTAACTCTATACGCTTCTAGTGATTTTGTAAAAATGAATTCTGATAAATCTAGTCCTATTTACTTCGATAATGATATATTAGTAACATTCCCTTATACAACAGATTGCGATTTAGGTGCAAGATTAATGAGTAAAATCTATGGAACAACAGATACTAATGTTATTCGTAATGAAGATGGAAATGCATTACCTAGCTATCAAATAACATCATCTGTTTATGAAGTAAAAGAGTTTATTCATTCTTTACAAACTCAAAGTAAATTACGTAGTGGATTACATGATGGAAGTGCACGTAGAAATAATACATTTGCACAAG
Source organism: Methanobrevibacter sp. (assembly GCA_017652345.1). Next base: position 24,966 of record JAGCBE010000255.1, read on the forward strand.
ACATCTTAGTAAGAAGACATCCTAATGCAAAGAAAACTCCTATTGGAAATATTTATACTAGAGGTGACGTAAAACGAAACGATAGTACAAAAGGATCTAATCAATTAACTTCGAAAGAAGTTTATCATCTAGAATTAATTGAAAACTTCTTAAAGAGGTTAAGGGATGGAAAATCAATTATTTTACAGCCTATTACATATTCTGATAAAAAGACACACTTCTTAATTGAATACAATATTGATTCAATTACTACTTTTGCTGGAGATAATTTAAGTGATGTTATCCATGCGTTAATAAGTACATCTGAATCTGAGAGAATGGTTGCTCAAGTTAGAATGTTAGATGAGATTCGTCAAAATAGAGGAATATTTGTCAAGAATCAATTAATTGATATAATGTCTAGATATCAACGAGCATTCTCATTAAATAATGATTCTAACTGGGTACCTGTTTCAGGAAACATTACTACTGATGCATTAAAGCATAATATAAATTATCTACGTAAATTATTATCTGGAATAACTAGTAAACAACAGTTACGTGATGCATTTAAAGATGTTGATTTAAATGAATCCTTAGATTTTTCTGAATATAAAATTTCAGATGAACAAAAAGGTTATGATTTAAATACAACTCTTTTACATGAAGCTGAAATGTATTTATTTGATAAAGACTCTTTCAATAGATATTGGGCTGGACAAAAGGTTCAATTAGCAAAAAGTTTAAGTCATGTAAAATATAAATTTGATGCATTTTTCGATGGTAGTTTAACTTCAGAACTTAATTCTTGAGCAGATGCTTTAGGTGATGGATGAGTTGATGAAACTGGCAGAACAATGAAAGCTTATCGTGCATTTGATGAAACTGGTAATGAAACATTAGATTTAAATAATGCATTTAGAGTAGAACTACATCCTATTATTGAAGCATATATGCTTTCAGATGGACTTCTTTCACATTCTTTTAATAATCTATTGTTTGGAGCAACAAATGGTTTCTCAGATAAATACAAAGGTACTCCATTAGTAGTAGAGGAGGCTAGACACAGACAAAGAATTCAAGATATAATGAATTCAAATACACCTGACCAATTGAAGCAGGCTCAATTATCAAGAGAAAATGAAACTCATCAAAAAACAAAGGATGAAATTTACATTAAATCTACTGCTGCAAGATTGGGAGATGAATTTAAACGTACTGTTATCGGTGGTGCTATTAGAACACCTTATGCTCAGGGATTAAAATATGGTGTATCTGATACATGATTAATTTCTGTTGTAGATGATGCTCAAGGTTATTCCTATAATTACTTAGGAGAGAACGCTGGAAACGATGCAAATGACGGTTCTGGTACTGCAAGTCCATACGTAGCAATGCAAGAAAACGAATCGTTGGGAGATGGTGCAGTTGGAGCTATTAAGAAATCTATCATTAATTACACTGATCCTGCTACAGGAACAATGTATGAAATAAAATGGGCAGAATTCCCAGATTACAATGCAAATAGACGTGGATCTAGAGATGTAGAAAGACGTTATCAAAAAATGCATAGTGTAAAGAGAATTACTGCTAACGATATGATAGGATTTAATATCTCTGATTACTATGACTTAAATGATGTACATTTTGATTCTGATGATAATAGAAAAAGAATAAGTCATAATGATGCAATTTATTACAAAGATGCCTTAACTGGAATGCATTATAAAATAGAATCAGTTTCTTCTAGGGTTGAAAATGGACAAGTTTATGTTGACGTAGTAAAAAGAGAATGTGATAAAAACGGAAAAGAAGGTAGATTACTTAATCCTGAATCTATAGCAATTAATTATATTACTGATTTAGATAAAGTCTTTGGTGGTAAGAATTGTGAAAAATTAGACGAAGTGTCTAAACAATTAGTATGAAGTGATGCTAATCTAGAAATAGTAAATAATATTATTTGTAATCAAAATCTAAAGAAACATATGATTTCATTTGTAGTTAATAAAAGTGCAATGAAAGTTGGACCTACAAATGTAAATAATGTGGACATCTTTAGTGCTGGAAATGCAAATCAATTAAAATATTTCGAAATTGGTACAACTCATGCTGGTGTACAAATGAATGCTGATCACGAAATCGATGAAGCATCTGTTTCTGAAATGACTCAGATGATATCTGCTCTTATACAGAACGGTTTTGCAAAAACAACTGTAGATAGAGTATATGATATGATCGGACGAATTGCTATTAAGAATATATCTAAATTCACTGATGTATTAAATGATGTAGATAATCCAAATTATGATAAGAACATCTACTTAAAAGTAGGAAAGTTATTTGTAGAAAGCTTTATTGGAGGAAATAAAGATTCTATAGGAATCGCAGAAGCTTTTGTAATAAATGCAGCAAAAGCACTACAGTATAATAACACTACTTCTAAAGTTCCTTTTAGTTCGAATCAAATAAAAGGTATATTCCAAGCAACAATTACTTCTACTCTTAATAATTTAGGTATTCGTAGAAAATTCCCTGGTTTTGGAGGTATTAACACACCTTCTTATGGCCAAATGCAATTATTCAAAATCGTTGATAAAAACGGAAACCTGTCTTATGGATTCATGGACGAACTCCAAGATAGTATTCGTAATGATTTAGTTGCAAAACAAAGAGAAGGATTAATTGATATTCATTGAAATGCAGAAAATGTATTTGATGATCAAATGTCAGATCCTTCTACTGGAATAATTGATAATCCTTATATATATCAGGTAACAGATCCTTTTATAATTGGAATGGAAGATACTGTTATCATTCGTCAAAAAGGAATGCTTGGTGCTGGTAAACCTATTGCTATACGAGATCTTAAAACATTAGACTTTGTAAGACATTTAGGTTTACAAGATGATTACGATTTATTTATTTGAGATTGTCAACCTAGAGAACTACGTCAAGCCCAAGATACAATTCAAACGACAATTGATGGAAATAATATTACAATAAATTGATCTGATTTGGATTGGACTAGAGCTGCATTCTACTTAAATGATAGTAAAATTGTTCCAAAGGGTATTGAAATTTCAGATGAATCTAAATTATTTGCAGCAGTAAAAAGAAACGAAACGATATCTGCGGCATTAGCTGGATCTGGAATAAACTGAATAACCGGACAAATAAGTAGTGATGTTCGTAAAAAATTATCATCTTGAAATGACGATTGAGATATCGAACGAAAAAGAGCTGAATTAACTCCATTAGCATTACGTTGGTGTCAATATCAAATCCAAGATTTTGCGAAGAAGCTTAGTACTAATGGTACAATGAACATAGTTGCTCCAGCAGCATTAGACGGACTATTAAATCCTGAAGTAAATTATGATGGAACAGCAAGGAGAGCAACAATAACTGTTGGAAATTATAATAAAGCTTCTGGTCAAATAATAATGGGTAGAGCAAATGCTAAGGCACTTGATTTACGTCCTGGTGATAGTATTGCTGATATAAGATATCAAAAATCTGGATTCTTTGAGCAGAGATTATTAAATAAATATTCTATGCCAAAACGTAATGAAATTGATCCTAGATTATATGATGCAGTAATATTCGATAAGGAAGGTAATAAAACCTGTGTAATATTAGGAACCGTTAATTCAAAACTTGATAGATTATACGGATGCGTTCCAAACAGAGACTATAAGATCAATAGTGATGGAATGTATGAATATAACGATCAGGAACTATTTAATGCCGATGGAAAATCTTTCTATAAGTCAAAAGATGGATACGATATATTAGTTGTTGAAGATGCTGCAGCATTTAATGATGTAGTTAAATCAAAAGCATATTCACACATTAGATACAATTACCATCCATCTAACTGGAAAGATTTACTTAAAGTAATTTCTCCTAATTCATTTAGTGGTGATGTTGCTGTAAGTAATGTTAGAATAGGAAATCGTGTATTCACAGCTGCAGAAATAAATAATTCTAATCTAGCTAGTGAATTGTTCATTCTTGAGGACGGCCAGAATAACAGACGATTAGAGAAATTAGCTCAAAAACAGTACTATGCGTTTGAAGCACAATTAAATTATATTCTAACTCGTATTCCATCACAGTCTATGCAATCATTTATGGATGTAAAGGTAGAAACATGAACAGACAGTATATTAAATGAAGTCTATGTACCTAGACAGCTAACTTGAATGCAAGGTAGTGACTATGATATTGACAAAGACTATATGATGGGATTTGGATTACTTCCAGATGGAACATTACCAACATTATCTGATCTAGAAGAAGATTACGATCCATATGAGGTATTACTATTAAGTGCTCCAACAAACAAACGTACATTTACAGCTTCTGTTGCAACTGGTGCAAGAAATACACTTAAATTATCAGATGTTGAACAAATTCTTAATGGAAAAGTTTCGTTATTAAATCCTATTTTAACCGGTAAAACCACTGTAGTTAATTTTGATTCTTCTGTAAAAGAAAGTGATAGAAACAAAGTAATATCTATTTTAAACAAACATGAAAATTCTAAACGTAGTGGTAAAATAGAGACTATTGCATTACAAAATACAGTAGTTCGTGCTATCTTACAAGTACTTAGAGATCCAGCTACTCAAATCAATATGGGTAAACCTATTTCTACCAAGACACTTGAAAAAATTGCAGGAAATTCAACTCTTGCAAAAGATGAACAAGTTATGACTCTTGATAATTCATTTACTAAGTTTATGATGCAAGAACAAAACATGGTAGGTAGAGAAGTTATTGGTATTGGTGCAGTTTCTCTAAAACACTTCTTTGCAGCATCTACGTTCATGAACAAACAATTGAGTGCAATTGAGAGTATTTTAGAACGTCCAATTGAAACGTCTAGAATAGTTCCAATTATAATGGATATTGTTTATAATGCAAAACTTGGAGAAAATGATATTACTACTTTAGCAAATTTGAATTTCTCAAAAATACTATCGCTTATTAATAGAATGCCTAGTTTAGCTAATATTACTTTTAATAGAGCTGATGGAAAAACGATAGAAGAAGTATTTAAAAATAATGCAAATAGTCACTTATTTGAGGGTACAGATTTTGTAGAAGGAAATGTATTACATTTAAAAAATTTAATTACTTATCTAGATGCCAAATCAAATGGAACTTGAGATTCTCCGATAGATGCAGCATCCGCTCTATCAGAATTAATTTCAGCCGCTACGGATAACGCTAAATTACTAATCCTTTCTAAGATAAATGCTTCAACTAAATTTGCTGATATTTATACATATTTATTGGGAATTGGCAAATCATTTAGAGAAATATCTGATATAATGATGTCACCTATATTTAATGTAGTTGCATCTTATGCTCAAACTGACTTATATGATTCTACCAGAAGAACAGGATCTCTAGAAAATGCTTTACAATTTGTGTTAAATCGTAGAACATTGGATGGAATCGATAATAATAAATTTGTATGATTATTAACAAATGTAAATGATGATGATCACTCTGGTTCAGAATACGGTGTTTCTTGAATTAATAGACTATTCTACAAACTTGATAAAAAGGGAAATCCGATTTATCAAAACTCTATTGGACAAATAGAAGAACAGCCTAATAATTTTGTTAGACGTTGATATGAATCTAGACATCCAGATGAGGCACCTGGTTCAATATCCAGTGCAGATTTAATGACTGTAATTAGGAACTTGTATTATAATAGACGAGAAAAAGGAAGCTATAATTATACAGAAGAATTCCAATCGTTCTTAAACGCTTGTTATAACGAGTTAAATAATCCAGAATCATTAGCAATTCTTTTAAATATGTTAAATGATAGAATGAGTTCTGGAGATGATGAATATGAACCAGATCCTGATGCTATTGTTTGAGACGAATTAGACTATTTAGAAAATTCATACGATCCTGAAGACAGTGAAGAAGGAGTATCTGATAATTTATCAGACTTTGATTATAAAACACTAGATGCACACAACGCAAGAGTGTTCTATAAATATATCACTGAATATTTAATTCCAAAAAATCAAGCAATTTCTGAAATGCAAGAAGATCTTCCTAAATTGGAAAGCTTGTTAGATGAAATTATACCAGGAACACAAGAACAACAACTACATGGTCAAATCCTTGGTGTAAACCAAGGTTTAAAAACTGATGATTTTGGTGAACAGAATTGGATTAGAAAGATTGAAAACTTTGTTAATCAAAGATATTTGAAGTCCGGATTAGAAAAAGCAGAAGAGTTTAACTTTATTAACTTTTTATCTGATGAAAAATACAGACAAAAACAAATAGATTTATATGAATCTGTAAAAAGCAACATTAATATTCTTAAGAGTATTACCAATGTTAATCATTTCTGATCAATGCTTCAAATTGCAGGAGTAAATAGAAGTTTAATTGAGCGCTCTGCTGCAATTAAAATAGAACGTGATTTGGTTGATAAAGTTTTAAGAGAATCTAAATATACTACAAAAGGTATTTCTAATTCTTTCTTCTATAAATTTAATGCAAAAGAATTCAAAGAACTTCAAAGATTAGTTTCTGATTCACTATTATTGAGCTGAGTATCTTCTTTAAGAGGTATTTCAATAATAGTTCCTAAAGGTGAACGTTATTATAAAGGAACTACTAATAGTACAGCAATGACTGAAATCGAACTAGGATTAAACGAAAACGTTGATGCTGTAACTTGATTAGCTACATTCAAGAATCTTATGGATAATTATATTATTCCTAGATTAATTGAAAGAAATCCTGATAACGAGTTCTTTAGAAACATTACCACAGGATTTAGAAAGGATTCTAATACTGGAAAACCTTACGGATTCTGAAAACCGTCGCTTGATTTATCTGAAGTATCTAAATCACCAAAGCTTGCTGTATTATATGAACCGATCGCAAGAGACTTTAATAAGATAGTTAACGATAAGATTCCATCTGATTTAGGAATTGGAGATTGAACATATGGAAACCTATTCTATTTATACAACATATTAGTACATAGAGATTCTTTAGGTGGTGATTCATTTACAAAACTATTTGAAGAATTAACTACAGCTAGAAATAGATCAAGTCTCGTTTATAGTTATAATGAATTCTTAGCAGAATTAGACAATGGCGAATATAAATGAGATGAACCAATACGAGTTAATTCTAGTGGTAAGGAATCTCCCTTTGGTACTATTATCAAATATGGACCAGTATCAATTGATTTAAGAGATGTAAGATACAGATGTACTATTGCAGAAACTTCCGAAAGGAAATTCAAAGTAAGACGAAAACTTACAGAGGATGAACGTTATGTAAATAGTTTCAGTTTACTAACTACAGATAATCAAGAGGATCCTAATGGTAAACTAGATTTAACAAAACAGAAGAGAAGTGACTTTATATTAAATCTTCCATTTATTTCTAGAAATAATCATAATCTATACAAGGATGCGATATCTATTACTAGAAATGAAACTGTTAAATTTGATTCTGGATCTACAGAAATACTTAGAGCAATTATCGATAATGTTCAAGAACTTGCTGGAGTAAATGTTCCAATTGAAGTTATAGATTCGGACATTCTAACAAGGATTAAAAATGGAGAAATTAAATCTGATTTCAAAGTAGAAGATGCAATGTTAGAAGAATCTGCATTTATGATTAATGGTAGAATTTATATTAATACAGATCACGTAAAATTAGATTCTCCTGTTCACGAATTTATGCACATTATATGTGCAGCTTTAAAATACGGTAATGATTCTCAAAGAGCATTATATTATTCTTTATTAAAATCTGTACAAAGAAATAGTGAAGAATGAAATAAACGAATTAGTGATTGGGGTGAATTCTATGATAAAGCTGAAAAACAATATTCTCAGTTTGTATCCGGTTCTGATTTAAAAGAAGAAATTCTAATAAGAGCTTTATCACAAACATTTGCTATGAATTTCAAAGATGAGTGGGATGAAAGAAGAGTTTCTACATCGCAAATCGAAAGGGTAACTCGAGATATAATGCAATCTTTATTTAGGATTGATAATCCAGGAGAAAGACAAATTTCTGATATAGTGAACGCACCACTTAGAGAAATTCTTGCTATATTTAATAGTCAATTTGCTGGAGTGAACAAATTTAGAGTTACTAATACATTTGTTCCTACGAATCAGAAATTAGCAAGATTAAAGAAGAAATACGTTGATAATAAAAAACTTACAATTGAAGGTGATTGTTAAATGGCTGATTGTGTAATAAAATTAAATGTTGGTGATCGACCGATCACCTTCAAGTCTAATAGAGAACTAGATGAATATTTGTGGGATCATAAAAACACCCTCTTATATAATGAGGGTGTTTCTGATCCTCAAGCGTTTTATGATTTGTCTACAAAAAGTGAATCAGAGCTAAAATTAAAAGCAATGTACGATTTTAGTGATGGTTTTCTAAAATCTATTAAAGAACAGTGAGACAGTAAGATTAAACTTCCAAAAGCATATTCTGGAGAACTAGCTGTTAGTATTGGTTTAAGTAGACTGTACGAACGTGTAGGAAACGCAAAGGATATGGCACAACCTGTTTCTGAAGGTGAAAGTATTTTAACTGAGGATCAACGTGATGCTAGAATGAAAACTGGAACAGATATTCATAGTATAATTGAGACTACAGTTAATGGAGGTTCTCCTGATATAAAAGTTTTAAGTGATTCGTTTGTAAAATCAGCAAATAAACAAATTGCAGATGCAATTGCTGCAATAAAAGAAAAACACACAGTAAATGGAAAAGCGCCTTCATTAAGAGCTGAAGTACCAATTGTATCGAAAGAAGTTGATGGTGCGTTTATGGATTTAATTCATCAGCAAACAAATCTTGGAACAAGTTGAGCTATTGGTGATATTACAGATGTAGTAAGATTAAACGGAAGAGCAGACTTAATAGTTATAGACGATAATGGTGATGTATTTGTGTATGATTTTAAAAATACAGAATATCCATTAATAATAGGAAGTAAAACAAATGCATCTAACGAAATTAAATTAGCGTCTTATTCAGCAATGTCTACACAATGAGGACTTCCTGTAAAAGGAATGGGTTTTGTTGAATTTAGCATAGGTTATGGTCCAGATAAAGTAACACCTACTACGTTTAATTTTAGAAAAATTACACCACTTGGAGTTAATGATAACGTAAATGCAGCAAATACTTATTTTCCTTCTGGAATATCAGAAAGTCCGGTTAAGGATATGAATGAAGTAGCTGATATTGTAAAAGAAATCGTACCTGATTCAACTATTATGCAACAGAAACAATTGGTGCAATTAACTGTTGATTCTATACAAGATAATGTATTTCCAATACCAGGTGATTCACCTATTAAAAAGCGTTATCCTAATGCTGAGTATTCTTATTATATACCAATGAATAAAAAGCCAAGAGACTTAAATAAAGGTTGAGTTTATGGTAATTATTTGGTGGCAAATAGTAAGGAGGAAATGAAAGAACGACTTGAAGAATATATTACATTAGCAAATCAAATGGGACAAGAAGTACTTCCCCAATATGCTGATGCAATTAAAACTGCGATTCGTACTAAAAATTTAGGTGATTTTAGAAGTACTATTCGTTCATTATCTCCATTCAATTTCACTACAATATATACACAATTACAAAGATATATTACTGGAAGATGAACGTTATTGGATGACGAAACTTTAATACAGAACGGTATCTTTATATTTCAGAAACCAAATTCTGGAAGACTTGAAATTGTAGCATTGGATACACATAAGTTAGACATTCCTCTAGAGTTTAAAACAGCTAACGGAAATAATATTGATAAAAAGAAAACTACTATTTTAGGTAACTTTTTACAAGATTATCAAGTTGATACAATGTTCTTTTTAAGAGGAGAAGTTGGAAGTGCTGTTTTAATGAAGGTTATGGCTTACTTATCTTTAAATGCAGACAAATTTGGAAATAATTCTATATCTAGTATAAAAGCCGTTTCTACTTGTGATTCTTATGTTGCTGAAGCTTCAAATACAGAATTAATATCTACATGAGATAGATTGTGTGTAGAAGCTGATAAGAAACTTAAAGTTAAATGAAATCACATTCCAGATAAGTTAATTATGTCTGATGTGAGAGCTGGAATAGAAATTGCACACGATATATTAAATTCATCAAATGATGAATCAATTCGTCAATTTTTAAATTATAAAGCATTTAAATCCATAAGACCTGATGGAGATTATTCTATTCAGGAATTAGAGAAACGATTACAAACATTACGTAGAGCTTATCCTGACATAAAACCAGAAAGAATTACTGCTGAAAACGAAATTCAAATGGCTATGTTAGCATTACAACGTGGAGTACTTGCTTATTATATGTTTTATCCTAAAACAGAAAGAGACGTTGGAACTTATGTAGATCGATCATTAGCACTCGAAGGTACAAATGCTTCCTCTGCACAGGAATCTAAATCTATAATAGAAAGACAACTTCAAGCAATGATATCTAATTTCCACGATGTTTATAAGAAGCGTTACGAAGAATATGTTGGTGAGTGGCAAATTGCATATAAAGAATTCAAAGAAGAAGTTGGATTAAGTTATGTTTTGGCAGATGATTTTAAATATTTTAGAGAACATTGGTTTGTAAAGGATGGAGATAAGATACATCCATCGTTACGTTTATTAAGTGAAACAGATCCATATTGAAGTACTGTTGGACCAAAAGAAAAGAAACTTTATGATCTATATTTAAAAATGTGGGAACGTATGCGCTATAATAATAACGATGAAGCTATTGTTAGAGCAAAATCATCTGGATCTTTTTATGAAATACCTTTAGTTCGAACAAATTTCAAAAAGCAGTTAGAGGCTGGAGGAATTTGAGATGGAGTTAAAGGATGAGTTAAGAGAACAAAACAAGAACTTGCCGGTTCTTTATTTGGATTGGAAGACTCAATGTTTGAAGAAGAAGAAAGAACTGATATAAATCACATAAAACTTCCTAGTTATATAAGAGACTTAGTTGATGAAAAACGCACAAAAGCGATTAAAGACAACGGTGTATCTTATTATGAAACTAATATGGATATTGTGTTCTTAACAGCTGCAGCAGTTGGAATGCGAAGAGAATATTCTGAACATGCTATGATGCTTATAAATGCATTACGAGCAAATTCATATTATGGTCAATTTATATCTGGAAGAACTATGAGTAATATCTTAAAATCTATTGACAAACAAATCAATGCTAAGATGTATCATAGAAGCGTGATAGATCCTAAAGAGAGAGGTATTGCATTACTTATTAATTATGTTAAAGGTTTGACTTCCACTACAACATTAATGTTGAACTGGAAATCATTTACTCGTGAAACTCTTCGTGGTATCACTGATGCTTTTGCTAGAACCAAATGGGACGAAATGTATAATAATAAATTTACTGTAAAAGAATACATGGAAGCTCTAGAAACAGTAGCAACATCAGCACACCAAAATATAGACGTAACATCTTATATAATGCAATTAAGTCATCGTTATGGAATGGCTAATTTCTCAGGTAATCAGATTGTAGAAGCTTCTCAAACCAATCCAAATGGACTTTATGAAATTGGATCAGACGCATTATTTATTACTGCAACTTGGCCTGATTTCATTCATAGAACTGCTATGTTAGTAGCTCACTTAAAACACGAAGGTGTATGAGATGCATATTCTTTAAACGATAAAGGAATTCTTCAGTATGATATGACTAAGGACAAACGTTTCGAAACGTATCTTAAGTACAAAGATGATACTACAAAAATTCCAAATGAACAAGTTTGAGAACAATTTAATAAAGAATTTACTTTATATAAAGAGCTATTAAAAGACTTCGAAAACGCAGGAGAATTTAAAGAAGACGGATCTCACTATGAAGAAGGTGATTTACTTCCAGATGCATTATCTCCAAGAACTCAAAATAATTTAAAAGTTGTTGCTGATAGGTTATACGGTAACTATGATAAAGAAACAAAGTCTTTAATGCAAGAAGAATTGTTAGGTGCGCTATTTTTCCAATTTAGAACATTCCCATTGGAAAGATTAGCTCAATGATTTAAATCTCCTACACATATAAATGATATCAATTATGAACAAGTTTATGATGCAGATGGAGATCCATTAGTTCTAGTTATTGGAGAAGATGGACATACAATAACACATATGAAATATAAAGATATAGATCCAGAATGAATATCTACTGGTAGAGCTTGATATTATAAGATATTAAATGGGCACGAAGTTGAAGGTCACTTCCAAAGAGTATTTGCTGCAGGAAGTTATTTACTTAATCATAATCAGCAAGAATTTGACGCTCTATGGAAATCAAATCCTTACTTTAGAGGTCAGATGGCCCTAGCTTTATATGATACATTATTTGGTGTTTTATTAGCATTCTTAATTAAAATGTTATTTGGAGAAGAAACTATCCAAAATATGAACAACGAAGAATGATACACTAGATGATTATATGCTGTTGGTACCGGTATGACGCAAGATGGACCAGTATGAAGTCTATTAAGCGGAATAGTTGGTAATGGTGCTCCACCTTCATTAAGTATTTTAAGAACATATATGACTAATGCCGCGTCTGTTATAACTGGAGATACTAGTATTGTATATGGTATTGCAAATACTCTTGGAATGACAAGAGAATTTACTAGCATATTAACAGACAACTAACGGAAAAAAAATAACCCCTATACCGCGTAAAGCAGTATAGGGGTTTGTTGTTTTATGTAAGATTAAACACTTTTTACGCTATATGTATTAGCGTTAGCTTGAAGGCTTTGAAGAGCTGTTTGAACAGAATCACTAGTAGCATAAGTATTACATGTTGTTCCACTTGACGCAGTTATTGTTGGACTGTATGTCCAAGTAGGACTAGTACTAATACTTCATGGTTCATTATTGACATTTACTCATGCAATGCCATTACCTTGATTTTTTTTAGATTTTTCGATTATTTCCAAAGCTTCTTTTATTTCTGCAGCAACAATATCATTTATTAAAGTAAATGCTTGTTCTCCAGTTATTAAACCTTTGTCAATTAAATCAATTACAATTTCTCTAGATGTCATTACAGACGGTTTTTACTTTATTAAATAGTTGTTTTATCGAGCCGTCATTTTTAATAACGTAATCATATTTGTTATTTTTTAACAACTCCTCCATCTCTCTTTCAGAGGCGTGTTGCCCAAATTCGTAATGTGGTCTATCTACATATATGACAGTTCCTCTTAATGATTTTACAGCATCATATTCAGCTTTAAATCTTAAATCTGTTATAATAGTGTTTTCAGATGAATGTTTTAATGTAGAATTTATTCAAACGTTTCTGCCAAAATAAGTTTGCATTACTTGAGTTCCAAAATACTGCATTAATTGTCTAATCGTTAAATTTGCTTCAAGTAAAGATGGGTCCAAGTTCTTTACAAGTTTATTAAATTTAGAATCAGACAGTTTGTTGTAATAATTATCATCGAGTTCCAATGTTGGTACGTTTACAACTCAATATTCTTTGAAGCCTCTTTCATTAAACATTTCTACAGGAACGTCTAAAAGAACTGATAGCATTCCTTTTAAAGGATCTGCAAATGCAACTCTTTTGTATTTTTTAGGAACAAACCTTCTGAAATATTTATAGATTCAGTATCGTCTAAGAATTTTTGGAACACTTAGACAATACTGAATCATACTGGAAACAGAATCCTTTCCAGAACCTTTTACACCAGATACAGCAATTAATTTATTCAAGTCTTACTTTCCTTTCATCCGGTACCCACCTATAATTGTGATTAGAGAAGGTACTATTAAATTTATTCTGAAGCCAATCGCGAATAAGCTTTGTAGAAACTCTCTTCGCAAGAGCAATATCTTCTGCAGTGTAAGTCTCACCGGCGCGTTCTATATAAGTACAATTATATCCAAAATCGTCACCAATGTAATACGTATTTATTCCAAGAGTGTCTATTAACTGCTTGGTTCCTACAGTGTTTCTTGTGAAAGTATATCAATTACTTCTAGTATATAATATTAATTTAAAAGTGAGTTTGTATTTTTCTACATTAAATCCAGTTAACATTTTAACACCTAGTTGAACAACAGATGCGTCTTCTGAATTTAACATATCAATTAAAGAAGTCACTTCATCATATGTTGGTTCTGGGCACATTCCGCAAATAATTTTATCTAATTCGTTATCAGTAATATATGGTACTGTATATTCACCATCAGCATATTTAGCTAAATATACAGAATCTTTATCAAAAGTAGATAATCTTCCTTTGTAAATTTGTTTTACATTGGAAAAATAATGATACTTACTCACTCCATTAGTAAAATTACTTAATGAACCGTTGAATCACATGTTCCAATCGTCTTCATTAACAATATATACTGATGAATCATCTTCTAAAACTACAAAGTTATTATCAGGATGTTTGTAATTAGTATTACCAGAAACAACAATTACATCTCCCTTAGATAATTTAATGCATCTTTTATTTCCAGATACAGTTAATTTAAAACGAGGAAATGTTGAACCAGAATCAAAGTAAAGTTTTGTATCTGGTTGTATTGTTTTTGTTTCAAAACTTTCAACTGTAGTTAAATCCTTTTTAGGATAAATAAATCCATTAGTGATAAATCCACTTAAATAAAATCTATCACTAAACGGATCACCTAATCTATTATTTACTTGATAATAGTAATAATTGTTATAGTTGAAATATTTAACATCCTTATCTGTGTTCTTTCACTTCATTAGAGAATTCTCTTACGAATTGCAGTATTCAACATCCACTTATTGGTTCTATTTGGATATTTTACACACAATGTCTTAATGATATTAAACAAGATGTCTTCACTGAATAACATTTCAGGTGAATTGAGAATTTCAAGAATTCTATCCTGAACCGGTTCAGTCTTATTACCTCTCTGATCGAAGTAATACATGGAATAGTTAAGAAGTCTTGTCTGTAGAATTGCTGCTACAGCAGGTTTATAATTACCTTGTTCATCATAAACACACTTCTTAATTCTAGGATAAATGTCATCCCACTTTCCAAGTAAAATGTCTTTTGGAGAAATTAGTTTATCCAAGTTATTTGCAATAAATGTAGTAAACAACGATCCGACAATGTTGTCAGGATCATTGAAACAACCTTTGCTAATACTTAGAATCATAGATAGACTATCAGGACTCTGCCAGTTAGTAATACCAGATATAGCATTACCAAACATAGTATAACTTCTAGGATTAATAGTTGCTAATTGTTTGCCATTTTCAAATAATTCATGACTATATGAAATAGCAAAATTAATAACTCTACCATCAAGTTCCTGATTCTCAGCCCATTGAGATCAAGCGTCAATACTAAACTTAACAGGGAAGTTAATAAATCTTGAGCGCTGAGCTGGATCCAAAGAAGTTACAGCATAAGCACCATCATCTGGATTAGAACTAAGAACAATAGTGGTATTCTTTGGAAGATTCCAAGAAATATACTTACCATTCTGAATTAATTCCATAGTTGCCTGCATAAACAAGCTATTTGCTCTAGTATAATCATCCAATGCTAGAATCCAACCTTCCTTACCTTCTCCATTTTCTTCAGGAAGCCACTCTGGTGCAGCATAAGACATTCGAGTCTCACCAGTAAATGTTACTTCATCACAGAACTTTCCGACCAAGTCTGAAGGAATTCAACGTCCATCTTCAGTCTTATAAACCTTAATTGGGAAACCAGTTAAATCAGAAACTTCTTCCAATTCTGCTAGATTTAATCTAACATATCCATATCCAATTTCATCTGCAATCTGCTGAAGAATAGAAGTCTTTCCAAGTCCAGCAGAACCTTCAATACCAATAGCAATTGGCTTTTTACCTTGTTCTATAAGATTTTTATTATTCTTAATAAGATATTTGATATCGTCTTTAAATTCGTCTAAAGTGATTGTATTATTCATCGTCGTGTGATTTTGGAATGTATAGAGTTTTACCTGGATAGTTTTGACGACATCCATCTGATGTAATAACCCATATACTCTCTCCCATTATATTTAAATTAACATCTGCATAACCATCTGTGAAGAAAATAACTGTATTATAGTCTCTACGGTGAGCGTTAAATCAATCTACTGCATCATTAAATACAGTACCACCACGTCCAGTTACCTTTCCGTCCCATTTACCATTATATTGATATATTCTTCCGATTGCAGCATCGTTTTCTATAATTGTTACAGAAGCGCCTGCTTTTCAAACATGATGAATTTCACTAAAGAAATCACATAGTTCTTTATCGGAAACAGATCCAGAAGTATCTACAACAACACAAATATTACTCTTGCGTTTATGTTTTAATCCACTGGCATCTGGAAATCTTATAGATTCTTTCTTTCTTGTTTTCTTAAGTTCTACATCAAGAATGGTACCAATCATTCTTCTAAAATAAGATTTCCAATTAAATATACGTTCTTTCTGTTTAAACAAACCTGCAATATATCCTTCAAGATGCGCTGGAATTTTTCCAGCAGTCTTTTGAACCTGTTCTGCAGTTTGTTTTGCAATATGATCAATCTGATTATTTATTAATTGTTTTTCAGTATCAGATAAATTCTGAAAGTCTTCTCAGTTATGGTTTCCAGGATCATCTTCATCATCTTCCTCTTTTATGTTTTCGTAATACCACTTGGTACCACACATTGGAGGTAATCCATACTTTTCAGCTTTGATGGCATTAGGAGGTAGATTTTCTATATAGGAATTTACTTCCGCATCTGCAGCGATGTTAAAGTGCTTTTTATTTGGAAAATCACTCTGCATAGTTAAATGTTTAAACACAATATGATTACATTCATGTTGTAAAACAGCTAACTCACATTCATCACTCAGACTTTTTCAAAATTGATAATTTATAGCAAGCTCAGTGTTAATTCCTTTACGTCTAACACAAGCTGTTTCAATAGAATCATCAAAATATTTATCTATTGATAGTAAAAACAAGCCATAAAAAGGTTCGTTGATTAATAACTTCTTTATGGCTTGAGGTATTGTTAATGCCATTTTGTTTTATTTTAATCGCCGCGGTACGCTTTGTCCCAAGCATCCTCTTCGGCCATTGAAACATATCTAGTCTTATCTTTTACACAATCTTCACAATAAGGAGAAATCCAACCTTTACTTATATACTTTGCTGGTTTGCCACAATTTATACAAGTTTTATAAGACAGTTGCTTATATTTTGGAATAATTTCATTAAGTATTTTATCCGTACTCCATGCATCATACCAACGTAAGCCTCCGTATTTCTCTTTTATTTCTAAGATCCTATATCTTCTTAAAGCACCTCTATGTCTCTTTAATTCTTGTTTTATTTCTTCACACATTTGAAGTCCAAAAGCTTCTCTCCAACCATTTGGCATTTCATCGAGTTCGGTGTAGATTGGAATGAAACAAATTGGATCAAGAATTCTTAAATTTACCCAAGATAATATTTTATATAAGCGATATACAAACTTGTTTATTATAAGTTTTTCTTCTTCATAATGAAAACCATATCTTGTTTTATCGTTTTCATCTCTAGTTTTAACTGGAATAATTACATTTGGACGTCCTCCAATGCCGAACTTTACATCTACACCAAGTATTTCAAATCTATCATCTCTCCATAATAGATTAGTTAGATTGTGTCTTATAACAATTTTTCCCTTTGTTATTGTGAGTTGTTTTGTTTCTTTGTCTATTTTAACAGAATAGTCTAAGAAGTCCTCTTGTGTAAAGTGAAAGTGTTGTTCTTTTTCTAGATGTGCAGTAATTCCAATTTCCTGAACAGATTTTTTATATAGCTTATATAACACTTTGCCTAAGACATTAGCGTGATGCTTTCCATCAAATCTATTTCTTGGGTAAAGAAAAGGATATTTAAGACACAGACGAGATGCATTAATTGCTGTTTTTAATTTGTTCATCTGTACAATAATTTTTATCTATAAATTCTTGCATCAAAGGATCAGCAAGTTTCTGAATATCAGGATGAGGCTTTCCTGTAGCAGCAATATGTGAACGAAGTCTAAAGAAATGAATCCAATCCGATACAAATCCAGTGACAATCAACTCACTCTTTAAATCTAGAGGTAGCATTCCACGAGCTTCTTCTGGTTTAAGTTTGTATCCATCTGGTTCTGTTACATCAAATAGATATTCACTTTCTATTTTTTCAAATAGATCATAATATGCAGCTACTGTTCTATCAATAGCCGTTAAACGATGTATTAACTTTTCACCACTATAATCATAAAGATAATCCATTTTTTCATCTGGTCATCTGGTGCAAGGAGCTCATTCATCTCTGCAATCATAAATCCATTGTGGAATTATGAATGTTAATTCTTCATTAAACTTACCTTTAGAATAATTACAATACCGTGTAGATTCATTTAGAAAACTAAAGTGTCGATGTCGTAAAATTTCTCTTACGATTCCAATAGATGTTATAAACTTAACAGTAATTCTTTTTTCATGAAATTCTGTTGGTTCACACATATATTGTAAATCATCTTCCCATCCATTCTCAAAAATAACTCTAGCATTGGTTGTAATATATGCCTTCATATAATCACCGTAATCAACGTATTTTACTATACTATACGGGTTATCATCGTAATCTCCACAAATGCCAACTCAATCACCATTCTCCATTGGCACTTCAAGATAAATAGTCCCATGTTCAAGACATGCTCCGTGATTTGATTTACATAATGATTCCACCATTCTTTGTGCAGAACCTTCTGTAATTTTATCCTCAGATTTATATGCAGTTCTAGCTGCTTTTTCAATTTGTTTGTATACTCCAAGAAGTCCTTCTTCTTGTGGTATTATTTCATAACTAGGATCTACTCAGCGCATATGTCTAAAATTAATGCATTAGGAAACATGTTTCTAGCATGCTGATCTAATTCGTCATAATCATAACGTTTTGGTCCATCTAAAACCATTGTTTCAGTATTTATTTCTCCAGTATCTACAATTATATACCTAACTGTATAAAATTGATCATTTCAAGGAGCTCCAAATTCGTTATCTGCTACTAACATGTTTGTAAAAATTCATGTGTATATTCAGAGGAAGGAAAGATTTCTTCAAGTTTGGCAAACGCGTTTAACTTTTCATCAGCCCTAATAATGATATTATGTGTCCAAATCTTTCCTCCCTCTCCTATTTTTGTTACTCTAAATTCAAATTTACTCATATTCAATTACTCAGTTTAAAGAACGTTTGTCGATATATGCTTGAATTATATCGACTGCTTCCTCTCAACTTACTGCTGATATAGGAATTACACCAACGTTCTTTACTTTAATGTTAAAAGTTTCCATAATAAACTTGATTACATAAAAGACCTTGTTCTCTCCACATCTTTACGACTTTGTCTCTATCATCAAATACACAAACAATATTATATTTATCTTCAATGTATTTGTGATATATTTCTTCTTTGACAATATCGTCAGGACGATGATCTTTTTCTTCTCGCATTATTAGTTCAAAAGGAAGCTCAAAGTTTTTTTCTAACCAGGAACGAGTTTTTTGTTCACAATTACCGTTCTTTTCTCTTCCTGATACAAAAATTACTTTTATACCTGCACAAAATAATGTTACTAATAGATTTACTAATGGAGTGTTAGGTAAATCAGTATCACATTTTTCGTTATCATACGGACCTCTACCATTATGAATAGCAATTGTTCCGTCTAAATCACAAATGACAGCTTTAGGTTTTGTTATATCCTGATCTTTTATATACCGATTATCGTAATTTTCTTCATTTAAAAGATCTGGATTATACTTGGAATAAAAGTTTTTGATTACTTTATATCCAACACTATGAGTTCTATCTTTGTTTTTGTCACGTTGTACAGCTTCGTGAAAAGGAATCCAAAACTCTTTGTACTCTATTTCACATTGTTTTTCATCAGCAAGAGCTTCCCATTTAGCGATAGTTTTAGGATTTAAATTAGTTGCATCAATAATGACATTAAATCCCATATCTATCGAACTTATAATGTTATCTCTTTCTATTTTAGATACTAAGTTTTCTCTACTTGGCACCCAGTATTCTCCAAGAGAATCCCTAATAGAATCCCTAGAAACAATAACATAATTATGATTGTTTTCTATAAATTGTTTGGCAAACGTACTTTTTCCAGAAGCTGGAGGACCTTGTAATACTAAGATTTTGCTCATTTCTTTTTCAAATTATTCATCCTATCTTTTTCTAGAACACCGTCAGTTAAAGATTTTAATTGATTATACGATTCGTCTATTATTTGATAACATTCGTTTATATCTTCAGAATCATCTAGTGCATTGCAATCAGTTAATCCATCTTTATAATTAACTATTTTGTGATTTAGTATTATTTGTACTGCAAACTTTATACCACGAACCAATTGTTTGGCATCTGAAATAAAATGTGAATCAGATATATAAAATTTTCTATATTCTGCATCAATACTCTTTCTTAATTGGAGAGGATTTGTTGTCATTAATAATTTAACATGTTCTTTTATTACATATTTCTTATTAAGACATGCACATTCCCATCCAACTAAATCTCCGTTTAATACAATTCCAAATCATTCTGATAATTTATAGATTTCAAAAACTTCAGGATCGTAATCTTCAAATTCTTCTGGACAAATTCACTCGTCTTTTACAACTACCGTATAATGTTCCTTTGGTTTTAATCCATAAATAGAAAAGTCCCGATTGTAAATATATAAACAATCGGGGCTTTCCTTTAAATAGTCTAAAAACATAATTAATCGTTTAACAATTCGTCTCTTGCATCTCCAGGTAGAGATTCAACATAATCTGCAAAAGCTTCAAGTCTATCTTCATGTAGAACCTTTTCCCACTCCTCGATTTTCCATTTTATTTCCATGTACTCTTTTTCATCGAGTTTGGCATCATATGTATCATAAACAAAATCCTCATCGTTACTATATCCTATTTGTAATGATAGTTCATAGTCACGTTCATTCTTATATATAGAGATGTCATAATCTAATTCTCCATTTTTATATTGAATAGAACCATTCGTTAAGAATCTTGTAGAATCGCAAGAATAAGGCTTTTGTGTTAAAAGCTTCTGTATTAAAGTTTTAATATCTTTCATTAGTTTTCGTCTTCAATATTAGATTCACCTGCATCAAGTTGTTTTTGTTCTTTATTTAAGAAAGCAAAACATTTTAATTTAAATGCTGCAGATTTCATGTTATCAATTTTAATTACTAAACCTTCGTGAGGTACTTTATTGTTACAACTTGGAGAATTACATTCCATATCAAATGTATCATCGTTAGATAAACTCTCTAAAAACTGAGGATACCAATCATCTGGAAATAAAGGATTTTCATAATCTCCGTTTACTATCTGTATTAATTCTGGATAAATATCCATAGCTTTACCATAATAGTATTCTGTAACAGGAGTTAAACCGTGAGTTAAACAATAAATTTGTACTTCTCTTGGACTAAATTCGTGTACTTGCCCATCGACATTTGTTATAGTTATTCTATAAACTCTGACTTTAAAATTCTTTTCGTGAATGTATTCTTCTTTTTCTGGAGGTACACATCCATAATCATAATCCTTTTGTATATAAGATCCATCAGGATTATAGCCTACGATTTCGGCATAAAAATTCATGCCTTTTTGTAACGCAGG
The DNA here is from genome assembly GCA_017652345.1 of Methanobrevibacter sp. The sequence goes on from JAGCBE010000255.1 coordinate 46,755, forward strand.
TTTCAGTACTTCAAATGCAGCTTTATATGGTTCTGCTTTATAATATCCAGAACCACTATCTTCTGATTTCACAACTCTTCTAGAACCATATAAATAATCATACTCTTTAATTGGTTCACTAAATTTCTGGCCCTTTAAAATATTAAGACATGATTGCCAAAAAGTTGGTTTGTTGTTGCAAAGAACATATCCTGCTCTAAATGAAGTACCGTGGATTTTTTCTGAAATATGAATCCAATCGTTAGGTTGAATAGGATTTGGAACTTTTTTAATTTGAACAGTTTCGTAATGTTCTGGAAATTGTTCTGGGATGACTCGATCGTAAGTTTTACCTTTGCGAACTTTTCCAGTATATTCTCTTCTTTGATAAGTTTGAACTATATACTTTTTGCATACCCAGAACGATTTACCATTGTGTTCAACAGTATCAAATTCCAATCCGTTAGTATACTCATCCAATCCAAGTTGTACAGAATCAACTAGCCAGTTATTAAAGATATAGGTAGGGATTAAGAACCCCTCCGAAACGCAACCTCTTAATTTAATTGCCAAAACTCTTCCATTGTCATTAAAGTATCCAGTTTTTGTTTGATCTGCATTCTTTTCAGAATGTCTGTATAAATTCGCATAGCGCAAAAAATCAGGATTTAATTGACAACTAGTTGGAAAATAAACAAATGTACCAGGTTGTTCATCCACTCCCACAATAACATTATATCCATCTACATATGCACATTTCAATTTATTGACTTCTGGATCTGGATGATTGTGAAATGTTTTAATGTCAACAATTTTTGCTAAATAATTAACATTACTGTTTTTTGATTTTATTAATTTCATATTTATTTTTTGGCATTTTTAAGCCCGTATTTTGATTTATTTTTTAAAAATGAGTTACTACTCAACTTTTAAATTTGAATTGAAATTTGACCTGTTTTTGTGGCTTTAAAATGAACTAAGTAAGTTCATCATAAAGTTGTTCTGCAGAGTCAAAATTTGAATTTCCAAAACAATAAGCACAAATATCTTCTAAGTTGTCTTCTCCGAAGATAGTCTTAATTAAATCCCAAACAATCTCATTGAACTTATCGTAAAATGAGAATTTTGCACCATTTGCATTCGCATCAACTCCGAAGATATATTTTAATTTAGAGAAAGCATCTTCAAGTTCTTTATAATGTGCTATAAATTTTGCAAATTCCTCTTTTGTCATTACAAAATTAGGTCTATCCTCCACAACTTCTTCCTTAGGTTCGTCTTTTGGTTGTTCCTTTAATTCAGGTGTTTCTTCAACAGAATAATAGACTTTTGTTCCATCATCTTTTATTTCTGCTTTAATTTTTCCTTCTTTTTCAAGTTGTGCTAATTTTTTGTCGATAGCTTTCTTGAATTGATTAAATTTCTCTTCGATCGATGTTTCTTTTTGTCTTTCCTTTCCAAATCGATATTCTATTGCACGCTGCAATAGTTCAAAAGGATCATTTATGTTTCTTGTATATCCCATATTACAAATCATTTTCAATTCTAATAGCTCGGAAAGATGGTAAATTTGGAACAGGATGTTCGGTATTAGTCATTCCAAAATATTTTACAGTACCCATTTTCCCTACTATGTCATTTATATTTTCACGGTAATATTGCTTTAATGCTCTATCACCTATTGGTTTAGCTTTAAATCGTGTTCCATCTGGCATTTCCATTAGAAAACACATATCTTCATCACGTAATCCTTCTACTAAACCTAAAATTTTAAATTCGTCATCAACGAATTCCTTTACTTTTAATGCACGATTATCTCTAGCGCCACACTTATATTCCTTATCGGGATCTTTTATTACCAACCCTTCATATCCATTTGCTACAGCTTCATTATGCATTTCCATAATTGAATCCAATCCACTAATCAACCTCTGCTCAATTATGATTAATTTTGAGTTTTCTGGGCAATTCTGCTTAAATTTATTTAAACGTTCAACCCTTTGTTTAAATGTAGAACTTTCATCTACTATGTCATAACAATGATAACATAATTGTTTGTGATCTTCTTCTAAAGTTTCCTTTCTAGCAAGACCACTAATTTTTTGAAGATTTCATCCGTGACGATATAATTCACCATCTAAGATTAAACCTTCGTTTTCGGTCAATAACTGAACAATATATGGATCTTGTCTTATATAAGTTGCTGGAATATCATAGTTTCCTCCTCCTCTAGATGAAGTATGAACTTCTCCATCTCTTAAGAACAAAAGCATTCGAACTCCATCGTGCTTATAAGATCCGTATCATTTTTTATCAGTTAATTTTTTGTTAGTTTTATCTAAAACTTTACATAACATTGGTTTAAGCGCACCATTAGCATCTGTTTTTGTTGTTCCAAGAATTTCATTACATTTAGCATCTGTTAGCTCGCTTAATTTTAAATCACTAACATCTTTATAACCTTTATCGAGATACTTCTTAAAGTTTGAATTGAATTCGAGCTCACACTGTTCATCAATTGTTCTTTTAACTTTACCCTTAAGTATTTCAACATCTGGAGCAACTACTTTTTTACCAGTAAGAAGACCGGATTCTCTGTGAATTAAATATTTATCATCAACCTTTTCGGTTCAAATGTGTATATATCTAACTTTTCCTTTAGAATCCAATCCAATAGCTTGTTTGTTCATTAAAGTAATTCAAAGTCGTATAGTTCTGGATCTCAAAGACGAGATAAACGAAATCTAATACATGTATCAGATACAATTTCAAAATCATCCAATTCAACAAATATACAATCAGCTCTACTACTTGGTTTCATAAATTCCATGTAACTTATTGTAGACTTTGGTTGGTTTTCAAAGAAATTTATCCTAAGAAGATATTCAGAACATTTAGGAATTGGATCAAATATGATTGCTTCATATTCATATTTGTCTAATCCAATATTTATTATTTGAATACCTCTTAATTTAATCGGATGTCTTATTGCAAGATCTCATGTTGGAAATGATCAACTTTCCTCTTCTACCTTAAGTCGTTTTACTGTATTCATAACTTAATCTCATTCTACGATAAAATTATTTATATCAGCAGGAAGTCTAAAAGAACCTTCGAAAACAATTTTAGTGTCAGTTAATTCTACAATTTCTATTTCCTCGCATCGTTCAAGACCCTGTTTGTTTAAATAATTGACAAATAACATATTGTATTCTTTTGGAAATTTATCAAAAAGAACACCTTCGTATGTAAACATACCTTTATGTCTGCCAATTAATTTAACACCATAAACAGTAATTTTCTTTTTGTTTCCAAAGTCTATGAATATTTCAGCAGTTTCTGTATTACAATATAACGTATAGTTGTTTTCTGAATATTTATCAGAAAGTTCAACTAGTGCTTCTGTTATATCTGCATCTGTTAATCTTTTAAATACAACTGGATTTGATTCTAATTGATTCAAAATACCTTGTGAGTTCATTATTTTCCAGTACTACCGAATCCACCAGATCCTCTCTGTGTTTCAGAAAGTTCTTCAACTTCATTAAACTCTATTTGAGGATATGGTATAATTATTATTTGTCCAACTTTGTCTCCGACTTCATACCAATCGCAAGCATTTATTCTATAGTCTTCAACGTTCTCTCCTCACAAAATGCTTGAAGTAGTAAATTCATTATTAGTTGCTTCACTAGGTTTATTTTCAACACGATAGTTACGCTTAAAACGTAATTTTAGTTCACCTCTATAACCAGAGTCTAAAACACCTACAGAATTGGCTAATAAAAGATCCATTTTACTATTTGAACTTCTAGGAAATATTAACATTACATATCCTTCAGGTACTTCAAATGCTAATCCAGTTCCATATTCTATATATTTATCAGTTACGTTAATAGATGTTGCAACAACATCCATTCCTGCATCTCCTGGTTTAGCGTATTGTGGAATTACTGCATTTTCACTAAGCTTTTTTATATTAACTTTCATTATAATGTATATTAAATGAAAAACGAGGGTTATTCGCCCTCGTTATCTTTTACATATAATGTACAGTGACAAATATCGTTTTCACGATATTCTTTACATGGACACAATCTGTCTTCTCTTGTTTTGCCCGGATTCATACACGGACACTCTCCATTATTTAGTTCGCAACGTTTTAAAATTGCATTTACTGTTTTATCATTAGAATTTAAATGTCAACCTTCTTTTCTAAGAATTTGTATCATTTCAAAATTTATAAGTTATGTCTTCCATGTACCACCTTTCTGAATCATGATGAATTTTTACCATTTTTTGATTAGTCGTCTTAACGTTTATTGGACCAAGATTTTCTACATATGGTCCAATTTTCACATAATCGAAATCTGGAACAAAAGTAGGATAAGAATCTTGACCTGAATATCAGCAAGTTCTTATTCGATTATCATAATAATCGTGAACTCATTTAGATAATTCATTTACTTTTGTTGGTTCTGCATCACCACCCATAAAAGTAACACATGTTATTCCATCGTTTGACATTATTAGATCTTGCAATGTTGCTTTTGTAAGTTCAGATCCAATATCTCCTCATAGTTCCGGACTATGACACCCAAAACAATGGATAGGACAATTAGAAATATTAATACATAGTGAAATTTCATCTGGAACTTCACTGAATGTAACTAAACAATTTGTATATTTTAACATTCTAAATTACTTGCTGAATGATATACTCTGGTTAGAGCTTCTTTATAACGTTCGTTATCAAATTTAGGAACTGGTCTTAAATATCCGATAATTCTTGTTCAATCTGTAGTTTCAGTACTTCCACACTTTGGACATACATCAAAATGATGTTTTTCAATATGACCACATTTGTCACATTGACAGTTAGGGATGTTAAATGTAAAGTAAGAACATCCGACTTTAATAGCATAATCTATTAAGAAACTATATTGTTCCTTTGACAGGTGTTCATTTAAATTACAATGTAATCCCACACCTCCATCTAGTGTTCCTGTAAATTCACGACCATGAAGTTTGAATCTATCAAGAATAGAAGTATTTGGATCGGATGCAAGGTAGAAATACGAATTATAAAGATTTCTATCTTCTGGTACCCAATATCCGTCTTCCTTATCCCACTTATAATTCTTAGAAGATAAAGATTCTGCAGGTACAAATTCTGTATTAAATTGGAACTTTTTAGTAGAATTCTTTTTATTTAATTCACTTATGGTACCAGTAATTAAATGGCAAAACTCTTTGTATCCGTCGTTATATGAACACTTAAGTCCAAGATACTCAGCAGCTTCATTAATTCCATTTAATCCAACTGTAGAATAAAGTTTAGACATTGAAATATATCCAGCTTTACTTGCTGTAAACATTCCATTTGCCTCTCATTCATATAGCATTGTTTTATATGCAATATGATATTTATGAACTCTTTCTACTACTTCTGTTAATAGATTTTTAATCCTTACATATGGATGAACACTGGAATCAAATTCATGTCCTCGACATGCATCTTGAGTTAATCGATTAAGATTAATTGTAATTACGTTACAAGATCCAGTTTGAACACCGGTAAGTCCATTAGTAAAGGAAAAGACATTCTCATTTATTTGGTTTCTGAGTCTACAGCAAGAAGCAAGGCTATCCGGATTGTCAGATAAATAAGTAAAAAAGCTATGACCTTTAGCATACATTTCAGTAGTTAAATCCTTATAATTTTTGTCAATGACATCTTTACCATCAGTAAGTAGTGCCATTGTTTCTACAGGGAAGGTTAAGAGCGTTTTTGCTCTATAATCATTAAATCAATGAATAAACTTTCTTTGAAGATAATCAACTCTTCTTCATGATGGTTTGGTCCCATCTGGGAATGAAAACTCATCAAATAGAGCGTGTCAATAATTCTCATCATAATAAGAAATATTAGTAAAAGGACTTTGTGCACCTCTATTTCCAGCTGGTTGATTCCAATTACAAACAACATATTGGAATTGTTGTTCAATCATTTCTCCAATAGTTTTTGCATTCTTAACAACCTCTGGATTCTCTGCATATAAAGATTCATTTAAGTCATAATTTTCACCATAATCTTTAGCTGCAAAATAGTCAAAGAAGTTAAAGAATTCTCCAAATGCAACAGCACCTTTACATTGTGATGCAAGTAAAAATGTTGCGTTTACTAATTGACCACAGAATGAATGTAAATGTTTTGGAGATTTAGTTCCAGTTCCGTCAAGAGAGTCGGTACCTTCAAGTAAAGGATAGAGAGTTACAGCTTCACAGTAATTTTTAATTACTGGTGTTGAAGCTTCATCGTGAGAATAAATAAGATGTGAAGTTAAATCAGTAAGGTATTGATCTGCTAATTCTTTGCCATATAATTTATTTATTTCATCATATAGCATTATCCGTTGAGTTTTTCTGTTATCTCACTTATATACTTCAGATTCCATATTCGCAACATTCTTTAAATTCATGTTTGCATTTGGATCAGAAGCACTAGAAGTAGCAGCATTTTCTCCATTTAACTGATAATTCTTCATGTAAAGAATACGATCTTTGATTAACCGTTCTTCAGTATGCTTATGACGATATTCAGTATATGCAATCTGAACGTCATAATATTTAAATTCGCCAAGTGAGTAGATAACAAATCTTTGAATATCTTCTACACTTTTATCCTCATCAAATGTTTCAGTAATTGTTTTTAGGTAATCTATGAAATCATCTGGAGCATCCGAATTATAAACAGAATTAAATGCTTTATTTACGGCATTCTTAATTTTTTCAAAATCAAATGGAACTATTGTACCATCTCTTTTGATTACGTTAATTGTTGATTTCTCTTTCGAGTTGTTCCCAATTTCTATCATTTAAGTTTAAATATTGTTCAAACATGTCTTCGAATAAACATCCCCTATAAGTAATAGGTGTTACTTTATTTATAAGGGATACTCCATCTCATTCATAAGAACCACATACAGAAAGTCTTCTTGTCTTCTTAGCCATTCTAATCAATTTAGCTTCTAAAGTACATGCTTGTATATCTGTAAGATTTTCTGCAACAATAATTAGTTCTCAACTAGGATCTAATACTCTACTAAGGACATCTTTAGTATGCTTAAATGGTCTATCCCATACACCTTTTCCAATGTATTGGATTCTTCCATTCCATTTCCACATATACACTAAAGTGCGGCCCTTCTCATCTACATTCTTAAATAAATTTAAACTTAGATGAAGAAATCGTATAGTGAAACCTAACTCTATTCAGTAGTTATATATTCCCATATACTATTTCTTCAAAAAGATAATAAAAGGAGGGGATTTATTAGATCCCCTCCTTAAGTTTCAAATTTAGTTAGTTAACTAAAATGAAGCGATTGCGTTCCCGAGGAAAATGTAACGACCCTTCTCAGCGTTGATTGAAGGAACATACTTAAGGTGACCAACAACGTTCTTACCATCCTTTACACGATAAACAACTTCAATGTTCATGTCAGCCTTAACATCAGCCATTACTTCCTTAGCTGCTTTAATTGCGGCATCCTTTGTGGCACCGTCACCAGCGAGAGATACAACTAGTTCACCATTGTCAACTCTACGAACTTCATAAGTTCTTTCGGTTTCCATACGACCGTCAGTAACAACATTCTCGTATGTATACGGACGCTCACGGGTATCCTTAGAACCAGAAGCAACAACAACAATGAAACCAACACCAGGGACATTCGTTAGCTTTTCTTTGTCTAACTGATCAGTAGCAAAAGTCTTTAACTGCTGATCAGAAATAGGACTACCTGCGTTTTTCCAAGATGCAGTCTTATTACGAATTACTTTAAATCCCTCAGCCTCTGCAGCTGCTACAGCCTCCTCGTAGGAGTACACTTCAAATTCACGTTTTACCATAATTTAATTAATTTAAACATTAAACATTAATCCAACATTTTTACTTGATTTTTTCAAGTGTTTTATTAGTTTTCTTTCTAATTTTGTTATTCAAAGTTACGAAAAATAATTGAATTATACAAATTATTAGTCAGTTTTTCCAATAAAATCAATGATGGTTGGTGGACCTAATGGAGTACCATGTCATGTTAAATTAATTTTTATTCCAAACGTAGAAGTTGAAGGATCTCCAATTCATTCGGATTCTAAACCAAGCGCATAAAACTCGCTTATTATTTTATTCCTAACAAAATTTTCAAGATCATTTAAAGTAGGTCAATTCATTACTCAAATTCAATTTCTTTATCGTAACCAAACATCTCACAATAAGCTACTCTGCAAAGTAACTCACGAAGTTGTTTGTGTCCCTCTCGCATTTGTGCACCACTAACATAAAACGAGCGAGACCAATTATGAGGAATTGTTTCTACTACTAACATATTGGCATTCACTTTCCAACCGACTTCTTTAGAAACACCGTATTTTCTCATACAATACCAATATAAAATTTCACTATATACTGCCATTTGTCTGGCATATCTATAATGATTAAAGCTGCCTTCTTCATGCATAAATGAATTAACTGATTTACCAGTTGTCTTTAAATCATTTAGCGTTATGACTTTGTTTTCAAAATCAATTGTCCAATTATCTGCTTTCATTTTAAATTTAAGAACTGCACATTTATCTTTATATTTTACAATATAATCCATAAATAATGCATCTTCGCAGAATGATAAAATTGGATTTCCAAGTGAATCGACAGGGTGCAACTTAGAAACAATTTCTTCATTATTAAGACAAGATTCTATACAATTTGTTACTGTATCCCAATCTTTATCGGATACAATAACTCTTTGCTTTTCAGAAGGAGTGTTATTTAGATTTTCAAGATTCTTTGCATAAGGAATGTACACATCCTTAATTGCTTGAATCTTTGTATCAATTGTATTGGCAAAATAATTAACTTTTAATGCCGCTTGTTTGATAGCTTGATCTAAATCTAAACCTTTGTTCAGAAATTCTGGAATAGTTGTTAATACATCATCTAATTTAGAACCAGGATTTCCAAGTTTGGGAGCTAGTTCAAATGATTCCGGTTGCAGAATACATTCGTGAACAGCAGAGCCAATCTTTAAAGAAGATGTGCTCAACTTAGGATGATTTTTAAATAAAGCTGGACTTCCACCTTCTTCAGGATCAATCCACTTTAGTCCAGAATTCGATATATAATGTGAATAATTATCGGAGAAATAGATATCATCATCTATTTCCTCTTTACGCACAGAAGTGATATCTGGAACAATTTTAAAATCTTTTAGTCTTACTTTTTCCATCTCTTATTACTTAAATTAGTATGACTACTTTAAACTTAGATTTAAGTCATACACTCTACGATGCCCTACATTATAATATTTGTTATGAGGGGCATCCATCAAATAACAAAATATACCTGCATCAATAGCATCTTTATAATTATCCCATTTATCGTCAATTAATATACTCACGTTATGTTCTTTGAGTAAATCAATTTTACTTTCATTCCATGGAACACAGTATACTGGAGCACAAGGAAATCCATTCTTTTCTAGATTCTTTTTGGTCCATTCTACTGGAATACTACGACTGGTAATATATAAATCAGGTTCAAAAGATGGAAGATGTTTTGTTGGTAAGTTTGTCCAAAACTCTTCGTCTGTGCTTAATTCCTGAAGTTTCTCACGAATATCGTAAGATCCATTCCAATAATTATTAAGTTTTTTACCTGTTTTGTTTTCATACGCACCAATAAAATCCAAGCAAACATCATCAATATCTAATGCTACAATTGGACGATTTATTGGGAGAAATACTCTATTATCCCCAGCAGGATTAATATAAAAGTATTCGGCAAGAATTAAAGCGTTTGCTGCAACTTCAGCAATACTTAAGTTACCCTCAGGAGTATAATCTTCTCCTAATTCGAAAGCAGTTAAATGTTTCTTAAGTGAAGAAATTACTTCATTCCACTTTAATCCATTCATCCATTCATTTACGTCATGTTTTTCAAGTTTAGACGTAAGAACTTTGTTCACTTCATTTAATCCCCTCTGGGGGACCAAATCATACCTAACTGACAATGGTTTTTGATTCGGATTCATCTTCTTTCTGTGCATTTAATGCGTTCATAAACGTACTGGCTAATAACATTGGTAAGTCCGGTTCCTCTCCTTCATTGAATTCAGGTTCCATTGACATCTGCATGCTAAGATCACCGTTTTGTTCTGTAAAATACATAGATATTTTACGACTTCCGTTATTGAACGTTACGATTGTTTCTTTCATTATATGTTTTTAATAATTCGTAAAAAAACTCCTTATCCAACATTACTACTTCACCTACTGTGCAAATATTTTTTTCTTTCTTTTCTTGTTTGGCCCAAATTATACAAAAAGTCTTTGGATCTACAGTAGACTCTTCTCGTATTTTAAAGTAGGAAGGGATTGATTGAGTTTTCTTTAGTTGTATATTTACTGGCAACTGTTTGTTAGTGTCAACAATATCTATTTTATTATTATCGGCTTCTTTACTTTCAGTTCTACTTGTTTTAACACCAGTAAATCCAATCTCTCTCAACTCTCTTGCTATCTTCTGTTCGTATCTATTTCCTTTGTTTTTTGAATACGAACCGTTACGTTTCTTCTGAGGTTCAGATTGTACTGGTTTTGTCTTTTTCTTCATAATATGACTTAACCTTATTTATTAATTCAACAGTGTTTTTGTTTCCATGAGCCTTTCTATAATCACTTATATCTTTATCTGACCCATGTCTTGGCAAAAATAGCACTCTCAAATCATTATGTTGTTTTTTAATTTTACACATAGCTTTTATACCTGGTTCATCATTATCATAAAACAGATATATTCGCTTGTATTTCTTTTTAAGTCTATCATATTGAGAATCACTGACAAATAGATTCTCTGAACACGGTGCTATTGCTGGAATTCCATGTTCATAAAGAACCATCACATCCTTTAAGGATTTTGTGATTACCAGATCATCACCTCCGTTCTTAGAAAGCATATGAGCTCCTTGAATTTGAGTTCCTTTTCAATTAGCTATAAATTTTCAAGAACGTCTTTTTGGAAAATAAATTCTTCAATATTCAATTCCGTCTTTTATACCTCCAAAATAACCATAACATCTTTCAGATCCAGTAAATACGAAGAATATATTTCCATTAAGTCAAACTGTTTTACATGGATAAACTTTAAATTTTTGTAAAGTATCTTTACTAATACCGTATCGTCCCCACCAATCCAAGTCAACTTGATCTCAGTCTCTAATCTCAACTTGAATCCTGGCCTGTTCTGTTTTTTCCAGAACAGAGCCAGTATATTCGAGTTTTGGTTTATTGACAGTTAAATTTGGCCTTTGAATAATTCCAAAATCATTTGCAACTATTTGTAAGGCTTTGTAATAACTCACTTGAAATTTTTGTTGAACTACCGCAAAACAATCACCTATAAAAGCGCCAGAGAAATCTTTCATTATTAATCTCCCAGATTTATTGCGATAGAAACCACAGGTTGGTGTATTATCTTTACGCAAAGGAGATTTAAACAATCCTTTTTGTACTTTGACTCCAAGATAATGTTCCATAATTCTCTCCTCTGGTATCTTTGATAGAATTAGTTCTTTAGTAATAACAATTGGTTCAAGTGAAAAGTTCATTACTAGAACGGCATATCGTTTTCGTCGCTTCCGATACCGAGCTGTTCAGCAAGACCTTCTACGCTTCCATTGCTAGTCTGAGCCATATTTGTTGGCTGAGCGTTCTTTGCAGCATCAATCTTCTTTTGTTCGGATTGATTCATTACAAGATTGTGACCTATGAAGCGAGTCTGAATTCCGAGATCACCATTACGATTAATCTTTGCAGGGAATCCAGGAATGTCAGCAAATCCATTAGATTGAGGAATAAGTTTAACTTCAACTTCCTTACCAGCGCAAGGCTTAGTAAGAATACCAATAAGTTTAACTAATTGCTCAAAGTTAAGATTAGCTTTATTTACATGTTTACCGTTTACGGTAATTGTATCGTTATCAATATCTTCTCCGATTTTCGGATCAAGTGCGTCAACAATTTGACGAATTGCTACCATGAAATGTTCTGCAGGAGATGGATTATCTCCATAAGTACCAGCTGATCTCTGATCAGAGGTTGGTTCAAAGAAATTATGAGTAAACTCTCCATATCCGTCAATGTCAAGTGTGAGACACATTGTTTTATAATTCTGTCCTGTTTTCTGAGAATTAATATTAGCTAATTCAACAGATACAAACTTTGCATTGTGAATACCGGGTTGAAGGAATTTTCCACTTTCTTTTACGCCAGTGGTAGCGCCTAAATCAAACATACCCATATTAAAAATAATTTAAATGATTAAAAAGGGAGAGCATCTTCATAATTCTCCTCTCCTAGCATTTCTGCCATCTCTTTTTCTACTGTAGTTTCATTTAACTCTTCAACCGATTCTTTTTCTTCAATGAAATCAGTTTCTTCGTTAATAGTAGTTCTATCATCTTCTACTGGAGTTAGAATAAATACATTATCCATTACTTCTCCACTCTTATCTTTAAATTCTGAGAATGTGAACAAAGAACCAAACTTTAATAGACTAGTTCTTTGCTGGCCCTTGAACGAAACCGTACCTTTTTTAGTCATCTTATTCCCATCCGAACCATCAGTAAAGACGTCTGCTTTACTAATAATTGGATAAGTGGTTTGATTATCTACAGTTCAATAATTAACTGAGATTCTGTCACCGGCTACAGCACCTAATTTTTCAACTGCGTCTGAAGTGAGATTTAATTTATTTTCATCAACTTCCAAATCATATTCTTTGGCGCTGGCCTTTACGGACGTGTTTACAACCTTAAGATTACTTACTTTTTGTGTAGTTTCATCAAAATCGAATGATATTTTAAGCATTATATTCTGCTATTTGCTCTAAAACGTACTCTAAATCATTAGGAACATAATCTTGTTCAAAACATCCCATCGGACTTTTAGCTGTAGTAGTACCGTCAGAATGAGTTTGAAACACATAACATGGCTTACCGTCTTCTCCTTCTTGTACTTCAGTAAAGAATACATAAGTGAAAAGACCTTCAACAGTTAATGTTGAATCCAACATCTTACCAAGAGTTTTGATTTTAAGTTGAGGATCATCTGCTGTTCCGATATTTTCACTATGACAAGTCATAATTACATTTAAATCATCACGCATTTGCATTCCTGCCTTTAAAACACTATAAAACTTTTGAGCAAGATCATTAAACTTTTGAAATCCTTTTTCAGATGCTCTGTCCATGAATTCAAAAGCCATTAAATATTGTCCATCGTCAATTACTACATTTTTGATCTCAGGACGTTTGGTGTTAATATAGTTTAGTAACTGACCTATTGTAGCAACATCACTAGTATTAACGTAATTTCCATCTGGGTTTGATTTACTAAAGGTTGTATATTTACTACGTCAACCTTTAAATGGAAGTGGTTTGGAAGCAACATTAATTATAAATGTTTCTTCTGGTTTTAACGTTCTTATTGCACTACTTTTACCACTACCACTTTGTCCTACAACTGCAATTAAATTTGCCATTAAAAATTAAATGTTAAAGGTTGTCTAATTTCTTCTGTTTCTTCAGAAACTAGTTCATCTTCATTTGCAGTATCAAGACTTAAATACTTATCAAAGTCTTTGATTGTATCTGCCTTAGGCAACTGAATTCAATATCCTATTTCTCCAAAGAAATTCATTGGTATTGCTTTCTCTGATTTACCTTGTCTATTCTTTATTAATTGTAAACTTCTATAACGATCACGTAATCCCTCAAAATCAGACATTTTATCCTCAACTATAATTGGAAACTCTTTGTGTTTCTTTAATTTAAATTTTAGAGGATAATATACTCCAATACAGACTTCACAATCTTGGAATGGAGCACTTGTGTCAGCAATATCTTCTGAAGAACATTCTGTTAATTCAGCCTTTCTTCTATCCATACTGGCAGAATTTCTATTTTCTTGCATCAGCATGAAAAACGATACATCGCACTTATTTCTTAATCTAACCGCATATTTCGAAATTGTATCAATTTCTTCTTTTTTAGAACGTCCTTCAATAGGAGTCGTCAGATTTAAGTGATCAACAACTACTATGATAATTTGTTCTGGATCATTCTTTCGATAGATTGTTCTTCTACCATCTGCAGAAGGAGTAAATGCACCATTTTCTTCTAATAATCCTTTTACTTTAGAATAAAAGAAGTTTGAAGTTAAAGCTGAATCATATATTATTAATTTAGAATTAATTGTGTCTAATCATTGACGAGCATTGACTACACATTCATAATCTTCATCAGATAATATATTATTTCAGGACATTAGATCAGTATACGGAATAATTTTACCATATTCTTCATAAATATACAAACAAAGTAATTTTGCAAGTAAAAGTTCTGCAGACAGCTCCAAACTAAAATAACATAATTTGATATTCTTGTTTGGATAATCTTTTAATGGACGATATATATATGAATATAACGCCAATGCAGACTTACCAGATCCGGATACACCAAATACTAAAGTATAAATTGGTTGAATACCACCAGTATACTCATCAAGTTTTGGAATTCCAGTTTTTAGACCAATATTTTTACCCTCTCGTCCTCTATCGATCTTTTCGTAAAGAATATCTATATTAGTCATCTGTTAAAATTTCACTTGCTATATTAGACTCTATACCATTATCTCTTAGATACTTAAGTTCATCTCATTTGTGAGATATTACAAATTCTAGAATTCCATAATTAATTTGATTGTGCTCTTTACCCCATCTTAATAATTCGAGAACTTCATTATGTTTCTCAGGATTATGTTTAATTGCAGAAGAATATGAGAAGAAAAACTCTTCTAATGTATCAAATTTTCGCGCAATATTTTTCAATGGAAGTAACTTACCATTAGATGGAATAAACGGAGGATACGCATCAAATAATTCTTGACCTAGAATACTTGAATTTTTTATTCAAGATTTTAGAAAATTCTTATTGAATTCAATTTCATTAGGATCATAATAATCTGGATTATAATCCTTTTTTATTAAACCTTTGTTCTTTAAAGATTCAAAAATACTTTTTAACTGAGATTTACCTCCATTACTAAATCACTTAGTAAAATATTCGGGATGTCCCTCCTCGTCTCTAGCTAAAAAAGTTAAATAAACTACTAGAAGTTCATCTGCAGTTAAATTGTATACATTGAGTAAGTTTAAAATTGTATTTAATTCCACAATTCTAACTGTATATATGGAAAGGATCGCATTATTCTCTCTTGTTGATCCGCATTATCTACGTTTCTTTTGATAAATTCACAAATCCAATCCACTCCTTTGTTAATATCTTTCTCTAAAAAATCAATAAATTGTTCTTTAGTCAGATTTCTCAATACCTGCTCTACCTGAGCATCTGTTAATCTAATGTTCATTCTACATCTGATTTGTTTGGAAGTGAATCCTGTAGAAGTTTTTTGAGATCTTTATTAATAGAATGGTTCAAAAAATAAGGCACAAATACATGTCTCACAAATCAATCCTGATGTGTATCAAATAAATTTCAATACATTTCAGTAGTAAATTCGTCTTCTACAAGTTTCATTAATTCTTCTTTATCCATTAAAAACGATATTTTGTATTAGTTATCAGTTCTCTCTGTCTTGTTTGAATTGATTCTCCAGCTAGAACTTTATCTAATTGGTTTTCATCAATAGTAATATATTTTGATGTAGCAGAATTCATAGCTCAATTATATTCCTGAGTATTTCTTAACACTACAGTAAATAATTCAGCTTCCTTTCCTTCTTCGAATCTGCAAATTCTGCCTTTTCTTTGTTGTTTTGTAATTTTAGAAGAATCAACAGATAAAATTATTCCAACAGATAATCCTGGAACATCTACTCCTTGATTCACTGCTTTAGAAGAGTGAAGAACTCCGGAAGTAGCATTATTGAATGCTTCTAATGTTTCTTTGTTTTGTTTTTCTGATTTTTTAGAATGAAGAACGTATCCGCTACCAAAAGATTCTGCTTGTTTTATGGTAGACGAGAAAGTTATACATTTTTTGTCCTTTCGGGCTTCAAGTATTTTCTTTGCTATTTCAAATTTCTTGGGGTGATTTTGAATAAATTCCTTTCTGGCACGCATGGCACGATTCCATTTCTGAGCCATTCCCATAACTGTATGATAATCTACTCCAAGATCTTTTGCATACTTACGACATTTCACAACGTCAGTAGAACAATCCATAGCAACGTTAAATTTATAATCAAAATAAGCAAAACATTGATTAAATGTATTACTTAATTTCATATAATCTGTTAGATCGACATCAACCAAAACTAAATATTCTTTTACTGGTGCAACTCAATGATTTTCAATAGCTACATCCAGTGGTACTTCATCACAAACTGGTGCGTATTTCTTGATAATTACTTCTTTTCCATCAAGCCTCTCTAATGTACCTGTAAGACATAGTATGTTTTTGTAATCAACACACTCAAAAGTTTGTTTAAATGTTTCACTAGCAAATAAATGGACTTCGTCTAATATTAGTAAATCACAAGTCCAATTTAATTTAATAACTGAGTTTACGATTTCAACTCTCGTATTATCGATTAACCCGCGTTCTTCAAGTTGGTCTATTCATTGGTCTTTAAGAAATTGAGTAGGAACAACAACTAATACTGATGCATTTTCATTACGTTTTACAAAGGCGTCAGTGAGGTTTAATCCTATCCTCGTCTTTCCAAAACCGGTGCATCCAACAATCGTGCCATGACCATTATATTTTAATCATTTTTTAAGACATTCTTTTTGTCTTTCATCACGTGTTATCATAATGTTAGTTGTTTTTTATCAAGTTTCTCAATAATTTTATATGCTTCTGTTAGATAATAAGAATAATTTATACCTCTTTCTTCAATCGGTTTATCATCAAACTTATTATAGATAGTAACTGCAGAATCTGCGCACAACGCAATCTTACTACCAAACGGTTTACCTTGTTCATTAAGTTTTTGCTTATAAATAGGTTTACCGTACATTGACATATAATATCTATTTATATGTGGTACTCTTTCTCCACCATAAAATACATCAAATTTCTTATCAACCTTCTGAAATGTACAGAATTTTTTAATATCAGTGCATTCTTTTATAGTTTGTTCTGGGGGTATTCCTTCAACAAAATATTTATTTATTGCTTCAGGAATTATTAATGGAGCTAAACCCTTTCCAAGTTGAGGTTCATCGATAAACAAACCTTTTTTCTTGATAAGAGCTTTATTGTGTGATTCACTCCATCCTTCTTTTACACCGACATAATCATTAATTGCATACTGATAAAATCTTTCGAATCTATCTGCAGCTAAAGTCAATCCTGTAATTTTACATCACTCATCACACCAAGCATGCGCTTTATCTACGATTGACTTTTTCATCAAAACAAATACTCCATCAGTATTACTTTGGATTATTCTGCAACCTATTGCATCCAATCCTTCCGCAAGCATCAGTAGCATTAATTGACCATTAATTCTAATAGTCAATGCCATTTTAGGATCATAACATCATGAAAATTCTGATTGTAAATTTCCAGAAAGTCCATTCACAGATAATTTCAAAGTCTCATTTTTAAGCTTGTTACCATTTCGTTTGGCCTCAAGTCGCTCACTTAAAATATCAGAATAAACTTTTGTAAAAATTGGACCAAGATGAGCTGGATATAATTTTTGACTTACAATTATAGAAGGATACATTGAATCAACATCAACGTCTTCCAATATTTCATCTTCTTCTGGTTCAAATTTTTCTGGATCGTTTACACTATGAACACCGCCTAAAGCAAATGTGTGTTCAACGCCACCTAACATAAAATGCCTTTCAAACGTCTTGTCGTCTGGGCTAATACATAATTCTTTGAGCTCTGACAACAAATTTTGTAAGACCGGAGTTTTAAAAGATATAAATGGAAATATAATATCTTTAAAACACACACTCTCGCAAGGACTTCGTAAATCTTTTATTTGGAATCATTGTTGGCCAGATTCTTGAAGATACCTAACTTTAATAATTTCCATACCTAGATTTACACCATCCTTATTTAATGCAGAAATATGGTACTCATCTTCAATTGCTAATCGAAGATCTATATCTTTTGCACACCGATTCAACAGTTCTTCCGTACTATCTACATCATTTAGATTATAAGACAATACGTCGGGAATGTTTTCTTTCGGTAATGGACGTTCGAAATCTCCATAATATTCTTCTACGTTTTTATACTCCATGGTCACTTGCAACGCTTTTAATCCAACTCTTAACTTTTGAGATCATTTCATTGTAAGCAAATCCAAATTTGGAAATATATCAGCGTATTTATAAGTGGATCAGGACGCAGATGTTTCAGAATTAATTATCTTATCAGAGAATGCTTTTATCTCAGCAGTGATTTCTCAGACTGGTTTTAATATCAATCTTTTATAATTGATTATCAAATAAGATATAATCGGGGAATCATAGTGAACAGAATTAAATCCAACCCAATAAATTCCCTTATGCAAAAACAACTTAACAATTTCTGGTAAATCGTTTCTTATATCAGATATTTGATATGATTTATGATTTTTAGTTTCAGAATTTTTAACAGTTACACTGAAGAAATTAGGAAAAACCTCTACATCATAGATAAAACAGACTTTATTCCTTAGTATCATTATACTTGTTTACAAGATTTCAACCCTTGTAAGCAGCCACACTTTCAATTTGGTCCTTTAAAGTGTTCCATTTCTTAATGTGGTACTCTAGGTCATTATCAAGTAAAAGAAGGATTTTATCACGAAGTAAAGCTAAAGTTCCAGATGATACTGAAGATACTCTAGTACGTTGTTCAAGATTTAAAAGAGCTTTGAGCTCAGCATAACTTAAACCTGTTGGAACAACTCTAAAATAACCTCCATCTATGAATAGGCGCTCTTTCATCACTTGAATTCAAGGACGAAGTTTTCCATTTTCGTCATATTCAGTTAGATCCTTCTTTTCATCTTCAGTTAGTCAAATGCCAAGAGACATTATGAATTCATCCGAAATAAGTTTTCTATTAATAGGTTCACAAGCATCCAAACAAGCTAATAGCAAATCTCCGATAGTTAATGTTTCAAATTCTTTTGGAAGATTTGAAAACATTAAAGTAATGCTATCGTCATTTGTAACTCCATTAGCCTCTTTGAATCTGTTAATAAAATCGAGAATGTCCTTATTTGTTTTAAAGATATCGATTGTTAAATCGTGCTGTATATATCTGTGCAATAATTCAGCATTACAACTCCTATGAATTTTCTGAATATTTTTGCGCACTTCTAGTTTTCCAAACTTATAGTTTGTTTTTCTATACAGCATGTCCAAAGTATGATTATATGCCTTTTGAAGATCTTCTTCGGACATATCTAACAACTTAACGGACTCTCCGTTTTTATTAATTCAAGCTCAGTTATTAATATTATTATTTCTTTTCTCTATAGCTTGACTAAGTTTATCTGCTAAATCACTCATAATCTAAAATTGATATTTATTATTTACTATTTCTTCGTTTTTATCTTTAATGAAATTCAGGAAATAACATTGATTATATTTATATGTTTCTTTGTTTCCTGTATTTCTCTCATAATATTCTTCCCCTGCATCTACATATTCCAACTCCGCAAAACCATTATCACCAATGTCTGGGGCAGTTCCGTTTCAATTTGGAGGTCTAGTTGCACTAATATATCTTAGTAAACTATTATCGACCTCATCTAGATTTTGAAATACATATACAGTGTAAAAGTCATCTTGTTGTGCGACTAATTTACAATGTACCGTTGTCTTCATCTAGTATGCAGAAGTAATGTTCAAAACTATAAATCAATCTACTTAAATAACTGAAAACTTCTGCATTATTTTGTTTTAATGCGTTATTTCCAACTTCTTTAAGCATATTGTAATATTTTTCTTCTAGCTTTACAAGATCGTTGATTGTTTCTGCAGGTTTGTATTCAACAGTCATACTTGGCTGTTTATGTTCTGGGTCTAAACTTATTGCAAGTTTAGTTAACAATCTATTGCCAGCAATAAGTCCACCCATGACATTAGTTGTAAAGTCTTTCTTAAATGTTTTTACAGCATAGGTAAACTGTTTGTTAACAATTAGAAGATCCATAACGCTACTGAAAAATGGATTTTTTGGAGAAGTTTCTTCTTCCGATTGTTTAAATTTCATATTTTCCTCCTTTTAAAGCTCACACAAATCAATACTATATAAAGTTTTGTGGAAATTAGTGTTAAACTGCTCTTCAAATAAATCCATTAAAAGTGTTGATACTTCGAATTCATGATCCCTAATGAACACTTTAACAGTAAATGTAGCAGTTGTAGTTAACCATCTTACTATATCTTCGTCTCTAAATTGAATGGTATTTGGTTCCAACCAAGTATGAACTTCAGATAATCCAAAATGTAATTCTCCTGTATTATTTTTATCCAAGAGTGTAAGTAATTTCTCCATCTTTGGATCTAACATTAAATCCAGTGGATCGTCGTGTTTCAGATTCGGGTACCAATGATTCCCTACTTTCTTTACTTTTATTAATATGTTCATCTTCTGGTAAATTCAAACATTGTGCTGCAAAGACACAAAGTTCATCCACTTCATTGTTCATTTGATTATCGGAATGACCTTTTGTTCATTCCATAGTAACCTTATGAAAGTCAAGATAATCAAGAATTTCAAATCAGATGTCTAAATTTGATTTCGAATAATCTTTATCATTAAATCATTTATTGACTCAACCTTGATTAATTGTATTAACAACATACATTGAATCAGAAACAATTGTTATGTCTGTTGGTTCTTTAAAATATTTTAAAGTTTCCAAAACAGCTCTTGCCTCCATTCTATTATTTGTTGTATTTTTAAATCCTTGATATAGTCTTGTAACTAAATTGTTATTTTCATCATAAATGATAGAAGCATATCCTCCACATTGAATACTTGATTGATACGAACCATCTGTATAGGCTTTATACTTTTTCATTTTCTGATGAGTTTTCTTCGGATGTATTATTTGTAATTGGTTCTGTAGACACATCCGAAGAATCTTCTTTTTGAAAGTCTACATAATGTCCCAAGTCTCGCAGAATTGGTTGTCCGAAGAAATAAACATCGTGTTTCTTTTTTAATTCTTCCAATTCTGCGAGAAACTCATCTGGATATTCTACTTCAAAATAACCATTAAAAGTTAGCTGGTACATACTTGGAAAGATACGTATTGATTATAGCATCTGCATGCTTCTTCGATGTTTCTCTAACCTTTCCTCTACGAATTCCAACTATAGTTGCTTTTGGAGCTTCGAGTGCTCTTGATACAGCAAGATCACGGCCAAATTGTTTGACGAAAGTGTCTTCAGGAGAACAAACAGCTACTCCAAAACGCATAGTATTTGCTATAGGATCGTAGACACTAGCTACTGTTACCCTAGGGAGTTTCTTAATAACTGCGCTCTTCTTGTCAGTCACATACATAATATTACCACTCCTATCCAATACTACTGGAAGATTGCAAATTGCTAACGGTTCGGAATAGTAAAACTTAATATTCTTATCTTCTCTCATAACTTATTGTTTTTTAATTAGTTCAAATAAACCTTGTGCAGTAATACTCTTGATGACATATCCATCTATTTCAGAACCAACTGCCATGAAGGGACCTCCTTCTGGATCTAATGCATGAACATAAGTACCTATTTTATATTCTCCATCCAATCCAATTAATCGATAGGTTCCGGTACTTTTTGGATCAAATTCAATTTCCCAAAGAGTATCGCCGACTTTTTTTAATTTGTGGCATAAGCCGTACCTTGCTGGTAATTTAATTTCTTCCATTAAAATTGAATATCTTCATTTACAACTAGACAACTGGAAGATAAATAAAGATTTAATACAGAAATTGCATTTTCTAATGCAAGTCTATCTGATTTTGCTGGATTTATAATTCCCGACTCTATCATATTTGCTGGACGCATTAAATTTGCATCAAATCCAACTCCTTCATCAAAGTCTTCTGGATTTATACCACAATTACGCATTATCTGATCCTTTACAGAATATAATGCTAAAACGATAGGGAAATATATCTCATCCAACCCAATACTTCGAAGAGCATCAACTGCATTAATGAAGGACATTCCTCCACCTGCAACATAACCCTCTTCAATTGCTGCTTTAGTAGCACATACTGCATCTTCAATACGATCTTTCTTCTCTTTCATTTCTAATTCAGTTGTACCACCAACATAAATTGAACAAATTCCACCTGTTAATTTTGCAATTCTTTTAGAATAAAAATCTTTTAAGAAATCTCTATCAACAGTATCAGACATATTATCTAATGAATGTTTTATTTGTTCAACTCTAGCAATAATTAGTTCTTTAGAACCTTTACCATCAACAATTGTTGTTGTTTCTTTATTAACGATAATTTTTCCGCATTCACCTAACATATCTTCGGTAACCTTTGGAAGTTCTATACTAGATTCATAACTAATAACTTTAGCTCCAGTTAAAATAGCTAAGTCTTCTAATATATCTGTTCTATAGGTACCATATGAAGGTGCTTTAACTGCACAAACATTTACAATATTACGTAATTTATTAATTTTCAAATTTTGAATTACTTCATCATCATAATCTTGTGCAATTAAGAGAATTGGTTTAGACTTACGTACTGCTATTTCAAGAATTGGAACAATGTCTCGCATAATTTGAATCTTTTGATCTGTTATTAAAACAAGACAATTTTCCAATACACAATTTCCCTTTATAGGATCTGTTGCAAAATAAGGAGATTCATAACCTCTATCAAATTGCATTCCAGTAATAACATCTACATAAGTTCGAATACTTGGAGATTCTTCAACAGTGATTACTCCATCTCTCCCAATTTTTTGAAAAGCTTGTGATATGAGTTTGCCGATTTCTCCATCATTGTTTGATGATATCGTAGCGATCTTTTCAATATCTCCGTCCTCAATAGCAATAGCTTGATTTTTAATATTCTCAACAACATTTTCTAAAGTATCTTTAATGTCGTTTTTAATTTGAATTGGATTATATCCAGAATCGATTAATTTTTGTGCAGCCTTTATCATATTAAAAGCAAGTACAACAGTTGTAGTAGTAGCATCACCTGCTAATTCTACAGTTTTTATACTAGCTTCTTTTAATAATTGTACACCCAAATTTTCAAATTTATTTTTCAATTGGATGTTTTTTGCTACAGTTACACCATCCTTTGTTATTAATGGCTTTTCGTCAAGATAATCATCTATAACTACACATTGTCCTTTTGGACCAAGAGTAGAACCTACTGCTGTTGCTAAAACTTCCATGCCTTTCAACATAGAAGCTCTAGCGTCTTTATTAAATTGTAACTCTTTATTTTGCATTAAAATCCAATTTTACACACTTCATGATTTTCAGTATAATCAGGTGTGTCTGGATTATATACTTCAGCTAAGGTCATTGGTTTAATTTCTTTATGCCCAAGATCATATTTTTCATTAAGAGCTCTAACTTTTTCTTCGCAAAGCTCTTTAAATTCGTATTTGGCAATACAACGACCTTTTCTTAGTAACGCTGGATCAATTTTATTAATTGGAGCATTAAACGTGCATATAAATTTAATATTACATACATCACTTAATAATCCATCAGACATATTTAATATTGTATTAATTGCACTATTAAATACATTTTCACTTCTATCCTCTAATAATTGTTCGCAATCTTCAAGAATGAAAACAGAATCAGTATGATCAGTAATAAAACTAATCAAATCAGGATCTCCGAGTCTAGAAGCAATGCTATTTGGAACTACAATATATTCTTTAGGAACAGTAGAACACAAATGTCTTATATAAGATGTTTTTCCAGCACCAGGTTTACCGTAAAACAACAATAGTCCACTGGATCTATCATTTAAGAAATCAACAGTATCTTTATGAATTTGTTGAAAATCATCATTATAATTTTCTTCAATGTCAACTATCATTGGTTTAACATCGTTTTCAGAAGTATAATAATCTCCCTGATAAACCTTTATTAAATTAATTTTACCTTTCTTTTCTTCAACCTTTTTAGCAGGAAAAGCTTTGAAAAGTTTCTGTACAAGTTCTGATAAATCTTCTATCGCACCATCCTTGTAATAAACAGTGATTCCATTCTTTTTGATCAAAAATACTTTATTATCTGCAGCAATACTAAGATAACCACCGAGTTCTATATCATAATTATAAAACTCAAATTTACCTTTCTTAACCTCAGAAGGTTCTTCTACAGACATTTCATTATATTTTCGAACAGCAACAACTTCTTTAAAAAAATCCTTAACAACTTCAACCTTTATTTCACCAGGTTCTATTTCCATACTTTCTGGAACACTATATTCAAATTTGTTAGGAATTTCATTAAATATAGTTATATACCATAATTCAGAATCAAAAACACCGTTATTGCTATATGCATTCTTAGCATTTAACATAATTGTTCTTTTACTTCATTTAAAATTTGAGATTGAGATGTATCATCCCAATCAGAGAATTTTCACACACCATCTCCATCTCGATACATTAACTCGTTATTATCAATGAAGAATGTTCATGGTTCACCTCATACTTCGAATACTTCGTTATTATGAGATTTTATGATGTTATATAATTCACTTTCAAAAGTAGAAATTTTAATAACTTTTGTTTTAGAATTATCAATAAGTTCAGGAGCTCACTTTAATAATGCGGCTCTTATTTGTTTTTTAGCAGGCATTCCTAATTTAAGTTGAATGTCTCCATAATTTCATCCATTCCTACGTAAAGCAATTACTGCTTTTTCAAATGCAGTAGCTTCTGGAAACTCATCAGAAATATCGTCAATACATTTGGTAAATCCTTCAGTTAATTGTAAATATCTTTTTTCATAATCAGGCATACTAAAACTCCTTTATTTCATGTGACGATTCATCTGGATTTTCTACTTCAGCACCAGCGTCCATTAATCCACTGTAGTAACCTTCATATAATCCTAAAGAATACACTTTTAATGTTTCTTCATTAATATCTGCAAATTTACCAGGAAAACCTTTCTCTTTACGATACATTACATGAGCTACTACCCAATCTAAAATTTCTTTACTTGTTATCATATCATATCCATTTAAGATGAAATTACCTCCAGACCGCTGGAGGTATAAAAATTGCACCCTCGCAAGGACTCGAACCCTGATAGAAAGTTTTGAAGACTTTTGTCCTACCATTGAACGACGAGGGTGTATATTTACGCTATTCTAAGTCAAATAGCGTAAAGTTACTTTATTAAAGTGAGTATTTAGTCGTTATTTTTGTAGTGAGCTTTAGATATCAAAGTTACAAAAATATTTGAACTAATCCAAATATTTTTTGATAAATTCGTTGATATCAAAATCTTTACTCAGAGTATCGAGTTCAAGTTGTCTTGCCACTTTGGCGTAATCTGGAACTTTAACAGAAGGATGTTTTATACGCTTAAGCAATTCTTCTTCGGAATACTTATTAAGAGTTTCCTTATTTTCTTTCCAATTCCATCCATAATTAATGGACATTTCACTTGAAATAAAACGATCCTTACTATCCTTCCATTTCAACATGATTTCTTTTGCAGCCATTAGCAAACTTTCTAACTTATCCTGATCCTGTAGGAAAGCCTTGATTTCACCATTGATCTTGGATTTGTTGTTCTTTTCGTAAGCTTCATTAGCTAACTTCTGTTTTTCATCAAACTTCTCCTTGAGAAGACTGATTACTGCATCTTTTTGTGCTCTAGTTATCTTCATATTCTTTGGGTTTGTTACAATATAACACTTTGTTATCTTGTTCTATTTCAGTTAATGTTAGTGGTCTTGGAATTTGAAATTTAAAATCTCTTAATCCTCCATAATAAACCACAGTTATGCATCTACGACTGATGTCCCATATCCAACCTCGATATATTACACCATCGTCTTTAATCCAAACATCATCAAAAAACTCTAAATCTTTAATTGTTCTCTGATTTAATTCTACTTTAGTAGTTGGATTAATATATGTATCTTTTTTGAATAACTTTTTGAGAAATGTAAACATAATTAAATTGTTTTGGTACCTCGGCTGCGATTCGAACGCAGGACCCACAGCTTAGGTTTGGTAGAAGGAATTGAACCTCCGACTCCACAGTACAAGACCAGGTGTTCTACCACTGAAACATATACCAAACCGGTTTATTTCAGAAACCACTCTGTATGAAGGCTGTTGCTCTATCCAACTGAGCTACCGAGGCATTTTGCCAGGTGAAGCTAACCTGGCACACAGTTTATGTTACCTTACTGATTACGTCTGTCATGTAACAATTGACAAGATCGTCCCGCTTACTTAGTCTTCTTCTAACTCAAAATCATCTTCATTTGATTCAAGTGGAATATCCACCTGCTCTCTCTTTCATTCTGAACGATGATCTTTTTTGTCAGAATGCTTTTTTTGCTTTAGTGGTTTTCTACGTTTTTCCCGTACTGGTTTACTGAACTTTTCATCATCAAAATGAGCTAGTTCATATTCAGATACTTTCGGCATTATTCTACTTCAACTAAATCATCAAAACCTTTATACGACTGAATCACTATTGACGGAATGATTCTCTCTACTTCTTCTGCCCAATTATCTTCTGTAGGAATTACTTTGGTGTCAAGAATTTGTTCCCAATTTGTTCCCTCTAAACGATAATAACCATGATTAATGTGGATATGATAAATATCCCATTTCTCTGAAGCTTTTGCAAGAATTTCAGAAGAAACTAAATCCTTTTCTGGATCTTCATCAAAATAGTGGTTGATACATCTCCTAGGAACATGACGATGAACTGGCTCATCACCAATAGTAATAAGAACACCTTTCTGACCACGTTTCTCAAAAGCATCAGTAGCAGTATGATTGGCAGCAAAATACCATACAAATTCATAGTCTTCACCACCATTTCCTGCACCCAATCCTTCAAGATAAATATTTTTAAGCCACTTTTCCATGAGCTCATCTGAAGATTCAAATTCACCACATTGAATTGCACCTTCTTCATAACAATTCTGACCATCTCCAACTCCACAGAAACATACCTGAGGATTTTCAATTCCAGCATCCATTATGAGTTTAACGATATTTGGAAATACCGACTTGATTAATTTTTCAGGAACCATTCCCATGGACCCAGTTTCATCAAGAGCAATGATGATCGGGAATGATTTAGGATGTTCTTCACTATCTCTAGACTCTCTAATCTTCTTCTTACGGATATCCATATCTGGAGAAAGATGTGACTGTCTAAAGATTTCTTCTCTTGTTTTTAGTGAGTAATCGTTAGCGCTCCTTGTAGAAGCGCTAACGTAATTGTAACTACCACCACCCATTTTTACTCTGCGTTAAGAGCGTCCTTAATCTGCTTTGCAAGTTCAGGGTTCTTCTTTAGGTTGTCAACGAAAGAAGTTACGTCGAAACCAGGAGCCTGCTCTGCAGGAGTCTCGGATTTTGCCTGAGGAACGATATTCTGAAGAGGATTATTACCACCCATCATCTGAGACATGATCATCAGATTCAGCATATCGCTATTCTCGCCATCACCCTTACCTGTAAGAGCCATTAACATGAGCGGATTCATTCCATTGGAACTTCCTCCAAACATGTTATTATTTCCAGTCATCATCTGGAGCATGAGCATATCCTTGATGTCGAAATCGCTGCTCTCATCAGAGAGGGCGAAGATAAGCGGATTGAATCCACCGGCATCAAAGTTAAATACGTTGACAAGCACGCGGATCATGGCCTGACCAAGAAGGAAATCTTGAACTTCCTGCTTGTTATGGGTATATCCGGTATAAGACAGAATCTTGAGAGAGCCATCAGGATTCTTCATCATTACACGACCATAACTATTACCATTCTTGATAACATCGCCAATCTGAACCTGGTTCGAAGGCTTGTTAATAGAATAAACAGGAATGTCGATAAGGACCTCATGAGGATAAGAGGTAAGAGTACCATCGGATTTCATTCCGATATATTCATCACCAACAGCGATGCACATGGTTCCGTCCATAGACATCTTTACACCATCTTCACGCTCAGGAATCCACTGAGACTTGTACTTGTCTGCAATACCAGCAAACATGTTATTTGCTTTCTTCATTTCTTTGTTGTTTAAAAAATTGTTATTAATTTGATTTTCTTCTTTGGTAATTGATTTACCATTGATTGAATCTACGTTGAGATTTTTGAGAGAAACACGTTCTCCATTTACATTGTACACTGTGCGAGAATTAGCTTGCTTAATATCAATAACCTGCATAGGAGTGTCATAGACGTGATCTCCGCAATGGCCAGTAATAATGTCGCCAATCTTTACGTCGTCGTCACAAACATAGCCATAATGCCGTTTCTTGCTAATTTCGTACGCGTTAAGTTTCTTTGTAGTAAAAACTACGTTAATTACATTGTACATTAGTTGTTTAAATTTTTAATGAATTTTGATTTAAGTTCATCAGAAATCCAAGTTGACAACTTGTTAACTACAATCTCCATTATCGTCCTTTTTTGATTAAATGCCCAATTGTAATCATCAATGTCTTCGATAGGAATCCATTTTACATCGTCAACTTCATTTTCTTCAGCACCTTTAGCATATACAGTTTGACCTTTATAATATCTATCACTAAAGGTGTAATATCTAAAGGTTACATTTTGTTTATTTGCAGAAGGGTCATCTTCTACATTATATAACACTAAAGATTTAGGACTAACATTTAAGTTAGTCTCTTCCATTATCTCTCTAGAACAAGCTTCTGCAGTTGTTTCATCGAAATCGAGATATCCACAAGGACAATTCCAGTAACCTTGAAAGTCCGGAGTTCCAGATCCTCTCTTGTTAGCTAATATTAATAATTTGTCGTTATCTAGACAAAATACATATCCAGCTACACCAACTGCCCTACTTATCCAATAAGTTTTACCTTCGTGTTCAATAGGAAAATTCTTCATTATTCCCAGGAAATAGTTAGTACATGAAACTTATCAATACTTACATTAAACCCTTGTTCAATAAAGAAGCGTTTAATATTATTTAAATTATTAAAAACAACACCAGACCAGTGTTGTTTTCCTTTTACCGCTAATGCCTGCATTTCGTACAATATTCGTTCTATTGTATCTGGAGTTTCATTAGTCAGTACCCGAAATTGATCTATGAGCATCTGAGTTAAAATATAAAAGTGTAGGATTATCTTTATGAATATCTATATTAGGATATAATCTAGAAAATTCTCTTAGATCAAATGGATGCGTTATTATATGAGAACCATGTAATGTATTAACACAATATTGAATTTTTTCATCTCCTTCTGGTTTTGCTCTTTTGATACACTCTATCATTTCTATATATTCTGAATCTGTCATATCATAAGTTTGATCGACATCTATTAACCATAGTTTTTTATCTTCAGAATTAACTTTTCCAGCCGCAGAAGGTACTATATTTTTTAGATGTTGGAAATTTTTATCTTGAAGTATTTGAGCCAATTCTCGGAGTACTTGTAAAGCTACTCCTTCGTAAGAACGACGATTAAGTCTTATATAAACTCTAGATCCAGTTTCATTAGAAAGTCGTTTCATTTCTGGCTCAAGTCTATCATAATCTTCAAGAGAATCGATAAAATAAGTTTTTACAGTTCTATTGTTTGCAGGAAAAGATTCATCATCTTTCTTTCTCTGTTGCAATTGAATCATATAAAATTTGTTTTTATCTGAGAAATCTAATTTATCTCTCAAATAAGCAAAATTATCTACTATCATAAAATTCTTTTAATTTTTCTCTTAAACCATCGTAATCTGAATCAAGAGTTAAATCTTTTCCAAGTCTGTATAAAAAGCCAGGACTACAATCAACTAATCATTCTTTTACTATATTAACAATTTCTTCTACCATAGTGTTTTTCTTCCCTCTTTATATGTTTGATACCATTGAATTTGCTGTTCTGTTAAATTCTCAATCCAATCTTCAAAGTATTTTAAATATTTTACATGATTGTTCCATTTCCATTCATGTAAAAGATATTCTTTTAATTCTGGAGTCATTTTAGACTATTTATAGCATTTGCATCAAAATATTCTTCATTTATGAATTTTTGAAAATCATAAACAGTATCTGCAGCAACAACTGGCATTATTGAATTATCTGCATTTAGATCAGTACACAATAGTATTACTGGAATACCCAATCCGTATGCATAACCTAATTCCCAAGCAGTTCCAGAATCTGAATAATGTTTGTCATATACTGCAACCATCATATCAGATTTCTCTAATGCTTCTGTATCCATTTTGAATACTGCCTTGGCCCAATCTATATTAGACATATTTTCTCCATCTGGAATAAAGTGATCCATAGGAACGAACAAATCATAACGACCTTTACGTTCGCCAGATGTAAAAAACTTTCTAACTAATTCTATACGTTCTCTTTCACCAGGATGAAAGAATGGGCCAGCAACGTATAATTTAATCTTGTCTTCCATACATTACGACATTATACATTGATTGAGGAATAAATCCAACTTCCCCATCACAAGAAAGATAACATCTTTCCGAAAATTCAGGAAACCTCATAAATTCCTCTAACAACTGTCCGTCAACTAAAATATATTTTTCCATTATTTAAAAAATTGCTCTATAAACGAAATATCGACATCTGTTATTCCAACTTGATAATTAATTTTATAAAAAAATTGTAATTGTTCAGAGTCAAAATCAGAGATGTCGTCTAATATTAAATATTTATCTACATCAGGATGTTCTTGCAAATATTCATTGATTTCCATTCCCCTGTAGTAAATATCCATAGGTATTTTGAAAATTAAATCAGGTGTACAATCAATCACATTTTCTAAATCGGCCTTTCGTAATCGTTCAGTACAATATGAATCAATCTTCCAACTAGAAGAAATAACAATTTTTATATCGTATTTATTTGTTACTTCATTCAACATTCTTATTATATTTGGATCCAAATCTGGATCCTTATACTCATTCTTGTAATAGGCTTCACTATTATACCACGCATTGTGGTTAAGAACTCCATCTATATCTAAAAATATAACTTTCATAACAAAACTGTTTGGTTGAGGCGCCAAGATTCGAACTTGGACTGAGAGAGCCAAAATCTCTAGTGCTACCATTACACCACGTCTCAATTACCGCCCACTAATGTGGGCTATTTTTTAAATGGTCTTTTCTACAAAAACGTAATTGCAGTGATTGGACCACCAATGCTCACTTCCAGTGGAATCAGAGTCACCAACATAGTGATATCCGAGTTCTTCGAAGAACTCTTGAGTAGTACGTCCAATACGGAATCGAACAGTAATCTTACCACGATATCCACGGTCCTTACGAAGATAGCTTGCAATAGCAGACTCCATCTTCTTTAATTCTCTATTGAGGAAGTGCTTTCTGCCAGTAGAATTACTGCAATAAGCACCATATGCATGCTTACCACCATCCATTGTAACCTGAGACTGAGTGAATGTAACTGTACTACCGTTTACAACAGCATTGGCCTTAAAATAAATAATGTCCTCAGGGACATCATACTTTGCTAGGGTGAAGGAATTGTCTGCACTGTACGTCTTGTCGACATGAATTTGCATGTTTTCATCAAACCAAATAATCATCTCTATTTTCTTTTTAAAGTTAATAAATTATTGTTACAAATCCAATTTAGATTTGTGTTTTTCTTTACGTGTGTATTTTTTCTTGTTTCTGTGTTTCTTCGAAGGAATTATCCCATATACTTCTCTTGCTATTTTACGGGATATTTTTTCTATATCTTTACTAGATACCTTTCCTATTTTTATAGTTTTTCCCATAATAACAGCGTACTTTAACTGGAATTAACTTACCTTCAGATTCAACTTTACCTATTTCAACCGGAAGATTAAATATCCGCTGGATGAAGTTCTTTATTTTCGAGATCATATTCAAAGATTGCTCTAGAATCAATACAAGTTCCATTACCAACAGTAACGGAAGATCCAGTCTTTTCTAATTGAGTATGACTAAATATTTGCTTAATAGTCCAACCCTCTGGATCTTTATATTCACGAACATCATCCCAGAAAGGACCACCATATGTACTATCTCCCCAACGAATTGCTCCTACTTCAAAAATAGGAGATTCTAAATAACTAGAAAATCCATGACGTATAACACCATCTCTATTAAGTTCGTTTCTGAACTCATTATCAATGTATGTTACAATATTATCTTGATTTAATCTAAGAGAAGATTCTTTATGCTCTAGCATAGTGTTTATATGATCAACCCAACCATCACTTACACCAGCATGAGTAAATAGTGTATCATCAAGTTTAATACAAGAATTAAATAAATCAATATTATCTCTATATAGTTTATGAAGTTCTTTGTAATGGATATAAGATGTACGTTCCCATCTAAGAGCATCCCATATCCAAGAACAATCGTGATTGCCTACTAATAAAGTAACATTTTTATTATTTCTTGCAAAATCAATAATTTCTTCAAGATTTTCTATTCCTTGTTTATCGGTGAATCCTTCGTAACTATAAGGATCCATATAGTCACCTAAAAATATAATAGGTTTATCCTTAACAGTTAAAACAGGTTTATAAAAGTCTCTACAATGAACATCAGGAACAATTATTATATTATTCTGATCCATCGTATTCTTCAAATTTGAATATAAATTTAAGTAAAGGACATTGATACAATGTATCTTCATTATCTTCAAAATGAAATACAATTCCAACTCTTGGATCATACATTACTGCATGAATTTTTCTACCAGTTTTCTTTTCAATCCAATAAGTATCATCAATGTCTACTCTGATTTTAATACAATTTAAAATACAGATTACTAATGCAATAATGAGAATTGTTTTCATTCCATTACAGTTAATTTAGAATTAGGAGAATCTCCAAGATATACATGTTCAAATGTTAAATTAATTAATCTAACAATTTGCCATGCTGCAGAATCTGGTTTCACGAAATGTGTTTGATTATTATAAATATATTCAAATGCATCTCCGATACAATCCATATGATTTATAACCAAATTGTATTTTGCATTTTCAATATTACTCAAACAACATCTATCGATTGCTCGATTTATCATGTCGATATCCAAAATTCCTGTTTTGAAGTTACCCTGAAATTCATTATTCTTATTTGCCTCAAAATGAGGATATTTTAAATAACTACTTTCTATGGGCTCATATCCAGAACCATGTCTAGTTGTATAAGTTCTAGTACAAAGATAAATTTCAATATCGTTGTCCTCAGCAGGATTTATAATAGAACTACGAATATTGCCAAGAGTATCAACAAATGGCATAATTTGCGCGGGTGTGATGTACGGTTTTAGTCCAAATCTTCCATCAAGTAATAAACCTTGAGAAGACTCCATAATGATTACGTCATAATCGCAATCGTTTATTAAAGGTTGCTGTTTTACAAAAGTTAAATCTTCAATAAACTTATTTTCCAGTTCTTGATTCTGCTCAAAACCATAAAATTCTCTTACTCTTTTCAGAGATTCAATGTTGTTTTCAGTAGAATCAAATAAAAATGGTCCACAATTAAAATCGCATAAGTTTCTACGCATTGTTTCCCAAACACCGCAACCACAAGTACCGTTTCTTAAAGAGTCTTCATTCTGACGATTTGCAATAACATCGTATGGTGTAATGATATTACAATTTTCAGATACATAAAACTTTGGATTAAGTCCTTTACTTTTCAGAACATCGTATTCTACCCTTAGTGCAATCGGATCTACAAATGTATCTGTATCATCAAGAATTAATGTTGGAACCCCAAGTAATACACCAGATCCAAAAGATGCGCAAATGTGTGTATGACCATTACCCATTACAGTATGAGATGCTTGAGGTCCACTACAATATCTTACAACTAAAGGACTTTTTCCTTCTTTAATTGCTTCTTTACATAAATATTGTACTGTTTTACCTTTCCCTTCATCTCCCCATTGTGTTCCAATAACATATTGTATTTTTCTCATTTTCTAAAAAGTGGTTTGTTAAGCCATCCTGTACTACTAAGTAGATCTATTAAACAAATAATGGATACGATTATATTAACAGCTGGCCATAAAGAAACACTTATACAACCTAAAAATTGTCCAATTGTAATATTTTTCCAATTAATTACTCCGTTATATGACAAAGTACATTCTATCCAACAACATAACATTGCTATTGGAATAAAGAGAAAGTATAAAATCCAAAACATAATTTAAAATAATTAAATCAACTCCCGCTACTAAACTTCACGGGAGTTGATAGGAAATTTAGAGGACTAAAGTCCTCCGCGACCGCATAGCCATGTACACGGAATGCTGTCATCGCAGCCAAATGGAGTGGCGTCTCTGTTTTTTCTGCATTTCTCCATTTTGCAGAATTATCAGGTTTTGAGCGTCTATAGGTAAATAGTATACCAGAGATTATTCTTCTCTAAGAATTCTTCAAGTGTTTGATTGGCTTCGTAAGGAAATACTAAACCAAGTTTTAAACAAAGTTTTCCTAGATAGATACAATACTGTCTAAATCGTTCGGTACCAAACGAATTTAGATAATTACAATGAATTTCAAATAATGACATTATTTGTTATTGATCTTATAACTGGCATTAGGGCTCATAACTTGACAGATTGCTTTTTCTCTAAATTCTTTGAGAGAACGAGAATCGCAATAAGACATTGCAGAACGCAAATAAGAATTAAAGTTATCTACCCATCCTTCAAGAGTATATTCTTTTTGTAATTCCAGAGTTCTACCTTCTGCAGTTTTAAGTTTTGAGTTACCCATATCTTTTTGAGCAGACTTGGTTGACATTCCTCTATAAATGAATTTGTCACCAATTTGATCTAAATCTGCATGTTTTGTTGCTTTTGCAAACAACATTCCACACATTACATAGTCTGCACCAAGAGCTAAACATTTATTGATATCTGAGTAATTGTCCATTCCGCCATCTGCAACAATCTTGCAATGACTATGATATCTATACTTTAAGTTAGAAATATCACTAATTAACGATGCGTATGGATAACTTACACCCAGTTGTTTACTTGTTAAACATCCAGCTCCATCACCAATTCCAACACGAAGAAAATCAAAGCCTGCCATATCATATAAAAGATATGCTGCAGGATGTCCAATATTTCCACCCATAAGAGTTAAGGTTGAACCAAAGAATTCTTTGAGTTTCTTTCCAACTTCGATTTCTTCCAACATTGTACCATTGGCGATATCAAGTAAAATAAATTGTTTTGTAGGATAGTTTTTACTACGATCAATTAAAGACAATGCTTCATCCAATCCAAATGCGCAAAAACAAGTTCCCATTAGTACAGTTCTTAAATCAAAAGAGACTGTTCTTGGAATTACACAAGATATTTTATTATGATGATACTCTATCCAGTTATCTGTCGTAACAACTGAATCCATTGGTGCTGCAATCAAGGGATAGAAGTCTTCTTGTCCTTCTATCCCCTTTCTAAACGGATTGCATTCACTTCTAGATTTAATATCGGTTGATACTGCTGGAATGATAGTTATATCATTCAGCGAGTAAAGAGGTTTTTCTACTAGCATTACAGAACGTAACCTAAAGTACCGGGATCCTTATACAGTGAAGGCTTTGCGGTAGGGTTCTCAATAAAGTAGAAATTGAAACGAGACATATATTTGGTAACAACTACTCTCTTTTCAAGATCTATCTTAACAACGGTCTCACCGTTAAATCTGTCTTTGCCAATACGAAGCTTGTTCCAAGACTTATCCTGATTGTAAACAGATTCATAATCAAAATAAGCTTCACGACGAATACTCTCGTAATAATCGTTCTTAAGCTTCTCACGCTCCTCATCAGAACTTGCAGCCTCTAATGCAGAACGGAACTTCTGATCAAGCTCATAGCGTCCCTTATAAGATGCGAGCTCTTTGATGAACGTATTAACATCATAATGATGTTCCATGAGATCACTCTCATCGATTTCACCACAAATGGTGTAATAAGTATAGTGAGCGTTTTCAACGTTAAACGAATTCTTAAACTTTAAGAACTCATCGATACCGTGAATGTTAACCTCTTCAACAATAGCCTTAAGGATATCAATTGTAGAAATTGTAAGAGAATCGACATAATCGATAAGTTCGTCTTTACAACTCTGATCCTTAAGTTCATCATTAAGAAATTCTTCAACAATCTCCTGCTCGAGATTGCCAAACTCTCTGACATAACGAATTCGTGAAGGACGACTCATTAAGTTAGGATTAATTGCAAGATCATTTGTCGTTAACAAAAAGATCTTTCTAAATTCGGAGTTATAAACTCCATCCATAATCTGAAGAATTGAGCAGTCACCTTCAGAAAATTGTTTTTCGAATTCATCGAAGAAGAAGATGCAATCGAAATTAAATGAGGAAAGATACGAAATCAATCCTGGATTGTGCTCTCCCATTGACTTAACTAGTACAATAGGAAGATCTAATTCGTTTGCAAGAATTTTAGCAGTAACCGTTTTACCGGTACCACGAACTCCATTGAATAATACACCAAGATTACCATGAGTTTCAGAATAGGTTTTCTTGATGTGATCAATAAAGTTTCTCTGGAGATGATATACTTTGTAATCAAAGACAAACTTGTCTCCAGTTTTAATGAGATGCCATCCTGATAAATCCAATCCAACCTCATAGATTCCACCAGTAAGCTTCTCAAGATTTCGAACATCGCCTTCTACACGATGATAAATAGATCCTGATTGGACCCAACTAACACGTGCCATAATCTATATTCTAAAAGTTATTAATTTATTAAATGATTTGTAACGAAGGAGGGATTCGAACCCTCAGGACTTTCCGCCGAGAACATAGAAAGATGTCTGCCTTTGCATCACTTCGTTATTTTGGTGGGCCGCATAAGAATCGAACTTATTACCTCAAAAACCAAAATTTTGTGTTCTACCAAATAAACTAGCGGCCCTGGGAACAATATCATATCCATCAAAATGTTCCCCAGTACTTTTGTAAAATATCTTCAGTGGTTTTAAACTAAAGCTATGTTATTGCGTTATAACGATCTCCCATGCTAACCACTACATCACTCCCCCATATAAATAAAAATTGGAGGGGGAGACGGGATTCGAACCCGCGATTAGGAGATTTATCATGATGTAATAAATTCCCCACTGATATTTTACGTTGACACTAAAACTAAAGCTTTTGACCCAATGCTAAATCTAATTATCTCGGATTTGTCATGCTGAATCTTAAGCTAAAGCTTTGGTCAATATATTTTTTATTTAATTATTTACTCTACAGAAAGAGTTAAAATGGCGCTTCTATCTGTTTCTACGTTTCCAGTAGCATCCATTTTTGTGTTAACAGTAATTCTGTCAGCGTTAATTCCATATTCGCTAACAAGAACATTCTTAACAACGTTGGCACGATTCTGAGCAAGAGCAAAATTGCGCTGTTCAGTTCCAGTCTTTGTATCTGCAGAACCTACGATCTGAATTAAAGTATCATTATCGAGACTTTCTGCAAACAGTCCGACCTTCTGTCTTTCAACAGTGGAAAGTGCACAACTACCAATAGGGAATGTGATTACAGTACTACCAACAAGTACTCGAGTATCACCCTTAATCATAACCTCTTTAGTTACAGGAACTTCTTTAACAACTTCCTTAACTTCTACAGGACGATTCTTAAGAGCATCTCTCTCAGCTACAACTGCATCATAATCAGCACGAGTAACTTCGTAAGGACAAAGAACAAAATTATGAGAATTCTTATTCTTTGAACCAAACTTATAAGTTACACCAACCTGAACGTTTGCACGAGCATCACTCATGAAACGAGGAAGAGACTGATACTGAGTCTTAGTATACTTATTGAACCACATTACACCAGGACGAACGTTAATTTGCCATGCACGAGCTTTACCAAGATTAATATTAAGCTCAGCACCAGCATTATAAACTACATAATCCTTATCAGTAGGGATTATATCGTCCGTATAAGGGTTGGTTCCAGATACAACGGGGAATTCCTCTCCCATTGCTGACGGCCTAGATGTATAAGTCTGAGTAGAACTATTAATGTAATCGTGTCCCCAACCCATTCCAAGAACGCCAACTACTTCTACTCTACGGGGCTGACCCTTATAACCTCCAAACCAGTTGGAGAAGTTGAGTTTACCATTTGCAAGAACTGCACTCTCATCAATAAATGTCTGAGATGTAGTTGTATTATAAAATGCTAGTCCTTCAACGGAGAAACCAACCACAGGTGTTACATACTTGCCAAATTCCAATCCAGCAAAAGGACGAACACCATTTGCTACACCCTTAGCTCCATCCCAGAAGAAAGGAGTGGGAACCTGATTAAAATGACCTGTAGTAACACCTCCACCTACAAGGGTAACATAGGTGTTTTCAAAAAGACGACTGCTTTCAACAGTCTGTGCACCTGCTAATGTAATCATTAACAAAGATGCAACAATAAAACTAATAAATTTCCTCATAATTAAAATTAAAGATCCATCGCTTATTAACCCTTATAAAGGTAGTTAACAAGTTCATCTACATTGAGATTCGGCTTTTCAACTGCAACGTCATTTACAACCTTGAGTGCTTCAATGACAGCAGCAAGAAGCTGAGAACGTCTACGAAGAAGTTCTGCTCTCTGACGCTGAGTCCATTCGCCAGTAAAAGTCTGCTGAGTATAATCACCAGTCTCTACAGTCTTGCTCTTAACTGAAGTCTTAGCCAAATAATTTGCTGGAAGATGTGCGGGATCTAAATTAGGATCCTTTAAAATAACTTCCTCTTTCTCTGTTGTACGAGTAACGCCCTTAATAAGAGCGGTTTCGAAAACTTTTCGACCAGCATATTCCGGATCAGTAGTAGGAGTCCAAACTTCGGAATCACTTCTTACAGGAATATTAACGAAAACAGACTCAAGATCCTTATTAGTAAGGATGCTCTTAAGACGCATTAACTCAAGTGCAGTAAGCTGACCGAAAGACTTACCATCAACAATGAGCTCCACACGATTTGCTCCAGCGGAATTAGTGGCTTCCACTTTAAATACGTCGTTAAGCCAAGTCTTAAACTGTTCGTTAAACCAGTCAAATTTTTCATCTACAGTTGTAGCGACAACAGATGTACCCATCTTAGACGGGTCCTCAAAATAACCATCACGAGGAACAAAGGTCTTCTTATAACCTCTAAACATTCCTTGCTTAGTCTTGAAAAAGTTTGCATAATCTGCAAACAATCTTGCAATACTTGCACTGCCATGTTCTAGCTTTGCAAGTAATGTGTTCATCTTTAAAAGCTCTTTCATATTATTCTGTAAATAAATTTAAAATTCTATCTTTTGCTAAATCTCAATTGTGAATATATCCATTTTCATCAACATCGATATAAAAGTAGTCACCATATCCATCATCCTCTAATGCTAAAAAATCAGGAACATAATAAGTTCCATTCTTAATTGAATCTCAAACAACTTCTCAATCTTTATCTAATATTTGATAAAGTCCATCATCACAGACTTTAAAATTAGTTTGAATACAATATCCTTTTGGTCAATCTTTTATTTGACCGGTATCAATATCGATTGTAAAATGTCAATAATCACTCAATCCATATCCAATATCTTCTTTATACACAAAAGGAATGTGAGTCTTAAACTCATTACTTATTTCTTCTGTATCGTCTTCTGCTTTAACTCACGTTTTTCCTCCATCTTCAGAATATTGACAATCATTTCAATATCTTACTCCAGCAGATACTTTAACCTTTTTGAGGATAACGTCCTTCTCTACTAAGATTTTAGCAATCATTATTATAATTTTAATTTTAATTAACTTTCTCTATTGTCCCATTTCATGCGGTTTGCGCCAATCATCTGCATGATCTGCTTCATATTGCCAACCATAATTAGAAATACGTTTTTCAAGTTTTTCAATTTCTTTTTTGAATATACTTTCTGTACATTTTGCTCCAGCTTTAAAAGCATCACGAACTATTTTAATGATATCTGGCTCATTGGGATAAGCATCATCGGGACAATATTCTATTGATGCTTGTTCAATCTTTTCCTCATAATTTTTATTCATGTAGAGCAATTTTAATTAAAACGTATTTATTCTTAAAAAATCAAGCTGTTTTTCATTTAACCAATATTCAGGTTTAAGTGGTTTAAATGAAAGTACCATCCTTGAATATGGTATATCACAAATTGATTCCCAAGTTTCACGAAGAATCATCAAATTCTTCTGTGCTTCAGAATCATATTCATTATCAGGAATAGAATCTATATAATTTTTACATATTTCGTAACCTCTTCTATTTAAATATCTAACAAAATTAAATACAAGAATATTACGTATCATTAAATAGATTCCAATTATCAAACATATAAATATGATAATCATATTAAATTAAATTTCTATATCTTATTCTTTCTCTACTTTGACCCACGACTCTTCTCTAACTTTTTCATTGGTTGTCGTAGTGGTTACAGTATAAGACACTGTTATAGGTTCTCAATCTGGACAGTTGGCGTAGTAACAATACTGATGACATTTAGCACAACCACTTATCCCTTGATTAACAAACGAATAAAAGTGTTTACAATATTGCATTCGTTGCTCTGTCATTTTCTTCTTTCTTTACGATTATAACTCGAACCTTATCACCGTGATTCATTCTTGGTATTGGTACATCAAGATATACTGCGGCAGGATAAAAGTCATACTCACCTTCCACCGCCTCCTTCATCATCCGTTCCTTGCAGTCTTTCCACCCGTTTTCATATTCATGACGAGCAGTTTCTTCCACCTCTTTCCACTTTTCCGAACGAGGGCAATACGTTTCTTCCATCTGCTCCTTCTGCCATTCAGCCCCAGCGATGAATCTATTTTTTGCGTATTCACAAAACCAATGTGGTCCAATAGGACGAGGTTTATTTTCTGTTAGACCTTTTGCAAGAAAATTGGTATAATCTTCTGTTAAAGCATTGGCTTCATCAAAACTGATTTCTGCCGCTTCCTCCAGACTTTTGTCGGGTTCCTTAGAGAGAGTATCAAGGAAAGAAAGGAGTTCATTCGCATCTACGAAAAATGCTTTCCCGGTAATAACTCCTATACTATTACGAGCGAGTGTTTCCTTCTTCTGTTTCTTCACCCACTCCTTTATCTTCTCTATCTTGTCCATAATCAATGTTTTTTGTTTTTAGGTGGCCGAGTTAACATCACATTTATGAAGAACCCTCCATACAAAAGGACTATTCCACATATAAGATATATCATGTCTAAATCAAATTTTTAAGACAATATTCTATTCCATCCTCACAAGCTTTTTCCCAAGTAGTCCACTGTCCAGAATCTTCATCATCACCATTATATGCTTCAGAATTATCATACTTGGTAGAACCATAAGGAATACTTGAAATAGTGTAAAGATACCCACAAGCAGTACGATAAGGTTCTATTACAAGATTATGAACTTCCCTCAGCCACTTCATTGCCATTTGGAGGGTAGGCTTCTGACATGCAATATCTTCTTTATCAGCATCCCAAATATCTTCCGAGCCGTCGTGACGATAAACATAGACGCATTCTTCATCAAACCCCTTTTCCTTCAGGAGTTTTGCGGTTTCAAAGGACACATAATCTTCTGTTATCATATTAAATCTTATCAAGGTTTTCAACAAGTTCTTTAGCGGACTTTAATACACAATTATAATCCGTTGAGATTACAGACATTTTATATTTACCACTTTCCATCTCGTAAATATAAGCACAGTATGTATCTTTTATAGGAAAATATTTCATAACAAATGCGTAATTCTTACCAAAGACAAGAATCTCGTTATCTTTCTCATACTGTGGTGAGATTTCAAGACCCATTTCCTTTGCAACATTGATTGGGTTTTTCATTGCCTTTACTCTATCTTTATTATCTGCAGCTGTCAAGGCCTTTACAGTGAAATACGAGATGGCAATTACAATAACAAGAAGCATAATGGCTTCTTTAATTCCAAAAAGTGCAGTAGTTAAAATCATAATATCTTTTATATTACAAAAAACTATGCCAAACTAAATTAAATCTATGTGTGTACCTCGTACATTCCTTCAGGTGCTTCCAACGCCAATCCCATAGGGACAAGTCCACGATAATCAATATGGTTCTTGTGATAGAAATCAAAAAGTTCTGCATCAAGTTCTCCAAGGGGCTTATTCCTGTCCTCGCCAGTGCGAATTTTGTAATATTGTTTCACTTCATCCTTAGTCATACTTGACATGGGACGGAGATAGGGTTTAAATTCTTCTCCCTCAGAATATTCAAGAAAGTGGGCAAACTCATCTAATTTATTCGGTTCAAAAGTAATGTCACGATTATCACTATATCTATGTATAGTGAATCCATAAGGCAACCTTGCACAGAGGTCTTTCAGTAATATGTTTTTATCTTCCTGTGCCATATCTAAATCAAATTTTAACGCATTTCATGAGCGGCTAAGATAATAATGCACACCCATGAGCCGAGAGCCCACAGGAGGCTTTTAAAGATGGATTTGGCCTTCCACTCTTTAGGGTTGGAACCCCAATTGGCAATGACTATAAGCAAGAGCATCGCCAATACACCGATAAGGTAAAAAATCAAAACGCTCATCATAATCTAAATCAAATTTTCAAGACAATACTTTATTGCTGCTTCATAAGAAGATTCTGGGGATAACGCTGTCGTAATTGGCTGATTAATCTTTCTATTTGTGTCTCCAATATCAAGAATCACGTATTGATAACCTATCATCTGTTTTTCCCATTCGCCTGATATATATTCAACATCTTCCCACCTTGGAACAGTAAATATGTGGAAATGATGTACTTCCCTTAACCATTTTATTGCCATTTGAAGAGTCGGAGCATGACAACAGGTTTCTTTATAGTATACTGGTGATCCAGAATATGAATAATTTTGATGTTTATGTGCATTACCTTTTTCATCATACCACCAGTCTGTAACTAATACATCTTTATCAAAATCTTTTTCCTTTAATAACTTAGCTATTTCAAAGGAAACGTAATCTTCTGTAATCATATCACTTAACTTCTTTTAATAATACGGATGCTAAAAGAAATGTCGAATCATCACTATCAATCTCAACTTCTCTATCATTGGGCCAATTATGAATAATTGTATGTTCTGAATCAAAACAATATAATTTTTTATTTATATCATCTACAAAATTATCCAAATCTTTCATTGGGTCAATATCAGCAAATACTAATTTAGATGCCATAAAGCAATTGAGAGGACAGAATCTTTCTTTTACCTCAGGATAATCACTGAATATATAAAACATGCATCCACTACGAATATAAGTGACTTTAATTTTACGCCAACCTTCACTAATATTAA
The DNA here is from genome assembly GCA_017652345.1 of Methanobrevibacter sp. Next base: position 90,431 of record JAGCBE010000255.1, read on the forward strand.
GCTCACGAGAGAAATAATACCAATATTCTCGACCTATCTCAATATGGGATTGATAACTATCTCTGCCATAGAGTTCACTAAGTTCCGTTGAAAAACATATTTTCTTAAATTTCATATCTATTCAGTTTTGTACATTTCTTCGGGTGCCTCAAGAGCAAGTCCCATAGGAATCAATCCACGATAGTCAAGATGATGTTCAAGGAGCCAATCCATATAATCTGGCATATCATATTCGGTTAAGTAACTCTCTCCGATATTTTCATCATGCGGTTTATACCCACAATAAAAGTCATGTTCTTTCCTTTCCTCCTCAGTCATACTGGACATTGAACGGAGATAAGGTTTGATGTTCCCAGATTCAACAAAATGAAAATATATCAAACTCTGCCCTTCGGGCTTATGTGATACTGTTTCATTATCAATGTCAATATTTACAATAGTCGATGGAATGTCACCTTTAGAACTTATAAAGCGACATTTAACACCATAAGGCAGTCTCGCACAAAGGTCTTTAAGGAGTAGTTGTTTATGTTCCTGTATCATATCTAATCGTTTTTAGTCAGTCAATTAGGGCCAAAAAGCGAATGAGCTAGTTAAATAATTCTGAATACCTATGTGAGATAAATCGCCAATAAATTTTTGGTGGTTTGTTTCCATAGTACAGTTTACCATAATGTGATATAGTCATCGCATCAAGTGGACGTAGAAAATAAACCCACCACGGCAATTCTTGTTCGTATATTACATATTCTTTCATCTAATTAGCAACTGTTTATCTTCTTGTATCATATTCTCTATTTTGCGTAAAAGTTCTCAAAATATTCTATACTGACAATTCCGTAGAATTGGTTTTTGATACCATCTATATCCATTGCCGACATTTCGATATTTTTCATAAGGAAACCATCACTGGTACTTCCGTCAGCCCAATCGTAGTTACTTTCAGGACTTCTGTGCTTCTTCAGGTGCTGCTTCACTATTTCTGATACTATATGAGCATCAAACTCAAACGGGAACGGAGTCCACCCTTCTTCATCGCTCCAACCGATGCAATATCTCCCGTCTTTAGTAATCTGAAAATAATACTGCATGTCTTTCTTACCACCCCACATGTCCATTGCGAACTTGATAGCCGATTCCAACTGTCCGAAATCGCCGGAAACTTGAAAAATCTGTTCACTTGAAAACATATCTAAATTAAGTTAAAAAGGGTGCGTCCCTCAAATGGAAGAGCAGGTGGTTACATCGGGGTAATCCACATACCACGCACCCTATTGGTTTACATCAGTTTCTTGAGTTGCTCGCAAAGTGATACAAGAGCGAAATTACACCCCATATTATCTGAATACCAACGCTCAGCAGTTTCCAATGCCTTCATTTGTTCATCGGTAGGTTTCCATAATGCGTCCTTACGGATGTAAGCAACCTCATGTTTTTTATCTATATCATTGTCCGGCAAAGGATCTATGTGATAATGATTATCACCAACATTAAGTGTACTTATATAAATATTGTCTGGTATCATATCAAAGTTTTTTAAATTGTTCGTAGAGGTCAATTAATGGTTTATTTCCAGCCATAATTGCTGCTGCATTTCGTAACGCTTCCATCTGCTCCTCGCTGGGTTTCCATTGGGGACGGAGGGATTTGAGCCAAGAGATATAATTCGGAATCAAAGATGGCAATCCTGCTATTGAAGAATGAGCCCTATCCCAAGATTCAAGAACAAGCTGAATACCATCCATTATGCTTCTATCCTTCTCGCTCCACTCTATCATTCTATTCTCTTTATAACGATAGTCTCTTGCTAATTCAATTCCACTTTCACCACCAGCAATAACTGCTTGTTCAATTTCCTCTCTCCATAACTGTTGTTGTTCTTTTGTTAATTGCGGAAAAAGTTTACTTTCAATATTAAATGAATATGTAGACGCAAAAGCTTCTATTCCACTTTTTACACTATCGTATTGTATTCTGTTATCGTAATTCAACTCTTTAAGATTACCGTCTAAATCGAACTCATCTCTTATAGAACAATGATCTGCAGGCTTCTGCTCTGAGCGATACATTTCCGCTAATTCGCCATTATCATCCATTATACCAGCCGATTTAAGAAATTTTATTGCAGATTCTTTATTTTTAGTTATGTCTTTAATAACATCTTCAATAGACTTTTGTTCCATTAGTTTTCCCCACTCATCCACCTTACAACATTCCATATAATGAACATTATGTGGCTCATCCGGTTTTCCATCAGTAAAGATTTCAACTTTGTACTCTATATTTCCCAATTCATTAACATGTCCAACTTCAAGGATTTCATACGTTAATCGAGAATTTTTTGTACTTACAATTCTATCTCCAACCTTGAATTTAGGAATTGGTTTCTGATCACTGTAAGGAAAATCATCAATGAAATCTCTAAGAGATTGTTCTTTCTGCTTTTCAATACCGAATAAGTATCCTTCACGGAATCCCTTGGCATGAGCGCATTCCACATAGTCATCTTCCAACTTGTCAACATTTTCATATCCATTGTGATAATCATTCCAAGCCTTTTCAAGTGCAGATTCAAAGGATTCTCTTGCATCATAGATAGGCTTCATCCTATCATATTTCTGCTTTTTGACCCAAGCAAGCATCTTTTCCCACATTACCCTATTATTGGCAAGAGTAGCACTATTGGCCTCTTGTTGGAGATGGAGCATTAACTCCTTCCTTATCTTCTCTTCATCTGAAATAGTAAAGTTATTGCCACTTTCTTCACAAACTTTGCTATCTTTCTGCTTTTCGAGCCAATCTATTGCTGACTTAAAATGATCTTTGAACTGCTCGTCCGTTTTCCGCAAGCCGTCATAGAGATATTCCAAAATCCAATTTCTATGCTTCTCGTCCTCGGATTCACGGAGTTCGGGGAATAAATCAGGCATAAGAACGGTATAACCTTCATTCATATATTTCTTAGCCTTTTCCAAAGCCTCATCATAAGCTTTTGCTTTTTCTTCAATCGACATACTAATTTTCTTTAAGGATTATAACCTGAACGTTATCATCTACATCTGCTCCAATTTTCTCAAGAACATCATCTTGTTGTTCTTGTGTATAGTCTAACTTTGGACCATCATACCAGAAGACTTTACATGAAATTGCATTTTTCATCATCTGTTCCTTCTGCCATTTAGCTCCAGTAATATAAGCTCGTTTAGCAGCTCTAGCTAATGCACCATCGGGATCTGAATAACAATTCTTGTAATTATTTGCAGCTTCTTCAAGATCATCTGATATTTTTGATCCTTCAATATTATTAAAAGGAGGAATTGGCATCCATGCAACTATCCAATGTGGAAAGCCATCACAATCTTTTAAACCATCGTGATTAAACTTTCCATTCTTTGTAGAATCAACAAAACTTTCTTCATGATCAGTAATTACAAGTACTCGATCACTTTCAGTCCATTCATGATGTCCTTGTAAATTATCAGATTCATATTTTGTTTCTTTTGGCATAGCCTCAGAAACCTTTGTCCAATGTCCTACCGCTATCATATTATTTACTATATTTTCGATATTCAGACAATCGTACATATACTGGTACAACTTTAGTTCTATGTTGTACAGTTTCATAAGCATACGTATCCACTAATACAAAAGCACCAACGATTTTTCTACCATCATAGTATACTTCTTCGCTGGTGATTATTTGGATTACATTCAGCTCATCATCCATTGCTAACGCAGTGTTACTATCTAACACCTGAAATATAGTAGCATCTACAAAATGAGTGTTAAAACTATTTCTAGTAATAGCACAGGATGACAACAAACAAACTAATATCAGAATTATAAACTTTCTCATTATTCGAATTCTAGTGCTAACATTATAATTTGATCTAACATTTTACAGAAATCATAATCTGTTGCCACTTTATTGAAATTGGTAGCCCCAATAAAAGTGTGTTCAATTTCTCTTTGAAGTGTATTAATAAATATTCCTTGATTTATAAGATAATCTAATACATCTGCATATGTCGGAATAATTACATCATCTTTAGTCATTGGAAACAAAGGTCTCTTAAAGGGAAAGTTTGAAGATCTAAGTCGTTCTAATAACTCATCACTCACTTTATTTGTATAATATCTATTCATAATTTAAAATTTTAGTACCCTATAGAGGAGTCGAACCCCTATCTTCAGATCCGTAGTCTGATGTTCTATCCATTGAACTAACAGAGCAAAAACGACAGGTGAAGCTAACCTGTCCCCGAGATTAAACATGGCTCTTTATCTCGGTGTGATAACTTAAAGCCATCTCCGTTATCACTAAGCTTACTTTGTGCGTCATGCAGGATTCGAACCTGCATAAAACTGGTTTAGAAGCAGCTGCCTTACCAATAGACTAATGACGCATTTTGCCAGTTAACGTACTGGCAGACGAATCTTATTCGATTAACTTTAAATTTCTAAACATTTTACCTTCATCCTCTACAGCAATAGCAGTAAGAGCGTTATCTAAATCAGGTTCTCTAAATAAAGAATAATCAATACAATACTTGTCTAATTTCTTTTTCCAAGCGTTTACATCAGCTCTTAAATAAATAAGATACTGATTATTCCATTGTTGTTTTGGATGTTCTAATAAATATTGTGCTACAGCATGACCACCCTGAACACATCCGTACACTGATGGTAAATCTTTACTTATCAGTACATACAGTCTCTTCTGGGTATCTTCCAATGTAGTCATTTACAACTTTTCTGAAACTATTTCTTTCCCAATCATTTCGAAGCGCTTTATAAGAGTGTTTAATATCAGCCTCAATAAATGCCTCTCTCTTTTCGGGATCTAAAATTTGATGCTTTACAATATAATAAGCACAATAAATTGGATGCATCCAATGGTTATCTTTTCCTTCTTTATACGCAGCGACCCATTCTTTGATGTCGCTCTTAAATTCTAATACATTTTGTCTCATAATTTTTATAGTTTTTAAATTAAATAATCTTCATTCTTTTAATCCAAAGTACTATAAAAATTTAAGGAGGATCAGTAAATACAATCTAGTGTCGCATAATAACAAATTTTAAAATTAAAGAATAAATAATTAGGTACATAACACCCTGTGACCCCGGCGGGGCTCGAACCCGCGACCCCGACATTAACTTACCACTATAGTTTTCACTACCAGATAGGCGCCTATCTCCTATTTTCGAGCTCCCTACTGTTTTACCAGTCTATACTGCAGGCTTTATATTCTGTTTGATGGTCTGGACTCTATCTTAACCATATTGAAATCTTGCAAGATTACGAATGGGCTGTCTGATTTTCTATAGCGGCAGATTATGCACCGCTTCCCTTAGCCAGCCTATTACATCTGGCTCCTCGTAAATTTCAACTTAGGTCCCTCCTGTATAGTCTCTACACACTGTCTATAGCTCCGACTTTTATTTTCTGAACTCTTTCGAGATGTCATCCTTGCTAATAACATTGGCTCGGTATCGGCATGGTTGTGTTTCAGTAGCAAGCATCATACTGATATAGTAGCTCACAACTTTAGCTTTCACCGAATTAGGGAGGTTCTACTTCTAACATTTCTGCTAGAGCACTCTTATGTTGTAAAACAAGCAAAAGTGTCGTGCTCTACCTACTGAGCTACAAGGTCGATCCATTTATTTTATTATTTTTCTAGTATTAATGAAAGTTTATCATTAAACGTACCATCCTGAATAGCAACTAGCATATCATCATGCCAACGAAAAGTTCCTTCTTTTCCGAGTGTTTTAAGGTATTCATAAACAGTACGACGATGTTTCTCAGGGATAGCTTTCCAAACGATATCACGCTCTTTCATCTTCCTTACGGACTCTCTATGTTCCTCGATGGTGCCAAAATCATTGTGCTCACGTCGTTTGAGAAATGGTTCGAGCCATTCCTTCTCGAACATTTCCCAGTTGTCAATAATACCCTCTCTCAGCATAGTACTAAGTTCGTGTGCTTGGTTGCATGACTCAAACTTGTATATGTGCTCGTCATCAATTAGCATGAATTCACCAATATCCGATGTACACATAATTCCAACACCGAGACCACGTGCGTATTCAGAGGTCCACGGATCAAGACTACCACTACTGCTACTTCTGAACTCAATTTTGTGTCCGTCAAATTCTACTGTGTGGTACATATTATCAAAATAATTTAAAACATAATATTTTAATTGTGGGCTTGGCGGGACTCGAACCCGCACGCCTTCGCGGCACCAGTTCCTCAAGTTTGTAATTAACTTGGACTATGTCTTAACCATATCTTTCGACTTAGGTTGGAAGTGTATAGTCTCTACACATTTATAAATATAATTACCTTGGGTGCGACCCAAACCACCTCTATATTATATAACCATACTGATTTGTACAGCCCTGATATTATATAATCCTCCTCATTATATTTAATTTAGCTCGGCGTTATTATCATTTAAAGGCTGATACCTTCACCGAATTAGCTTCCTTCTACTTCAATCGTTTCCAATTGAGCACTCATTACCTTACCTGAATAATTATTTGTAAGAGCATGACAATTAGGACAAAGAATCTGTAGATTTTCCAATCTATTATCTGTGTGAATTCCATTTAAATGATGCAGTTCTAATGGAATAGGTTCATCCATTCATTCAGATTTACCACAGCGTTCACATTTATATTCTTTTATTCCTTCTTTTAAGAGTCTATTTCTAATATTATGTGAGGTTCATCCAGAATTCTCTATTAAAATTTCAGAAATGTCTTTTTTCTTAATAGATGGATGATCACTACTAGTAAGACCTTTATTTCATCTTGCTCCTGTAAAATGACTTTTATCCAGATTTAAATCTTCAATTTTCTTCTTTACGGTATTTAAATTTCCACCTTTTGGAGAAATACCGATTTTTCTACAAACTTCTGCATAAGATTTAGAATCTTTAACAGCTTGTTTTAATTGTTCTTCTGTGTATTTTTTACTTGCCATAACATTAATTATTTTAATACACAAAGATAAAAAGAAAAATTGAATATTACAAATTATTTAAGACTGGCGTGTCTACCGTTCCACCACAAGCCCTTTCAAACAGCCTAACAGTGCTCCTAGAGAATTACCTCGTGGACTGTCGCCATGACGGGGGCCCGCCTCCAGTGGCTCAGGGTTCCTGGTTTGCTGTTTCTCCTAAACCCTTTTTGATTATTTATTGTATGACACAATATTATCTACACAACCATACTCTTTTGCTTCCTCAGCGGTAAGCCAAAAGTCTCTTTGACTATCTTCTATGATTTTTTCAACAGGCTGTCCAGTATGTCTTGATAGAATGTTATAAAGAGTTTCCTTAGCATGATTAATGTGATTAACATCAATAGTCATATCTGCAGCAGTTCCATAAGTTCCACCAGAAGGCTGATGAATAAGAACTTGTCCATTCGGAAGAATTCTTCTTTCTCCTTTTGAACCTGCACAAAGTAAAACAGATGCCATTGATGCAGCCATTCCAGTGCACACCGTTTTTACAACTGGTTTTACAATTTGCATTGTGTCATAAATTGCAAGACCATCTATAATAGATCCACCTGGAGAATTAATATAGATCGTAATTGGATCATTATTAATTGCTTCCATGTAAAGAAGTTGTGCAGTAATGATATTTGCAACTTGATCATCTATTTCATCTCCAAGAAAGATGATTCGGTTCTTCATCAATCTTGAAAAGATATCGATTGGAGCTGAAAAAGATTTACTCTCTTCCAGAATCATAGGGTTTTGGAAACCCTTTAGTACATAATCATTTAATACCAAAGGGTTTACCTTACCTCTACTAAAAAGATTAAAACCTCTCATTTTTAATCTTTGTAATCATCACGTTCAACGTCCCAGTGCTCTTCAATAATCTGAAGAATAGGTTCGACTTTGCTGAGCTCAGAAGTACCCAGTACCTCACGAAGAGCCTTAACCAATCTCTCAGGAGGAGTTTCAGTAACATCCTTCTTCTGAGCAAGAGCGACCTGTCTCTGATAAGACTCTACACTTGCTTTGATATGGAAAGGAGTTACCTTATTATCATCCATAAAGATGAGCTTGGACTTGGCAGATTCAACGATTTCGGCCATAAATGCAGGAGCAATTCCAGCACCTTCGATATATTTGTATACATCGGTAAAGTCTCCATCGAGAATATATCCTTCCTTTTCAGTGAAGGATGCCTTAATGAACTTTTCAGCAGTCTCTGCATCCAAGCAGTCCATAGTGATCACAGAACCGATTCGCTTACCACGAAGGAAAGTCGGTTCAATGAGTTCGATGTGATTAGTTGTAAACAACGTAATCACGTTAAGGTCCTTCGTATCACCACCATCCAGGGTATTGAGAATATCCTGGAGTTTGGCATCACGATTTCCTCTGGTAACCTGGTCAATATCTTCAACAAATACGACCACGCCATAACCAGAACGATCAATTACCTGACACATTCTGAGAACTTCAGCGAGAATCTCAGGATTCTTCAGGTAAATAAATGCCCAATTGTGAGCAACTGCATCTTTTGCAAGCTTAAAAGCATACAAAGTCTTACCAGTACCATACTTACCTTCTAGTAAGCAACCGTACTTAAGAGGAATTCCCTTCTGAATACACTTCTCGGGATAGAAAATTCTGGAACGAAGCGGCTGAAGTTCAAACTCAGTCTTCTGAGAGAGAACCATAAGCTGCTTATCAATGCCATCAAGATTCATAATCTTGGGCTCATTGATGTCTGTGATTTCAAGAATCTGATTCTTATAAATCGATTCTGTTGCGAGAAGCTCCTTAGTTCTAGCAATGATGTCATCCATCAAAGACTGGAACTTGTATTGGCACTTACCTTTTACTTCCAAACGATGTTTGTCAGCGTCATAGGCAATGGAGATAGAACTCCCTTCACCCAAATCGCTCATATCGATTGTACCATAAGGAACTTTCGTTCTGGTACCATCAGCTAAGATGATATCCAGAGTTTCAATAGGAGTTTCACCACCACTCGGCTGTGAATCCTGCTTTGCTCTTGCAACACCGAAAACTTCAGTAATTGCTTTGTTCAGCTGATAAGCGCCATCAGATTTCCAACACTTAATAGTGTAACGGAAATTAGACATTTTCTTAGATTGCTCAATTTCATTTTCGATAAAATTGAGAACATCTGCGTATTTCATCTTACCAGAGCACACAGCGATGATTCGAGCTTTCTGCTCTTCCTCAAAACTATGAGCCTTCTGTCTGATAACACTCGACACGCCTTTATTAGGACTTGTTTGAGTTTCCATAATAGTCTTAATCTTTTATTTTACTAATATTCTTTTTAATGCTATATAAGTTTTCTTTCGTAGTAGTTAAACAACCCATATCAACAGTAGTTTCAGAAAGTTTAATCACAAGATTTTTTTCTGGAACTTCTACTCGATCTGCATTGTTTCTTAATGCCTCTAACATTATATGTAAAGGCAATACTGTATTCTTACAGAATACATAATCTTTTTCGGGTATATAAAGTACGTCATGCCCTTCAATTTGCCCTACAACAATCTTCTCCATATCTAATAAGGTTGACGTGTGGAATTCGAATCCACATAAACTAGAGCCACAATCTAGCGCATTACCAATCTGCCAACGCCAACATGTTAAATGTCGTCTTTTGGAATCAGAAACCAAGCAATACCTAAGATTGCAATAAATAAATACTTAATCATTGGTAATTAATAATAAATCATTGTCATTAACTGGATCACCTGGTTTTGTTGATAACAATCCACATATTACGCACCAAGACACACCATACTTATTTGTTCGTATCCTGTGTTTGCTCTTGTTGCAATTCCTGTCCAGAAGTATCTGGTGTTGTTCCCTTGTTATCGATTTCATCATCCCAAAAGTAAATGTGTTCGTCTTTCATTATAATTCTAATGTAAAAACTTCGTTTCCATCCTCAACGTTGAATTCGCCAAGGTTTTCACAAAGTCCTTTTAGTAAAAAGTGAAACCATTTAGGATTCACTTCAGGAAGTTTATTATAAATTTTGTTGAAAAAATTGAGTTTATCTTCATAAGATAAACCAACTTCAGAAACCCCATCCACTTCAATGTTATCTGAAATGGAATTTGAAACCATTTTAATTATCATTACAAATAATCTTTAGCCCTTTCGGATTCAACAAAAAATGAGAAATTAGTATTCTCCTTAGTTGATAATTGTTCACAAATAACCATCGGAGAATTGTCATAGTGAATTTTCTTTGTAATCACTTGACTACAAATGTTACTAAAAGCACACATATCACAATACTGATCTGGCTCATCACCAATAACATATGCGTACTCTTTGTCTTTCCATTTAACAAATTTGTTTACTCTCTTTGCCATATTTAATAAATAAAAAGAAAAAGTTAGGAGAACGATGCTAAACTCCTAACTCGCAACGTCAAACCTGTGCCTATAGAACGCACCGTTTTTTAACCTCAACAAAAAAGAAAATGGTGCCCCAGGCCGGAGTCGAACCGGCACAGCCGTTTCGGGCCGAGGGATTTTCTTGCTACTCTATGTTACCATAGCCAATCTTATGATTGTTGTAGTCTGGACTATGTCTTCTCCATGCATTACTGTTTAGGAGGCTGGTATATAGTCTCTACACATTTATGTACTTACGTACAATTTAGCTCGGCGTTGTCCTAATAGGATATTCACCGAATTAGCCAGCATTCACTTCAGAACTTTCATTCTGAGTGCTCTCAATAGATCTAATTTCTTTCCTTTTACAAAAACTATGTGTTTGTGAATGACAGTTAGGACAAAGAATTTGAAGATTCTCTAATCTATCATCACAAGGATTTCCATTCTTATGATGTAATTGTAACGTAATTGGTTTTCCGTTTCAATCTACACACCCACAAATTTCACATTTGTTCTCTTTCAAATTATGGTTTAAAACAACTTCTTTTGTTTTAGAACTAGAAATTCTTTTTTCGTGTATACAAAGTCTTTTAGATAAATCAATATTTCCAGCAAATTTAGGATGCCCAGGTTTATTTCAACCTTGTCCTGTAAAATGAGAAATATCAACTCCAAAATTTTCACATCTTTTTTGTATACTAGAATAATTACCTCCAGTTTCTTTTAAACCAAATTTTTGTAACATCTGTCTTATAGATGTACACTCTTTTGCAACATTTTCCAAAAGTTCTTTTGTATATTTTCTATTTGCCATAATTAAAACTTTAATCGTTAAACATGTACAAATATACAAAATTATTTTGAAAATGGCAAACTTAAAGAAAAAAATCTTTCTGTCTACCTTGAAAGTCCCTTGTGTCTACCATTCCACCACTAGGGCGTTTTATTAATTGAAGTGGGACAGGTGGGAGTTGAACCACACGACACGTGGATTTTCAGTCCACTGCTCTACCACCTGAGCTACTGTCCCATAAAGTTGAAATCTTGCAAGATACTAACTTCTTACAACACGTTGTACAATCGTGAGTTTTTCCGTATATATAAGTATTCTTTGTTTTTGTCAACATAACTGTACTATTATGAACTCATATAAGTTTTATTGTTAGTAATTTCAACTTTGCGGGAACAGTAGGACTTGAACCTACAACCTTAGCATTAACAGTGCTCTGCGCTAACCAATTGCGCCATATTCCCTATTCTTTAGAACTTATATCTGAAATATCAATAATTCCAGCATGAATTTCTCTGTGACAATTAGAACAAACCAAAATACATTTATCTAATTCTTCTTTAACTTTATTTCATGCTCTGGTATAACCATTTTGTCCAATACCAAAATCTTTTTTATAAGGATCGATGTGATGAAACTCTAAAGTGCTTTCACATTTATTATAACCACATATTTGGCATTTACCTCCTTTATACTCAACGGCATCTTTTTTTAATTTTTCTCGTTTTCTTTGTACAGCTGCTGTTCTACATTTTTTACAACGTCATTTACCAGCACTATCTAAAGTAAATTCTGTTTCACCGTGTGTTTTACATATTCTAATTTTCGTTTCGTTCATAATATAATTTAAATAATATTTGCAGTGCGTACGGGATTCGAACCCGTGACCACCAGAGTGACAATCTGGCATTCTAACCAACTGAACTAACGCACTATTAAACAACGTCTCATCCTGAAGTAAATACTCATGTGGCGAATCTATTATAGCATTGTAGTTTGAGCAGCACTGTATCCGCATCTCAAGTCCTTTCCATATATGGTGTTTATAGACATATGGATTCACGATCCATTAAAACTTAATTCCAAATTCCTCCCGTACTATCGGAACTTACTATAATAACCTCACAATAATGGCAATATCCTATCACGCAATGGAATTTCAATATTGCATTTCAGCAATACCTACACCTAGACTTATTCGAAATCGTCTAGTTACATCAAGGAATCATAGATTTTACATTATTGCTCTTCGCATAGTTTCGATGCCCATTAATACAGTCAATGAACATACCCTTTGTCACTTCGTACTCTCATGACATTCTAACTCGTAACCGTTGTTTAAATTGTATGCAACCACTCGCGTCCCACCGTCCTATTGCTTTCCTTCTTATTGGTATAACGCCCGAAACTCTTTCCTGCCAGAATTTGTTTCTTAAATTGGCTCCCACATCGGAAGTACCCGTGTATTGTTCACTTACACCGTTCCTGCGCAACCGACAGGGACAATACACTGTTGCTCATACGCCCAAGCCTTGTCCGTTGCATTTAGAGGGCATGATCAGAGTCGAACTGATGAATGCCGGTTTTGCAGACCGGAGCGTTAGCCACTTCGCCACATGCCCTAGTCTTTTCTTACAGAGAACATGTCTATTACAAGTTTAATCATTTGCTTTATTCCAAAAGCGAGTATTGCAATAACCATGATTGGCCAAAAGAAAATAAAAGCTAATGGATAATCACAAACATCGATGTTTAATTCATCAAATCCATCTAATTCGTCAATTAGATACATTACACCCATTCCGAGCATCCCATACAATGCCAGAACTAGAATTCCAAGTAAAAAGTACACTATAAACATAATTAATAAATTAATTTGAGCGACAAAAGAGATTTGAACTCTCGACCTGAACCTTGGCAAGGTCCCGCTCTACCAACTGAGCTATTGTCGCATTTATAAGGACAACCCCAAACCTTATTCTCCGTATATCCCCGTTAATGATATACGGCTTAAACTCTATTTGACAGCGGGCTAAAAACGGTACCCGTGAGTAGGTTTTTGAGCAGGTAAACAGAATCGAACTGTCATCCTCAGCTTGGAAGGCTGACGCACTAACCGTTGTGCTATACCTGCTTTTGAAGCTTTGTGAGGTGGCCCCGTTCATCCCACCATTTATTTCGGGGTTTACTGTTATCACAAAGCTATACTAAACCCGTACGTTTGATTACTCAGTGACGCACGGGACCGTTTCTTCCATTACAATCTGTGTAATGATATCAAGATTCATCATGATTTGATCATAAACATCCCACTTGTCTTCTACCTTTTGACAAGGCCAATCCACGAGAATGATTTCATACTCGCATCTTGCCCAAAATTGATATTGAGCTCTATCCTTAACGAATTGTTTAAATTCATTAAATGTTGTTGGAACTTTTAATGTATCTTCATCAGGATACTTTTCATGTAACACAACTCTTTCTTGATACGCTCTTACAAGATAAGGAATTACGTCATATGGTTCAAATCTTTTGGCATTAAAATTAAAATTAATTACATTAAACGATTTCATAATCTTAAGGTTTTGCGGAAGTGGCCAGATTCGAACTGACGGCCCGCTTTTGGCGAACGGTGCTTTTCAAGAGCACTGGAATAAACCAACTCTCCCACACTTCCGTAAAAAGATAAGATTGAAGGATCCCCAGTAACTCTCTTATCCACCGCAGCCCGGTACCAAGCTTCGGAGTTTTGACATTCTCTTTTAAGACCTACAAAGGAATAACCACGATTAGGAATGTCCAATCCATATGTGTGTTATTTGCGGAGGCAGAAGGATTCGAACCTTCGGACCCCATTACTGAGGTCAACTGCTTAGCAGGCAGTCCCGTTCGGCCACTCCGGCATACCTCCATATGTCGGATTACTTAGATTTGAACTAAGGACCCCTGCCTTATCAGGGCAGTGCTCTAACCATCTGAGCTATAATCCGATGAGTGGGAATTGGGGGATTCGAACCCTCTTACCCTAAACCAATACGTCACTGTTAAAGGGACGGGTTTTACAGACCCGCGACGATAAATTCCCTAAGAAACTAAATAAACATATGTTTGAAAACCTTGACCATTAGATGTCGGCTTTGTTCTTAAACTAATACTATGTCTAATATTTTCTTGAACCAAATCGTTTATTGGAATTAAAAACAAATTCCTAGTAGAATCTACACAAAACAAATAATCTAAATTTGGATGATCTACTAAAACATCATAAATTGATCCTTTAGTTCCACCCTTTGATCTTAAATCAATGGTATTCGATTTCGTATCAGTACATTTACATTGTACTGTTTTAAATTTACCATCTTTTTCTACTATTAAATCATATCATTGCGTATCGTTTATTGGCAATGATACTGTATAACCATTTATTGTAAAATAATTAATGGCCATACTCAGTCCGATTCTGCCAAGTTGTTTATTTTCCATTACTTTCTTTTATCTAATTCTTTTTTACACTCATCTAAAAATTTACGTAAATTTTCATTATCGTTAACACTTAGTAGTTGTTCAAAATACCTAATATAGGCAATTAAAGATTGATTAGATAAATGTTGAAAAATCATAAGATTTGTATTTATTCTGTCGGGATGATACGACTCGAACGTACGACCCCTTGGTCCCAAACCAAGTGTTCTACCAACTGAACTACATCCCGATAAACACTATTAACTAGGTTAATGTTTTAAGATTTCCCGTACGTACTCTCCCTAGCAAGGTAGTGTTATTTTTTAATTCTAATATTCCAAATAGTTTTACTATAAGGATCGTAACCTAGAACAAGAAGTGCTACAAGATCGAATACCAATCCTAATACAACACAAAAAGTAGACCCAGTACATACTAAATGAATTGATAGAAAGATTAATATAATTGCTATAATTATTTTAGCAATCTCTATAAAAAATCCATCCATACTTAAATAAATAAATCTTTGCTAGACAAATTGAATCATAAACCTTAACTTTTAATAAGGATCCATAGGCGTCCATTTATCCTTTTTTCTTTTAAATAAGTTAAATGCTTTTCGTGGACTCATACCAAGATACCAACAATAAGTTCTAATTGCATTCACAAATCCTTTCCATCCATGCCCACATAAGTCAGAACATTTTTCTTTGGTATCTGTAACAATCCATCCATGCATATACGGATGCTTTGAGGTATAATAAAAATATTTCATGTTTGAATGGCATTAGAGCCTCCTGTCGGATTCGAACCGACGCGTCCCGAAGGAACCTGATTACAAGTCAGGTGGAGTCAACCGCTGTCCCAAAGAGGCGTATTTGAGATTACCGGAAATGTTCGGCAATCTCGAGAGGTCTAATTAATTTATGAATCGCACCTAAAGAATATCTATATTTCCTAAAACTAATTAAGTTGCATTTACGACCAACTGTGCGATCTGTAGCGCGGACGGAACTCGAATCCGTAAATCTTCTCCGTGAAAGGGAGATGTCCTAACCAATTAGACGACCGCGCCATCACATTACCATCCCCAACTTGATGTTGAGGAATTTGAGAGATTATCTAAAATAGATTTTGTCTCAGGATTACATTTCTTACAATCTGGAGAATGAACAATCACTGGCGCAAGATCATCAGAATAATGACTGCTAAATGTGAAAACCCACATTTGATGTCCATCCTGTTCAAAATCCATCTTAGAAATGTATAGATCATGTCCTTTACATCCTCCACGATCTATGTGAAAGATATCCCCTACATAAGTTGCTTCAGGAATTGAAGCAGGATTATTATTGTGAGGTGCAGGACCACAACTCACAAAAAGAAGGATCAAAGGAACAATTAAAAGTAAAAACTTTTTCATTTCTGATTATTTAACTGTTGTTTCTTCTCCTTAAGTTTTCTGAACGTTTCCAACTCAGCTACAGGTTTATATGCTATTAGCATAACTGCATGTAGTAAACTCATTACACATACAATACAAAACCATGTAAATAAGAAATTATAAACAACACTTGTTGTAATTGGAACTAGTACTGAAGAAAGATTTGATGTAGTTAACATAATAGTTAAAACTACATAGTGTCCAAAACAATAAGGACAATGAATCAATTCATCGAACCATTCTCCCCATTTAGACAATATCTTTCTCAACCATTTGAAGATACCTGCAAAGGTAATCGTATAGGATATACTGGCAGCACATAGTGCCACCAGTATAATATACTTAAAAGAGGTCAGTACGGCGGTCGGGATCATAATCGTCTACGTCTCCATAATAAAATCCCTCTTAAACTGAATACCTTCACTATGAAGACGTATTGCGTCATCATCGTCAATATTCTCTCCTTCAGAATAATTGAAATTTCTTCCCTTAGGAACAATTGCGTGAATCTTGGTAGAACCTCCACCACATCCACAACCAACAACCATTCTCAGATTGATGATCCGAAAATCAGTGCTCTTCTTAATTGGAATTGCCTTGATTTCTTCAAATCGATCTTTCAGTTCAGAAAAATCAACTTTTTCTTCTTCGACTTGTTTACGAAATAATTTCATGATTAGCCCTCCTTAATGGCATTCAAAAGATCTTCTTCAGTAATACCAAGAGTCTTATCACCATTAAGCTCACGCTTAATTGCAATAAGTGATGCCCTTTCAACAATGTTCTTGAGTGTAGCACCAGATACATTCTTCTTTGTTTCGAAGATGTGATTGGCTGCAGATTTTGCAAGATCCTCTACCTTATTATTGGTAAGAGACTTCCTCAAATAAATGCTAAGGATCTCTACACTATCTTCTACAGTAGGTTCAGAGATCTCAATCGTGAGATCAATACGACCAGGTCTTACAACAGCTTCATCGATTTGCTCGAGGAAGTTAGTAGCAAGAATAATAAATGTTGAATTTTCCTCAAAACCATCCATTTCGGACAGGAAAGTAGGAACAATTGTAGTGTCTACATCAGAACTTCTTCTGCTTCCACGACGAGGAAGAATTGCTTCAGCCTCATCAATGAAAATAACAGAACGCTGTCCAGTCTTATTGAAGTTGGCACGAGCTCTATCGAAGATAGATTTAATATTTGCTTCTGCAGCACCCACATAAGGACTCAGCATTTCACCACCCTTAAGATAGATGAAAGAATCCTTGTTGAGTTTCTGTCCCATAAGGAAATGAGAAGCAATTGCTTTTGCCACCATAGTCTTACCGCATCCGGGAGGACCATAGAGGATAACACCTCTAGACGGCTTAAGGCCGTACTTCTTGAATCTGTTAGACTGAGTCAACGGAAGTTCAATAGTATCTCTAATCTTTTCGATCTGAGATTTCAAACCACCAATTTCACTCCAGCTAACAAAATCGAAATGGACTGGATCAGGCATCTGTGTTAATTCCTCAGGAAGAATACCAACAATGATAGACTTAGCGAGAAGAACTTTCTGTCCCGGCTTAAGTTTAGCCAATGCAGGATTCCTAAGATCATAAGGAATAAACATAGCACCTCCACCTTTTTCTACACGGTAGAGATTGTTAAAACATTCTGATTTAACGACACCTTCTGTATATGGACCCTCAAGAGCTTTCTTAAGGATATCTTCATATTCAGCAAGCTTCTGACGAAGCTCTCTATTTTCATCTGATGCCCAACTCATAAATTTAAGTTTTGGAGGGAGAAATTAATCTCCCTCCTGTTAATTACTTTTTGTCTGCGATGTCTTCAGTAATGTCGAGAAGCATCTTGAGTCCAACAGCGTCCATGGCACTATTGCTACTACCAGAACCACCCATCATAACTTTCGGGACCCAACTTACATTCGACTTGGAAAGAGCTTCAGCAATACCAACCTGAGTTTTATACTTCCACTCAGCAGCTTCCTGAGGAGTTAGACCTGCGGCAACCTTAAGCCTATTAGCTTCAGCTTCAGCCTGACCTTCGGCAATAATACGCTTCTTGTCAAACTCAGCCTTTTCTGCAGCAAGCTTTGAAACCTCACGCTCCTGCTCAGCCTTAGTAACTTCGACTGCCTTAATCTTTTCCTGCTCCCACTTAGCCTTGGCAGCAATTGCTTTACCTTCTTCCTCAGCTCGAATAGCCTCCTGCTGAGCTGCAGCGGACTTAGCCTTAGAAGTCTGGATAAGCATATTAGCTTCCTGCTGCTGTGCAATCTGAGCATTTACTCGTTCGGAATAAGCAATTCTTGAAACAGCAACCTGTCCAATCTCAAGACCATAATAAGAGAAAGGAGAAGTTTCTGAACGCTTATATCCACCAGGAGAACTAGGATCAGGTACAAGAGTAGCAATTTTTACAGTTTTCTTCTCACCAGTAAGTGGATCAACTGTTTCTTCCGTATGAACAGCAGTCTTGTAAACTCCATTGATAAGCTGATCAGTAATGTATGCAATCAAATCATTCTTCTTTTCAGCATATGATTCAAATGCAGACATGAGCGGACCAGATGCATAAATAACTTTGGTAACAGTAGGACGAACAAGATCGTTCATCAATCTATCCATTCCATTGTAATCAGTCTGAATACGCTGAAGATGCTCTGTATCAGTTGGAAGTTTTACTCGGAGAGAGCCATAGATCTGGCCATCAGAAGCATCATTGAAGATAACAGGAATGGGTTCGCCAAGCTGTTCACCGTCCTTATTAGAAGAGCCGAACCAAAGCTGTTCAGTCTTATAATAAGTAGTAATATGACCGAAATTCTGCCACTTGAAACCAGGACTGGTCCAATAAGCCATTCGGCCGGAGAAAGGATACTGGTTGACAACGATTTGTTCGTTCTTTACATCCTGACCAATCCGAGGAAGGAAACACAGGAATAAAATGGCAATAGCACCAGCTACAATTGCTCAAATGGTTTTACGAGAGATCCGAATCGGACTCGTTTCGCGATAGTTCGCCATCTTCTTTTACTTTAATTGGTTTAACAAGTTTTGATTTATTCTTTTTAGGAGCCTCTTGATTAGAAGCTAACCAGTAATAGAATGGAATAAACATTCTACCTGGTGTAAGTTTACGATTAGTAAATGTTACCAATCCAGATACTTGCAACATTAGCATGAAATAATATATCAATGCTAATATGATTAATAAAAATGCAATTAATTTCCACATATTGTTAAATGTTTGTAGTTGCGGGAGAGGGACTCGAACCCCCGACCAGATTTTGTCCGGTTCCGGCTTATGAGACCGGCGAGATGACCAACTTCTCTATCCCGCGATATTTGTTGCGGGGATGGGATTTGAACCCATGACCTCAGAGTTATGAGCACTGCGAGCTACCAGACTGCTCTACCCCACAATGTTGCCGGTCTATCCCGGCTGTATATATTTTACCAAGTGAATGAATAGGTAAAGTCTTCAGGGAATGCAGGATTGTTGAGTTTTACATCACCAGTAACTGCATCAACATAAACTTGACTCTGTAGGTTTCCAAATACATATTGTGCATTAACATTTGGAAGTGGGCCAAGTTCTCTACGAAGAACAACATACTTGGAATGAGGCTTTGGACAATTAGCTTCCATTAGACGTTCAAATGCGTCTTCAAATGTAAGAGCGATTTCTTCGTCATTAAGTGGTTTATCACCTACCCAAAAAGCCATTTCTTTAACCTCTTTACTACTTGCATTACCTACATGAGCAATTGAAATAACCTTTGTATCAAAGGATTCTTCACCTCTCGCTGTAACTATCTGGAAGATATTAGATACACCTGCTACTGCAATTGTTGTATCTGCATCAAGATAATTATCATAGATAACACAAGATTCATACCACTTGTAATCTCCACCATAATTGAGAGTCATGTATTCTCTATCCATAGAGATACAATTTTCAACTACGATACTTGGTTCAACAGATTCCTCTGCTGGTTTGGAACATGAGTTACATGAACTCACTCCAAAAGCAAGTGCAAGACTTGCTAAAATAACCAATAGTTTCTTCATACATTAATAGTTAATTGTGGAGAAGATGGGATTCGAACCCACGACCTCCTATTCTTCTATAATATTTTCTTTTTGTTTTCTAAAAACTCTAGAACTATTCTTATTTAAATTGCCAAAAGTTTCTGTAAGAGAGTGACAATTAGGACATAGAAGTTGAAGATTTTCTTCTTTATTATTTAAACAATTTCCATCAATATGATGTATTTGTAAAGGCACATTTCCAGTTATAGGATGAACTTCTCCTCATCCACACTTCTGACATTTACATTCATATTT
This sequence comes from Methanobrevibacter sp., assembly GCA_017652345.1. Next base: position 110,919 of record JAGCBE010000255.1, read on the forward strand.
ATCCATCAAATATCTTTTTATTCTATTAGATACATCATATTTGCCTTTTACTCCATCTTCTTTTCCAGCTTTTCAATCTTCTATATAACGCTTTTGCTCATACTCTCTTTGACAATTGTTTGAACAATATTTATTAGCGTTTTTACTAGTAATTTCTTTTCCACAATTTAAACAATATTTAGTCATATAAAAATTAATTAGTATTAAGTGGAGTATAGCAGATTCGAACTGCTACAAATGGCTTGCAAAGCCACCATGCTACCATTATCATCAATACCCCTTAAAGGTAAGTCGGGATTCGAACCCGAAAAGACACATTGCTCGGGTGTCCGTACTCCGTAGAAGCTCTCGCCGTGCATTCCTTCGCGTCGCTTACCTAACAGACTATGCCGTGGAGACATATTCGTGACCTCACTTAACATCTTGGTTAATGAGATAATTTTTAATTTTAGGGCGCTCTAGCCAACTGAGACTACATCCCCATTAATAGTGTGCAAAGCAGTGGGCTGACCTGCTCAACTTCCATTTAATTTTCTTGCACACTAAAGTTTGCTACAAAAGGTGAACAAACTTATAAGTCTTTCTGTCTTTCGGACAGACCTTTTCTATAATCTCCCATTTGAGAGAAGGATTGTAGATTAAATGCTTGTAAATAAATAACAAGCAATATACAACTTCGTTGTTTGGAGTTAACAACTTTGCACACTTAATCGTTCTTCCGATGTAAGTGAAGTTAATGAATTTCATTTTGATGAGGTATTAAAAATAATCGTGGGAATAACAGGATTCGAACCTGTGACCCTCTGAATGTAAGTCAGATGCTCTGAACCAACTGAGCTATACTCCCGATTGAGTCTTATGACTCAGTTTGATCATCGACGTTATCATCGACTAGTTCTACAGTGACAGATTGACCGTTCACCTGATCCTTCAAATCATTATAGGCATCGACCAACTCATTGTACTCATCAATAAGATTATTGTACTTTTTGCTTAAGTCTTGATAATGATTAGCAACCTTTTCCAGAAGTTCCCAACCTTCATCTCTTTCTGCTGTAGTGATCAGCCAGAAGATATAAGTTAGGAGGAGAGGAATAAACATTATACCGATACCGTAAGCACCTTTCACCATAGTAAAGATGAAAAGTACTAAGAATAGCAAAATACCACCACAAAACATGGGATATTTCTTGATATATTCTGAAATATTTTTCATGATAAAAAATTAAAGCGCTTCAGTCACATTGGTAGCATCTCCCAGGCTTGAACTGGGGACCTTCACCTTATAAGGGTGCTGCTCTAACCGACTGAGCTAAGATGCTATACCACAGATTTTGAAGATCCTTGTAATTGTTTCTTCTGATTTTCGAGTTGAGCTATCTCAGTTCTGAGTCTACAAATTTGAGAAAAACCCTTACAATCAGTAATAACAAATAAAGACTTTAAAAACGATTTAAGTTCTTTAAGTGATTTGATTGTATTAAAAGATCTCTCAATAAATACACCATAGTACTCACCTCTTGTTGAGGGTACCATTATGTAAATTACTGATTTATCTACACTTGCTGGTAAATGATGAGAAATTCTAATTTTTATATCACCATACAAAAGATACTTAGATTCTGTTGTTTTGGCTTCATTGTATAATTTACATCCATTTTGTTTAAGCCAATTAACTAACAAAGTGGATGCTTGTCTAAAATACATGACTTTTAGAAAACTCTATTATTCCCCAAGAATCTTCTTGAGATTCTTAATGGAAGTAGAATTTTGAGTTTTAAGGTTAGTCAACTGAGAAACCTCCATCTGCAGAGCGAGAATCTGCTTGTTGTGATCTTCAACAGCTGAAGTAATCTCAGAGTTGACTTCGTTCAACTCCTCGTGCATCTTTCTTAAGCTGTCAAGAATCGTATTGCGTTTGTTGATAAGTTCCTGTACCATGATTAAATTAATTGCAAAAATAATAGTTAATTTTTAATTTTCAAAATTTTCTTGTAAAATTTTGTAAAAATCAGCTTTTTCGCACTCTGGATCATGAACGATTGTTGTGGATTCACCTTTTCTTCCATCCTGAGGATAGAGAAATGTGTATGATATATAATCATGTCCATCCATTTCAAATCGTTCAATATACATAGTTCTACCGCTCTCTGGAAGGTTTCTTTGATCAGAAACTTTAATAACAGAAGAACAAGAGTATACTACTAGTAGAAGTAATACTAGAATAAGTCTTCTCATAATAAAAAATAAATACCACTACAAAAAGTAGTGGCATTCTTTCTTACTAGAAAGTGGTTTCCGTATCAGAGAGATACTCCATGGTCTGAGCCAAGGTAATCTTCTCATCGATACTCTTGAAACTTTCAAGAAGGTCACGAAGAATCAGCAGGTCCATCTGAGAGATGAGAGCCGTGATCACCAGACCAATGTCATGGGTATCACGCAGCTCTATTCCCTGCTTCACGACGTTCATAACTTTCTCCTTAACCTCAGGAGTGAGGACATCGACTTCGATCATCTGATCGAAGGTGTGATTGCACCTATCGATGATTTTGCTTACGGTGGTTTTTCCGAATTTCATATTTCTTGGGATAATTGTTTTTGTTTAAACCTGTGAGTTTGAACCAAAGATCAGTAGATCTCTGATCCACATTGTAGCCATCGATGAAATAGCCACGATTCGTTTTGATCATTTCTTTACCAGGAATGTTCGGATTGTGATTCTTCCATCGAATAAGGAGCTTTTCTTTTGCTCGAACGGTTTTGTTCGAGACTACGGAATAACCACCATAAAGGAGACCATTCTGAAAAACAGAAACTTCTTCCTTTACTTCCGGTTCTTCTGCAATTTTCTGAACTTTGTCTTTCTTTTGCATTGTACTTTTTATATAAAAATACTTGGAAAACTTGAATTACTCTTGTATTACTTCTTCTTTAGGTTCTTCTTCCTTATGTTCAGTAACACTAGTAACAATATCATCATATCTCTCCAGTACAAGTTCTCTCTGAGAACGACTCAGATTTGATTTCTTGGAATGGATGAGATCACGCTCATATTCAAATGCTTTAAATGTTTCGATTCCACATTCAGCAAGAATACGACTAGTAGTTCTTTTCTTCCTAGCGAGAACGCCAAGAAGAAACTCATTCAACTTGATTATTGGAAGCAAGTTGTAGTCAGACTTCAACTCTTCAATTGTAATCTCTTTTACTGGCTCAAGTTCAAAGTCTTCTGGTTTGAACGCTTCTTTGTCATAAACAATGAATTGTTCAATATCCTTAGCAAGATGACATATATAATACATACAAAGGATTTAGTATTGTATCTAAATGCCAACTACCAATCCCACTTCGGGAACACCACGTCTCGATCATCGTCTCGACTTCTACTATCAGCTGTAAGCATTTAATTTTTAAGTTTAATAGATTCATGAATTAACATTGTTATATCGTCTTCTGTGCAATATCCGACGATATCTTCTGCAACAATTGGATTTGCAGGTACTAACTCGAATTCATATGGTGCTCCATAAGTTGTAGCCGTTCCCTTTCCTTTTCTTACAATAACAACGTAGCCATTCTTTAATTCAAGCTTAGCTACGTTGTTATTAAAAATAAGATCCTTGAATGACTTCTTAGCCATTGTTCTCGCATATGCGATGATCAAATGGCACAGAAGCATTGACCTTACAAGGGAAGTACTTTTTCACTTTCTCGATCTTGGTTTTCCCATCTTTCTGAGGAGTTTCCACCTCAATGGTCCTACGAATAGTGATACCTCTTGTTTTAGTTCTCATATTAAATAAATAAACAAAACAATAGAATACAGAGAACAATGATTAATCCTGCCACAAAATATGAAACAAAATACACAATTGTCTCAGAATCTTCTCTTTCAAACATACTATTATTTTTCTTGTTGAAAAATTATAAAAAGTCAACGTTGTCAAACTGCGTGAATGTTTCCGATTTTGAATTGGATACCTAAATTTCCAGAGCCAATCCTACGTCGATTACCGATGATTTAGGCCACCGTTACTTTTTTGTTCTAAAAAACTTTTTTACTTTTAAAAACTAGATTGGCTTGGTCCAATCTGGTACTACTCTAATTATATTCTTATACTTACCAAGATATGGGATTGAAGTACCCCTAGTAGTAATAATATAAGTAGAGTCAGGTACTAATCCAGCACATTCGGGTGCAGCATTAAAACCAATTGTATTGATTTTATATGCACCTTTATCTGTACTGACAAGATAGTAGACCTCAGTGTAAAATCCTTCCGAATCACCCTGAGTTGCTTCTACCTTCGATATAGACAGTACCTTGTGTACCTCAGTCTTAGTATCTCTTAGTTCAATCCAGGATATCCCGGCGAACAATAAAAAGATACCAAGAATTATCACAAATATTTTCGTAAATCTTTCCATAATGAACAACTAATAAGAAAAAAAATCGGAGCCTGACAGATAATTCTATCAGACTCCAATCTTTTATGTTAATGCCTCAACTTCAATAACCTTTTGTCCTCCGAAGTCAAGTTTCCCGTCTGCATAAATACAGTTGGTCCATTTGGAAGGACCGTTTGTTGAGATTTAAACTATTTGTTAGGACTAGTATCTTCACCCAACCGTGAGACTCAATACGATACTCTCTTTGTCCAATATCAAAATTGGCAAGCACCTAAAAAGGTAAAATAAAACAACGGTCTGTCTCGTCAGACAATTACTCATGTAATCCATGATTTCTTTTCTCCACCTTTTGGCATTGCTACTATTGGAGAGCGACTCCTTCACAATGTTATCCAAAAGTAATCGTTGAGTTTTTGAAGGTTATTATATAGAAGAACACCTACAAACTTACGGACCAAAAACTAACAATTTCATCTCTAACGAGATGGATAGGACTAGCTAACTCACCTATCACGTCCCCTTCAGGCTCTGGGCTTTGTAGAGTTAGATTATATTTTAAGTCGGATTAACCCATACTCTCAACCGACAGGGACAAGTTATAGGGATACCTCCCAGGAGTAAACTTGCAACCTAAGTGTCTAGACTCTCAAACCACCTATCGCAAATTGCTGATAGTGCTTGATAGCCCGTGTCTGTCCATTTGCCATCCGAATGGTTTGGACGTAGAGAAGAGACTCTCCGTAGTGTTTACGAAGATCACGGAGTTTGTTCTTGATCGGAATGTATCCAATCGGATGTACTTTTGCACGCATGGTATTAAATGGTTATGAAATTTCTAAAAACGTCCTTCTCAGTTATTATATTTCATGTTGAAGGATATACTTAAGCTAATGGTCTGACTCATGTTCCTGCATAAGAAAAATCTTACTTGGCCAATAACAGTAAACATCAAATACCAGACTGTAGTTTTCTGCGTTCGTGATAGCATTAACTTAATGTACAACAATTAGTTTCGTTGAGTGAGTATTACCCGAAGAATTGTTTCCTCAACTACTTATCTATTCACCACGTAAAGGTTTGTTGCTTGAATAGTCGTTTCGTACAAAGGCTGAGTCGTGACCTGTACAACTGCCGTTTTCACCTCTTATCGAGGCTAGAACACACCCTTTTGGGGTAGGCAGCACAGAGACGGATTCATAGGTTCCGCAACCACTACACTTAGATATATAGATTACTCCGTTCACTAGAACTCCCTGCCGGGTTAACGAGATGCCTCCCGCTAGAACTTAGTTACTTGTTTGGTCTCACCAATTGCCTTGCGAGCGCATGGTGTCTCCATATTACAGGAGAATAACTCTGTTGTCTCTAAGTGTGCACAACACTTTTTGCTATTAGAATTAAAATGTTTTACATTAAAATTTTAATAACAGACGACCGAATGAGAAACGTGGTTGTGCTTGCACAGAATGCTGCCTTTTGAGCAGTTTACCTGTCTACGTTTCCCTGTTACTTACCCGCCAAGGTGTTCACTCTACTAGTTGTTCGAACTTACCATTTCTGAAATCAATCGGATGGCTAATCCAACTGTGCCCGCCAAGGCATAAGTCCACTAACGTTCATCAAGATAACTATAAGGATGGCTAATCCCGTTTGGTTATCCCGCAGTCATATTGTGTCACCCTCACGGGTCGAGTCAGGGTGGTCAACCCCAACGCTAGTTCCTATCCCCTCTGCCCGAGAGTACACCAGAATCTAGCTTACATGACTGGTTTTCATATGGAATATCATCATGGGCGCACCAACGACAATATCGCAAAGCGACCTCTGTTGAAACCGCTTCACTTTATCCCCTCACGGGTTTATCCTAACGATGAGAAACCCACCGACAATTTAACGCATTGTTACGGAATGTCCATCACAATAAATGTATTATGTATGGTTAATATAACACACATTATGTGATATAACATTACTATTTATAATGTTAAGGAAAAAGGAGGGATTAGTAGTGTCCCACCCTTTCCTTTAACTTTCTTCGAAGTGAATCAAAAAAATTGGCATATAAGTTGCAAAATTAAAAAAATTCTTGCTATTACATGCTAATTATTTGATTTTCTATTACTAACATATAATATATATAATATA
>JAGCBE010000256.1 GCA_017652345.1 Methanobrevibacter sp.
AGACAGTTTGATAAAAGTTAGCAGGGATGATCATTGGTATCCTAAGTTTTTCAAAGCCAAGAAAGCACACATGATAATGTGTACATACAACAAACCACCTTTCATATTTCATGATGACTTTAAGCCATTGACAATGGGACAGAGGGCAAAGGTGTTTTACAAAGATTGTTTTGTACCAACAAAAAATCAAGAGGAGACAGAATAAACTGTTTCCTCTCTTTGTATAATCTTATGGAAGATATCTTAAAACAACTTATAGCAATTTGCGCATACTTCGTCAAGATAGTCAAGTTCAATTATCTTTTTGCCTGCCTCTTCATCAGATGTTACTGAAACACCATCAAGTTTGTAATTTGCAGCCTTGACAATGAGTTTCTTTATCTTTACAGGCAAACTATAAACATCTGTAGAACAATTGAAATTTGACAGTTCATTGTTTTTCAGCCATTGCCATACTTTTGGATTTTCAGTCTGCTTGAGTTTTCCGTTCTTTGCAGCTGATATCGATGTATATTCCTTGAACCTTTCCCAAGCTCTTTCAACGACTTCCCTCTCATAAGTTTTTTCAGGTTCCTCTTCTTTTGGTTCTTCTTCTTTTATGAACGGCTTCTCTTTTTCTGTCTTGCCCATAAATTCGTTGTATGAGCTATTCATGTTTTTTGACAGTTCATACAACTTTTGAGTGTTGTTAGAGAACCTTACCCATTTAAGTACGTTGGAAAAAATCTCTTTGTATTTTTCTTTGTCAACTCCGTTGGGATATGTCCAATGTATAACTGTGTTTACAAATTCTGATATTTCTTTACGTATTTCTGGATAATTGTATAGATTCCAATACTTATCTGCCATATCATTTGTTATATTTTTGCGAATTCATCATAAAGAGAATGTTGGTCATATTTCAACATATCGACCACAGCCTCCATACATTCCTTTGAACATTGTACTGTTTCCATGTATTCAATTGCTGTCTCTATGGATTCGATTCTGTTCATCAATCCCTGTGCTTGTATGTACTTTTTTGTTGTCATAATTATTATTTGTTTTTGTTATTTATTAGCAACATTGTGATGGTTTTGTTAAAAATATGTTAAAAAGTTTAACATTGTTTGTTAATTTTTTTGCATTTCATTTAACATTTGGTATGAAAAAGTTCTTTATATTTGCAAATGTAAATTTAACATGTTATCATTTGATAAATACAAAAACAGCAAGCTATTTTGCTTGATGTAACAAAAGAAATATCAACTTAAAAAATTCAGTTATGACAAAAAAGGAATTACAAGATTATTACAATATCAACAGTTTATGTTTCATAGAGTATGATGTTATGCAAACACAAACATATTTTTATGAAAGAGAGAGTTCTTATTGGAAAAAACATTGGAAAAAAACAAGAAGTGTAATGAAACGTTACAAATGTAAACTTATTCATCATGGTGACTTTAGTGAATTTATGGGTTCTTACAGTGACTCACTTAACAAAATTAAAATAATGCCACCAGCGGTGTTTGTTCAAATTGAAGACAATGAATTTACTGGAATATGTAATTATTACAAAACTTTATGGCATGAAATTTTCCATTGTATAATTCATCATGAGTTTCATGTTAATATGTTATTGAAATATGAAGCAGAAGAAATGATAGTGGAAGAAGCAGTAAGAGACATCGTATTAAATGACATTTGCCCAGAATATTATCAATATCTTAACAACAAAGGAGATCTTGTAAATGTTAGAAACAAATTCAAAAAAGAATGTGATGAATACATAGAAGTTTATCGTAAAAAACTACTTTATGATGAAAAAGACAAAAAACAATTCGAGATTTACAAATGTCATATCATAAATAAACTTAAAGAAATTTACAATAAGTGCAAATAAATATTGTATGGAAAACAAACTTGAACTTAGTGATGGCATTGAAAGAAGTAGAGACCGCATCAAGAAAAATGGTGAGGTTTTTACACCTTTTGAAATAATAGAACAGATGGCTCAAAACTGTCCTGAAGAAGACTGGAAAGACCCTTCAAAGACATTTCTTGACCCTACTTGTGGTAATGGACAAATTCTATGCTATATTTTGCAAAGAAGACTGGCTTCTGGCGTGAGTCCGAAAGATGCTATTTCAACACTCTTTGGAATAGAGCTGATGAAAGACAATGTCAAAATGACCAGAAAAAGACTTCGTGACATATTAAACACATCAGAATATGATGATATATTAGAACACAACATTGTCTGTTCTGATATTTTTATGTGGGATATAAGCAAATGGTGTCCAAGAAAAGAAAGACTTGTAATGAAACATAAGAAAACATCCCTTGGTGGAACAAATAAAGTATTTTAATCATTAAAAAACCTCGCAATATAAAGGTAATTGCATTAAACTATGTTAAATAAATATGGTACAAAGTCGTACAAAGAAATTAAAATTAAAGACTATCCTGCGTTTAACAAATGTTTCTTAGAGACAGCATTTGGTTTAGACAGCACAAACATTAGAAACAAGAAAATTCTAGTATTGAATTTGGATCCGCTTGCTGTTAGTTTGGCTTTTGATGATAATGACATTACAGCTATCTCTACATCAAATGTCAATAGAAATTCGTATCTGACTAAGTATTGCAATGTAAAATCATATTATGCCAAAGATATAACAAAGCTTGAAGAAATATTATGTACAATTAAAAAGAATTCAATGGATTACATATTTACAAACCCGCCATACGATAAAACACTTTATCTTGAAATTTCACAAGTTCTTCTTCCTTATTTGAATGACAAAGGTTCACTTGTTGTTTTTGGACCAATGATGCCAATCTCTATTCCTTTCGAGCATAGGTCAAAATATCTCTATTCAGACTTGTGGAAACATCTTCATAGTTTTAGCAAAATAGAAGAGAAATACTATAATACATTTGAAAGTTTTATAGGATACACTGAGCTTGGAATAATGACATTCAAACAAGAAACAAATTTCTACAATATTCATAAGCTGTGGAAGAAATATAGAGACAATGATGAAGTAAGACTTTATGAAAAAATACTTTCATACAAAGGTCCAAAAATGTCAGATGTTGTGGGAAAGAATTTGTCAAATGGAACAATTCTTCCTCTTGCAGGCATTGCAGGCTATAGTAAGAAATATCCGGTCTACGACAGTATCATGTATGTCGACAATGGACAGTGCTTCGTCAAAGAAAATGATGAATATTTTCTGAAGCCATTGTCTAAGTATGAAGGCTTTGGTGTAAGCAATGGAAAGGTAAGTTGTGGTATTTGTGTTAGAAACGTCAATGAAGCTGTCACACTCTATAAAAAGTATAGAAGCAATTTAATAATAAGAGGACTTTTCGCAATGAGTCTTGGTGGAAGCCAGCATCCGCATTGGAAATTCATGCCATATATTTCGTATGACGAAATTGAACAAGGAGTAGATCTTGTGGACAAATTCAAATTGACTAAAGAAGATATTGCAGTTTTGACTAAGCATGCTACAAATGACACATTAGAAACAAGATATTCTCATGAAGCAAATTTTAACATTTCAAAACCTGTGTTCTAGCATTAAACCAAAATGAACTTAAAGAGACTCAGAGAGATGATGTGAATGACTTTACTGATTGAGATTTGGTTTAACTTACATACTCGTGTCAACTTTTGTCGAAGAGAGCGAATAAATAAAGTAAGATGAAGTACAATGTTGACACACTCACTGAAAGGCTGGGTCGTTTCCTTGATGGAGATGACTCGGCCATCAGTGTATACAAATACAGGACATCATACAAAGTAGACCTTGTACCAAAGTTTGACCCTCCACTCTATAGTCAAATATGTCATCTGGTGCACTTTGAAGATGAAGAGGTAGTAACTATCAACAAAAGTGTTCTGAGCCTTCTAGAAAAGCCTTGGAGCAATGAGAGGAAAGACTACGTATACTTCTCAAAATTCGAATATGACAAAGTTTTCGTGAACACATGCAGGCTCCAACGTATCAATGGAATAACTGACAAAGACAGGCTTGCATGCTTGACTGCGGTGGAAATTGCAAAGAAATGGAAATACACCAAATACTACAGTGTCAGACTCAACAACGCTAATGACATAGTAGAAGTGGCAAGCATTGTGGCTGAAGACGTGTGGAATGAGTACACCAAAGAGGTAATGTCACAAAGGTACTTTGACGCGACTACGCTTGACAGTCCAAAACC
>JAGCBE010000257.1 GCA_017652345.1 Methanobrevibacter sp.
AAACCTCTTGGCTCTACCATATTTACTATTAGTCTGAATATTTTATATAAAAAGTCAATATTGAAATCAAGCTGAACTTGTGTAAAGTTGATAGCCATTGGTTATCTATCATAAGAATTTACTAAAAAAGTCTTGTTATTTCAAATAAAATATGCTATAATTAGTGCAGTAGAGAAATAGGTAGAGCCTTAGTTTATACACTAAGGCATTTTGGCTTAATGGTAAAAATTAAAAAAACAAAAGCACCAAGTAGATCTAAGTTAGTGAAGAAAGCTGACAATATTTTCTCCACCTATATCAGACTTAGAGATGCTGACAAAAAAGGCTTTGTTAAATGCCCACTTTGTTGAGCCAAGATACATTGGAAGAAAGCTCAGAATATGCATTTTATTACAAGAGCTTGTTGGTTATATCGTTATGATGAATATAACTGCCATGCATGATGTATGAGATGTAATGTGATTCTGAACTGAAACTATATTGCATACACAAGATGGATGCAAAACAACTACTGAATAGAAGCAGTAGATAAAATGATATCTGATTCTAAGAAGGTATATAAACTTCCTACATCAGACATCCAACAGATCATAGAAGACTACACAAACAAGATAGTCAAATTCTCAAGAAAGCTGACAACCTAATCAGACTTTTTTTATTTTTTTAAACAAAACCCATGAAACACATAAGTGATAGTGAAAGGCTAACACAAGCCATGCTAAACAGAACAGAGAATAGACTCAAGGAAGCTGAAAGGAAGATAGCCAAACAAGAGGCACAAATCAGAGTTAGAGATGAATACATTTCAGAGCTTAAAGCAACCAATAGGACTTTATGCAATCAGATTTCTTCTTTATTTTCTTACCACAGAAACCATGTCTAAAATTTCAGACTTCTACAATGCATGAGACATTAAATACTTCCGATGAATACATAAACAGAAGCAATTAGCCCTGTGAAAAGAATATGTCTCCTACACTCAATTCCGAAAGAGATTGGAAATGTGAATGAATCTTAAAAAGGCAATTTACACACCATGTGATTTAAGCCAAAGGAGAACACATAAACCTAAACACCCAATAGAAGACAATATCAGAAGAAGAGCAAGGCTTAGAGAAGAGAATATTCTGATTGTAGACATAGATGAGCTATGGAAGATAGAAGCAATGAAGCATGGCACCAAATACATTCCATGCGATAAACATTGACACCCCCTTCCCCCTGAGCAACCCAAACCAACATTAAGAGACAGATTTATTTCTTTCTTTAAAAGATGACAGAAAAGAAAATAGAAACTCCATATTCAGATAGACCATTAGTTATTAGAATAGATGGATGACTCTGAAGAGTGGTAGCAATGACATGAGCTATTAGTGAGGTAGCAAAACATAGAGAAGTTAGAGTAGTAACATCTCGACCATTAGTCTTCCGATGAAACCCTTACATCAAATCAGTTCATGGTTTGGATGATAGAAGACTATTTGAAGATGTTATCAAAGGTAATGACTATATCGAACTTGAGCCATATACAGATCCAGAATTCTTTAACGATGCAAAGAATTGGTTAGATGTGGCAGCAAAACAACTCAGACTTTCTAAACCTTTTGATCCATGTCTCTTTCTTGCAGAACATGAGAAGATGTGAAACTACTTAGAGTGAAGTAAACCAATACTCTTCCAACCATTCTGAAGCACTATGTGATTAAATGGAGCAGATAAGAGTTATAGAAGCATCAAAGTAGAAGATGCACAATACTTAGCAGATAAACTTGTTGAGATGTGATATACTCCTTATGAGGTAATCAAACCACAGGCTCAACCAATCTTAAGAAATTGTCAGATGTGCGATACACCTGATCTCAGACTTGTTGTTTCTCTTTGCCAAAGATACCCTGTAATCTGATGTGATAGCTCCCTACATCATTGTAGCAAAGCATTTGGAAAGAAAGCATTAGTCATCCGAGCATGAACTGATGCAGAAAGGTATTGATATAAGAGTAACATTAACCTAAGAGAACATCCACTTGTAGCACATACTCCACTTAGATTGAATATGAATGACTTTAACTTTGATGTGAGCAACCAACATACTAATCAGCTTTCTAAAACCTTTTTAGATAAAGCATTATCACAAGTTCCTTTACTATACAACTAATAACTAATGCGAGTCTTACGAGAATATCTACTGCTATATAAACCTCTATGTAGAATGAGGTTACAACATTTAATTGATAAAGCAACAAAATGCCAAAGCAAAAGCGAGATTACGAAGCATTAAGAAAGGAGTTCATGTCTTCAAAGTTTCATGAGGTAAAGAGCTTTATTGAAGACAAATGAATGACTTATAATGCCTCTGTTAGATGAAACACAAAATGATGGGCAAAAGAGAAAAAAGCTATGAAAGTAAGAGCAGCAGATAAAGCTCTTGCTAAAGTAGAGAATAAACTTGCTGAAAAGTTAGAGCCATCAAGTGAGTTTTTACTTTGAAACATAAACAAGGCTATTGAACTGACATCAAGGAAGTTGGAACAAATGGAAGAAAAGGACAATATCAATGTAAAAGATTTAAACACCATCCGAAGCATGAATAGAATTCAGAACTGACAACCAACCACTTATGTTAAG
>JAGCBE010000258.1 GCA_017652345.1 Methanobrevibacter sp.
CAGGTATTATAGCTAATGCCATTAAGGAAGAGGGAGGACAATTCCACATTACAATTGTCCCTCGCCTTAAAGCTGATGTAATTAGAGATGTTGCAAAGGAAAAATATGAATTGTATGTTTTTTCAGATATGGGCAGTGCCTGTATCAAGCAGCTTAATTCTCTAAAGGCTGATGTTATTGTTGCAGACCATCACCAGCCAAGCGCCCATGAACCTAAAGAAAATCTCGTTCATGTCAACCCTCACTTGTTTGGCGTTGACGGAAGTCGTGAGATAAGTGGTGCAGGGTCTAGCTATTTGTCAGTTAGAGACATGGACAAAAAGCATTTGGCTTATATGGCGCTTATTGGCGCATTTGGTGACATGCAGTGTCAGAACAGATTTGTTGGTGTAAACCAATTAATATTGAAGGATGGTCAGGAAGCAGGCAATTTGGAAATCCATGAAGACTTAAAGATAGTCTCTAAAGCACAAGAGCCTTTATTCAAATCAATAGCTTATACCTTAAATCCTCCACTTCCTGGTTTAACAGGTAGTTTGGAGAAATCACAGGAACTCCTTGAAAAAATGGGCGTTTCCTATGGTATTAAGTTCATGGAATTGGAAGATGAGGAAAAGGATGTTGTTAAAGATGAACTTGTAAAGGTCAATCCTCAAATCTTTGGTGATGTTTACAGTGTTCCTCGTGAGCATCCAGTCTTACGTAATTTAGAGGAGTATTCTGCAATCTTGGATGCTTGTGGTAAAAACAAGGAGTATGGATTGGCAATCAGCATTGTTCTTGGTGAGAGAGAGGAAGCTTTAGATAAGGCCCTCAATCTTCAAAAGACTTATAGGAACGACCTTACAAAAGGTTTTGATTGGATTAGCCGTGAAGGCGCCCAACAATTGAATTATATTCAATACCTTTACAGTGAGGATAAGGTTCTTAAAAGCATTATGGGAACAATTGCTGGTGTTGGAATGTCTGCTAAGATCTTAAATGACGATAAGCCTATTTTAGGATTATCAAGACTTCATAAGGACATTAAGGTTTCTGGCAGGGCAACACGACCAATGGTTGCACGCGGAGTTAATTTAGGCAAAGCTTTAAGCGAAGTCGCAGTTAACTTTGGCGGACAAGGTGGTGGACACGATATAGCAGCTGGTGCTATGATACCATATGAAGCTAAGGATCAATTCTTACATTTAGTTGACCAAGCTATTGAAGCTCAATTAAATAGTTAAGATTGTTCTTAGCTATTTCTTTTTTAATCATTTTTAAAGCATTGAATCAATTTTAGACTATTTTTAACTATTTTTTTATAATTTTCAGATATTCATTTTATCTTTAAATTTTTCTCTATTTTTTAAAAAGTATTTTATAATTAAAATACAAATATAATAGTGTTATATTTATTTTAATGATTTACTAATGTAACTGATTTACTAATGATTATTATCATTGCTTATTTATTTTTATTATTGATTGGTGGAATCTTATGAATGTTGATAAATTAGTTGGCAATACCCC
>JAGCBE010000259.1 GCA_017652345.1 Methanobrevibacter sp.
TGAAAAAGAGATTGATAAGTATGGAAAGGTGAAACATGTAAATGGGTTGACTTTTAATTATTATAATAGTACTAACTTTAAAGAAGAAAAAGTAAGTCTAGATGGTAAGGATGTTGCTATTTTTGACTTTAATAATGAAGACTTTGGGTTGTGAGTGTTAGCATGAGATTACATCAACAAGATTTATGGATTTTTGATTATAGCAATTAACCAAGCAAAGTTACTTAATAAAAGATTTGTACTAAGAACTGATACTAACAACATGAACCTAAGAAGTGAAATTTCACAAATGTTAAGAAATCCAAGCATTTTAATTGCTCTTAAAAATGATGTGGAATTAAAACAACTAGAAACCCCTGACTTTGATTTAAACCAAATTTGACAGTGAATTGAAAACTACACTAATTATTTTGACTTTCATTTTCTAAACATGAGAGTAAAAGACATGAATTCTAGTGATAAAGAAAGAGACATAGCAAGTCAACAAGCAAACCACACAACTCAGAATGATAACAAGAATCAGTTTATTGATTATTTTATAGATAAATTCATTAGAGAAATAAATGCTAAGTTTAACACTGACTTAGAATGACATAATAGGATGATTGATTTGGATGATGGAATCACAGACCAAACCCATACTTTAAACAAATTAGAAGGGGGAGATAAAGAACATGAATAAAGATAATATTTTAAACTTAAAAGGTAATGGTGGAAGTATACCAGGTGAATCTAATAATACTAATACCACAACTAATAGTGTACCAAGTGGATGTGTAATTAACACCTTACAAGATGATATTAATGCTGACTCAACAGGTACATTAAGTAATCTATTTAACAACTTTTGTACTAACCTAGTAGGTGATGTAGAAGATTTTATTCAGGATTTAAATAACCAAAATGTGAGTGCTATTCAAGGATTTAGCAACTTACAGACTATTTTGACTAGTGTAGTAAATGGTTATTTAGCCAATCAAACTTATCAGTATAAATCTAATTACTTATTAAGTTGATGAACTAATAACATTCAACAACTAGCATTAAACATTGCTGTGGATTTTGGATTATGATTTTGTAATTGATGTAATACCTTTTTTAATGCTTACTCATACCAACAAACATCAAATGTTATTGTAGGTAATACTTTTGGTAATGTATCAAGTACAGGTAATACTAACTATCATGCTAACAGTGTCCAAAACTCTAATGGTAATACTACTATTGCTAACATTAATGCTCAAATGGGTACTGCTAATGGTAGTGGTACAACTGTTAATAATTTAGGTGGTTTTACCCCTGAATGAAATCCACAAGGTAATGGAACCACTGCTAACCAAATTACTTTAAATAATAGTGCTATGAATAATGACACAACCCCTATTGCTAATTCATCTGCTGATGTTGGTGGGTCTAGTACTAACACTATGGATAGTATTCAAATTGCTAACTTTTCACAAGAAGGTTTTAAATTATTTACACAAAAATTACAAAGTGTTTTGTATGCTACTTTCAAAGAATACTTTTTAAGTTTTGCTGATGTAGACCAAAACATAGAAGGATTTGGGTGGTAAGATGACTGTAATGTATTGAACAGGAGCATACCCCTGATGAGATGATAATAGTTTAAGCAAACCAAGTAAAACTTACTTTAACACTCAGTGAGGTAAAATGACTTATTTATCTGGTGATGGTGGATGAGTGAAAGAATCAACTGCTGTTATTACTCAGATGGATTATAATAGTGCTACTTTACAAATTGGTAATTGAACTTATCCATCAAATAATAATACTTACTTTGCTATTAATTTAAATGAGGATACATCAAATAATGAAGGTTGATGATATTTCTTTATTGATAGCATTGACTTTGATAATTTAAGTACTAATCCAACTGCTACTATAAGATTAAGACTAGACCATTGAGCAACCTGTATTGCTAATATTAGTAGTGATTTTTCAACCTGACAAACACAAGTGTTAGCAACCAACAAAGAAGTTAACTTATATGACTATTGAAGTAAGTGTTATAACAACCTATCTAGTTTTACCTGATTAAGAAATGTGTATCCACAACTATCCAACATTCAACTAATTAAGTACTCTTGTAATCAGTACACTTATCAAGAATCAGGTAGTAATTGAGATGATGGTTATTTTTATTATAAGATTTCATTTCAAGTAAGTGCTTATAACAACTCATCAAGTAGTAGTCAACAAAGTGAGCACTTAGCAGGTAATCTAAAAGACTATTATGTGGTTTATAACTCTAATAATTCTAATACTGTTTCATCTAATTTACAAAGTACTTATTTTACATCTACTGAATTCTTACCCTTTATTGCTTTTGCTGATGTAGAACCTATGACATCACAACAAAATGCTAATGGTGTAAGTGCTCAGTATTATGGTAATCAGTGAACTATTCCTTTTTTACTTTCATTTTCAACTGATAAGGATATTGGTTTAATTCAACTACCTTTTAATCTTTATAACAAAGGGTTAATACAAGCAAAAGAATACTATATTACAGGTAATGATTTTATTAATCCTAATGGTAATTACTATACATATGAAGCAAATGGTAAAGATTATTCATTTCCAACCTATTGAGATGGTGGTGTTTATTTAAGTGATGTATGAGATGTACTAGTTGGAGTTAATGGATGTACTATTAATGACTTTTATTTAGCAGATGTTTCTAATTGAAGTAATGATAATTCTTTTTTATCCATCTTTTATAAAAATGGATTTAGTACAAGTATGGATAGTGAACCATGAGACTTTACTAGTTTAGGTTATTGCTTAACCCCTGCTATGATTATGTATCCTATGCTCTTTAATTATTACTCTTATAACATTAGTTATATGGGTCAACAAGTTAGTTATACAAGTAAGTATGTGAATAGTGTAGAGAATCTATTTCCATTTAATGGTAATGGTGTATCTAATCCACATCCATTAATAATTAAGTTTAATGCTAACTATCCTAACTTATCACTTAATGTTTATGCCCAAGATAACATTATTGATAGTAGTAATACCCCTATTGGTCAAATCAACCTATCTACTGCTATGCTACCAAACACTACTAACCCTAGTGCTACCTTTGAAACTAATGAAAGAAAAATTATTAATAATAGTGCTACCCTAAAAAATCTAGATTTAGCAACTGCTGGTTTAAGTTTTGCTGGGGGTCTAGGATTAAATAGTCTGTTGAATCCATTAAGTTTATTTACAGGTGCTGTCAACATGGGTTTAGACATGGATAAAATTAACTTAAATTACTCTAACTCATTTGGGTCTGCTAAAATGTTTGAGTTAGGACATCAAAACACTTTACAAACTGCTGGTGATAACTTAGGTAATCCTGCTAATGAACTAACTTACTGACAAGAAGTAGTTTCACTAAATGACTTACAAAACATTGTTGCTATGATAGATAAATATGGTTATCCATATAATCAGTGAGATAGATTTTCCAACTTATTTGGTAATTATTATCATAACTATATCAAGTTATCACAAAATGCTGATTTACTTGTTAATGAAAATGCTATATTACTGTTAAAGGATTGACAAAATTATTTGATTCAACAGTTTATTAGTGGGGTGGTAATTTGAGAACATGACTTTAATGGAGTGGTTAACTTTATGGATACCTGACAACTATATAATGACTGTATGAATGGTGCTTATAATTATGGTGATTTAAAGAATTGAGATACTCATTATAGAGCAAACTTTAAATATACTTATCAAACATCTATGCTAATGAGTTTTAAACCACAAAATTTAGAAGGAGTAGTAATTAGACCTGAAACAAAACAAAGTGTCTTAAATCAAAAGGAAACCCCCTTAAATAAGGGATTAGCAAAGAAAGGAAGTAAAATAGGATGAAAGAAATTATAAAAATCAACAAGAAAGGATTATTAGATACTTATTTTAGTGAAATACAAACCATACCACAAATTAGTAAAATAAATTGAAATAAATATAGATTCAAAATCTTATTAGGTGGTAAGGGTAGGGGTAAATCATATTTAGCATTTCAAAAGATGAAAGAGTATTTACAACAAGGTGCTAGTGTGATTTACATGAGAAACTCACTAGAAGAAATTAAGAATATGAAACCTGCTTTATTGGAATTAGTTAAATCTATTGACTTATACAAAGAAATTAAATTAAGGTGCTCTGATGAAGGAATTAGTGAATTAGAAAATGGTAAGAGCATTATTACCTTTGTGTCAACTAAAAACTATAACAAAATATCAGGTAATCTAAAACCCTATGGAATGATTTTTTATGATGAATTCAACCAAATTATGAAATCAGATAGTGCTAAGATGGTAGAAGACTTTTTCAACATTTGTCAGACAGTGTTTAGACATAACCCCTGAGATATTTGAGCATGTGGTAATACCAAAACTGCTAACAACATTTTATACAACCTATTGAAAATTGAACCTTACTTACCAGATGATTTGCTTAATGTATCTGCTTACAAAGATTACTATGTAATTATTACTTATAAAAGTGGATTGTTTAAACATGGTGTTGCTGATGATGAAACTTTAAACATGATGAAAGACTTAAACCCTGCTCAGTACAAAATCATGATGGAAGGTGATGAATTTGATGTATCAAGTGAACTAGTACTAAATACTGAACCTGACTTAAAGAAATGGAAAAAATTAAACATCATTTGAGCAACTGATATTAAGTTATACCAAACCTATGAAAGTACAGGTGGTGTATGATATTTACAACCATTAGAAATTAACCTTAATGAAACAACTTTAAGTGATTTAACCAAAGACCAAAATGTCATAACTTTAAATGCTAAGTGATGATTCAACACTAGTAAAGTTAAATTGTCTATTAAGAATCCATGAACTAAAACCTTAGAATCAAAATTAAAAGATGGTGAGTGCTTTTTTGGTGATTACTATATCTATACTTATTTAAGTCAAAATCTTAACTGAAAATATGCTAATATGGACTTTTTGGAACTAACCAAAGATGACTAACTAGTTTAGAATACCTTTAAAACATCATAGAATGCTCTATAACAAACAAAAAATAACCTTAGGTACACTTATGTATCTAGGGTTATTTCTGTGTCTTAAATCAAATCTTTTAAGCAAGCATTAGGTAAATTCTATTTAGTTTTCTAATGATTTGTTGATTTTCTAA
>JAGCBE010000260.1 GCA_017652345.1 Methanobrevibacter sp.
AAGGTGAAGCTGGACATACCCCAATAGTTACTGCTGTTGCTGCTGCACAATCTATACAGCCATCAGCTTCAGCTTATGCTACAGTAGTTAATGTTGGAACAGAAATAGACCCTAAATTTTCTTTCCTTTTCTCAATTCCAACAGGCCAAAGAGGTGAACAAGGTGTTCAAGGTATTCAAGGACCACAAGGACCTCAAGGTGTTAAGGGAAATACAGGTGATAAAGGTGAAAAAGGTGATCCAGGTTATCTTTATACAATTATTGACCAAGTTGATACTTCAAGTGAACTTCCAGACCCATCAACAGTTAGACGAGATGCCGCTTTCTTAGTTGGTTATCAAGAGCCTTATGATGTTTATGTTATTATCGGAACTGATAACTTAGAGTGGATTAGCTTAGGACAAATTGCTACAGTTGAACCTCAAGTTTATGTTGCTGCAGATGTTTATGCTACTTCAGGAACATTAAATTCCAGCGATTTAGCAAGTATTCTTGCCTCTACTGATATGCACTATATTAGAGATGGTAGCATTTTATTCCAAAGAGCCAGTGTTGTTAACGGAGTTGGTTATTATACAAATATTGGTATTGATACAGGCTCAGGTGCTACAGAAGTTGGTTATTTTGCACTTGATTTAAGTGATGGTACTTGGGAAGTATCTGCTAATGTTTTACCAACAGATGTTAGTGATTATGTTACTAAAAATACTACTCAAACTATTACTAATTATAAGCTATTTAACGGTGGTATTGGCTTAGGTGCTGGTGCTTTTATTAAAAATAGTGGTTCAACAAATAAAATAGGTATTGGTGATAATGTTACATTTTATAGTGCAAAGGTGCTTCCATCACCAACTAATTCTAATGATTTAGGTTCAGCTTCTTTAAGATGGAAAGATGCTTATTTTGCAGGAACAGCTGATTTTACAGGCCCTATTTCAGGTTCAAGTAATAATGCAATAACAACTATTAGACCTACTTATATAGCAATTGAAAAAACAGGTACTGGTGGTGGTTCAACAATAAACTTTAATGCTGATTATGATGGTAATGTTTTAGCAAGAGGTAATTTAAATCTTGGTGGAATTATTAAAACTACTGATAACATTACTTATGGTTTTGAACTTCCAGATACTACAAGTTTTTCTGCTAATAGCACATTAATTGATACTGATTCAGCTCAGACTATTAGTGGAACAAAGACTTTTGATAAAATTATATTATCTGGAACAGACGCATCTTCAAGTAAAATACAATTAGGTTCATCAGCTTCTAACAATATTTTTATTTCTGGTTATGACTTATATATACAGTCAAATACAGGTTTTGTCAAAACAAATAGCACTTTCCTTACTACTTCTGGTAAAGATTTAGGAACTTCAAGTAGTAAATGAAAAGACCTTTATTTAAGTGGTAGTCTTTCAGACGGTACTAATTCAGTATCTGTTGCTGAAGTTGCTCAAAAAGGCACTGAATCTCCAATAAGTGGCACATTTTCTAATGGTTCATTTAATGTATCAAAATCTAACTTAACAGATGGTTTATATGTCTTTACTTATGGAAATGTTGAAGCTTTCTTATTTATAACTTCTACAATGTTATTAAATATTGGAAGTGCTCCAATTAAAGTTCCTTGTGCTTGTATTTTTGATACAACTGGTAATAGTGCTATGGGAACATTAGTTATTAGTCAAGATCCTTCTATTATAAACAGCACAAAATTTACAGTTGTTGATGATTCTGGAAGAAAAGTTCCAGATGGTTATACTGCATACCTCATCAAAACAAAATTAATGTAATATGCCTTGGTATTTAATATTAATTGAAGTATTAGGTTTAGCAATAGGCTTTGGCTGTTTAGCTGTTTGCTTTATACTTAATATAAAATATACTAATAAATCTGCTAAAGAAACAGAAGAAAGAAAAAAAGGGCTCCATTAGGAGCTCTTTTATTATTTCCTTGGCTTCAATAGCTCTATTTGTTTTTGGAACTGTTTAAACGTGATTAAATTAGTAAATAGAAGGCTTCTGGTATCAAACAAAGTTATCATATTTTTCTGAATATCTGGAATAAATACTTCATCAAGATATGGCCTCATTGCAATTACAGATTTTTTCTCGCCATTATACTTCTTAATTACATTGCCATCTCAGACAGTAAACCAGTTTTCTTTATACTTTGTAAACTTAATAACATAAGTAGGCTCTACCAGCCTTTTTTTACATATTAAGGTAGTATCTGAGTCTATTTTATTGGTGAAAGTAGAAGCTTGTGGCATTAATATATCAGCAATAGTGCCTTTTCTTCTCTTTTTATATGCTTCTGATGGTTCAAT
>JAGCBE010000261.1 GCA_017652345.1 Methanobrevibacter sp.
ATATTTTTCTCCTATCTTATCAAGAATCTTTTCTAAAAATATCATTATCACACTTAATATAATAAAGAAACCAGCAATAACAAATGTTATTGCATCAAAATAATAAATAAATCCATTAACTATAACTGCTATAGCTAATAGCCCAAATGCTATACTTAGCATGATGTTTTCTTTTTTCATTTTTTAATCCTCCAAAGCCTTCGCTTCTTTATAATAATAAAAGGATAATTTTATTCTCTTATTATTATAAAGAAACGTAGAAATCTTTTTCATACAAAAACCTTAAAGATTTCTACACTTCAGAAGACCTTCTCAATAGTAGCTGCTGCTCATAACCAGCCTACATGCTTAAGAAGATTTGGTGTCAGTTTTGTACCTACTGACGTTTGACCTCGTTTCCGTTGATGCTTCAATGCAAACGAAGATATGATATTTGCCATATCTTCTCTTTTGGCATCTCTGGCGAGTTTTCAAGGGATACTTTCTAAGGGCTCTCACCTTAAGATAGTATCTATCTTGGATATACAAGGATTTGCACCTTTGGGTATATCAGCCTCAAGTGTGTAGTGGATTCACACCTTGGACACACCAACCTCAGCCCTTCCCCCATCTAAAAGATGGTTAACGGGATTACTTGTTCTTACGGATTCTCACCGCCTGCGGGCCACATAACGAATTTTTTCAGAAAAATCTATCTTAATGAGTCTATGCAGCGACTAACTGCCATTAAGTAGTTATAGACTTTTCTTTTTTAGACTAGCCTTTGCAAGACTGAAAGTTCGTTACTCTTTCAGCCTCTTCGGCATTGCCACAAAGCCACAAGGGAAAATTCCTATAATCTCTTTCGAGGTTATAATGAAACCTTGTAAACCCAAGTGGAGTATTTAGTTCCACTTATAGCTGTCACAGCTATCCCACGCGTTTTGCTGGGGGTTCTCAGGCAAACTCATATTGCCCGAGCTTTTTTGAGTATTCACTCACGGAACAACCTACAAGCACGTTGCCCCTCGTGATCCCTTACGAGATCACTTTCCATCTGCCTTTATGCTACTGTGAGCATATTGGCCCCTGATGGACTCATCGAAGTGACTTTTATTACGCGCCTCACTTTAGCGCTGGGAGGTCAATAAAAGACCTCCGTGTTTTAACACGCTTGGTGTTTTTAGTATTTCTACTAAAACACCTTTTTCAACATCAACTCCCTTAAGAGTTGCACAAGCAACACCATTAACAACTGTTAAAGTTGTTAATGTCCAACTAATAGTCTTAACTTCAAAAGTTTCTTCAACTTTCTTAAAGAAAACTTTAAGAAGTAAAACTAACATTAATAAAACTTTCCAAAATAACATTATTTTCACCTTCACTTTCCTTTATATTTTTTGGAATTTTATTTGAGTTTCTCACTACTCACATATATCGTAATATACGTTTTCATAGAGATATCTCTTTAGTATCTCATTATACCAGGTCATTTTTTTCACCAAACCTGTTTTTTGAGAATACCAGTTTTAAAATAAAAAAAGAACG
>JAGCBE010000262.1 GCA_017652345.1 Methanobrevibacter sp.
CTCCCTCTCCCTCATTCAATGGATCATAATTCACTGTAAAATAAAAGACCAGCCACACTGTGCGACTAGTCCTTATTTCTATTACCTCATATCTTCATCAGGTGCATCATCTGCTATATCAATGCTCATTCTTAATAAATCATCCTCATCATTAATAGGAATTAATTCATCGTTCACATTGTCTTCAATATATATCCCAGTTGTTGACCAAGGTTGATAAGGTAATGCTGAACTGCCTTTGTTTAGCATAATTTTTTCAATGTTTACACTAAAACTTAATGTTCCTGAATTAATACCCAATAATATAGTATCATAATCTATTGAACCATCTATTGTAAATGTAAATGATTTTTGGCCTGTTCCAATTAATGAAGTATTTATGTTCTCAATATTTACATTATTTTTATTATAATAAATTATAAATGTTCTATTATCAGAGTTTTCTAAAACATTAAATGATATTGAATATGTTCCATTAGGAAGTTTACCTAAATTAACACTTCTAGCAACAGTATTATTCATAATACCATTATAAGATGCAGTAGGACATAAATTCTCACTCTTTTTAATATAATTCCCCTTAATATTAGCAATATCTGCATATTCATCAGAAAGCCCACCTTTAACATAGTTTAATTCAGTCCAATCAGTAATGGATAGCTTCCAATTAGATAAATTGATATGCTTCATAACATATCACCTACCTTATACTAGCTTAGTTAAAGTAAATGTCTTTAATGTCGCAAGAGTAACATTAGTAGCACTAATACCAGCATATGATTCATCACTATCTTTAATGCGATGGAAAGTAACTACACCACTTGCATTTGTAGAGAAATGACTTAATCCTACCCATATATCATCAGTTTCTCCAGAAGAGTCTTCTTCATAATAATTAACACTAATGACCTTATCATTGATATCATCTGCAGTTATATCACTTGCACTTGCAATATCCTTATTAGAAACAATATAAATTGTTGTTTCTTTATCAGTATTTGCACTAGAAGTGATTTGATTTAATGAATATACATGAAGAGCATTTTCTTCTACTATTTTACCAACAATTTCTTCTAATTGATTTTTACTATACATTCTTCTCATAATTTTTCTCCTGTGCTTTTTAAGCTAAAAGCATAAACTATAATATAGTAGGCTCTTTTAAGCTGAGAGCCTTAGAACAGCTTGGAGGAATAATGCAATTAGCTTGCTTTATATACCTTAAGGAATGTATTTCTAGAGATGTAAGCAGTATCTTCAGTATGTCTAAAGATATTTAAGAAATCTCCATCACCATTTGCGTTCTCACGAGTCGCATTGTAAGTGTTATGAAGTCTCATTCCACGGCCATCTAATAGAACTGCATATGCCCCTGATGCATCTGATCCAAAGTCTTTAACAACTACAACCTTTGCAGGAATTGCAAGTTCTTGCTTATTAAATGCTCCAGCAAGTGTATCTACTTGAAGAGTAGGGATTACTCCTTGCTTAACAATTAGATATAATGAATCTTCTGGAGTAGCTCCTAAAGAGTTTCCATTTAGTGAATTTCCTTCAGATGAGTCATTAGCCTTTTCTACATCTTCCTTAACTTGCTTGATGAAAGCTTCTCCAGTTGTAGTATCTACTGGTGCTGAAATTGTTTGAATTAGGTTAAGGACAATGATATATCCCTTTGCTACTGCATCAGCCCAGTTAGTTGCATCATTTGCTGAATAAGCCTTAACAACAATTCCATAAGCAGTTGGAGTATCATTATCTCTTAATAGTGCATTTACAGAATAAGCAGTTGAAGCCACAAATGTAGTAGTTGAAGACATTTCAGTTGAAGCAATTGAAATAAGCTTAGCAATCATTTCACGCTTAACATTATATCTATATTGAGCCATAGAGTCTTCTAGTCTCTTAGTGTTCATAGCAACAATAGAAACAAATTGCTCCTCGAAATGAACTGCTCTCTCAATATTATTATTTCTTATAGTTGTAGGAATCTTCTTCTTTCCTACAGTGTAAGAATAGAATACTGGTCTATATGTTGGATCATGTGGTGATAGTGCATTTGCTCCAGTTGAATCATAATCCTCTGGGATGATTAAATCCTGTTGCCACTCCTCAATAGTTTTACCAAATGATAGATATTCTCCATCAAACATTGATAGCTTATCTAATGTATAGACAGTATCAATTGTTGTAATCTTTCCGACCTTATCTAAAAGGCCAACAATATTATCTCTAGTTACACTAAATGTATCATTAGAGATTTTAGCTGTAGTAACAATTGATGCTACTAAAGTCTTTAATTGTGCATAACTTAATTTTGCCATAATTATTTACCTTCCTTTTCTTTTGATGTTATTTTATTAAGTTCTTGTTGGATAACTTCATCAAGTGATAAGTTTTCTGTACCCTCATCCTTGCCCTGAGTTCCACTAGGGCTTGAGAAGCTTGTACCCTTAACTACTTCAACTAATTTGTCTTTAGTTTCTTGTAATGCTGTAAGGTTTTTCTTATTCTCCTCAAGTAAACTATCTAATCCCTTATCAATTGAAGTTACTGCTTCAGTATTATCAGCAGTTAAAACCTTATCCTTAAGGGTAGTTTTTAAATTTGTGATGATTTCTTCAAATGTCATAATTAATTCTCCTTATCATTTTTATTTACTAAATTATTAAGCTTATCAGCTAGATCATCTACTTCATCTTCTGTAATCTTTCCATCAGCCTTTGCATGCTTCCACCATTTCCAGCAAGTATAGAATATTGAAATGATAAATGCAATTGTAGTTAAAATTAAATTAGCTATTTGAAATACTTCCTTAGTTTGAAGCACTGTAAGTGTGAATCCACTTCCTACACATAATCCATTAATTAATTCATCTTTCATAGTTAACCTCCATTATAAATAATTTATTGAATTCATTACTCCATCTTAGAATAATGCTTTCATACTTATTTCCAATTTTCTCAAGTCTATCAATTAATAGCTCGGAATCATCATAAGATGTTTCAGATGCTGAAGCATTAGATGAGCCACTATTAGATGTTATAGTAGTTGCATAGTTATCACCACTATAAACTCCTCCAGTGTTTTCATTTTGTGGAGTATCATTGAATACTGATTTTCCACTATTAGAACCACTAGATGACCCAGATGTAGTTCTCATAATACCTTTAAGTAGTTCAGTCTTTGTTACATCAAATACATCTAATATTTTAGAATATTTTTCGTATGTAAAATTCATTACATTAGTAAGAGCATTTATAAATTCAAACACTGCTCTAGACTTAAGAGCTAAGATTTCAGCAGGTGTTGCTGTAATGTTTGGTGTTTCATATCTAGTGCAATAATCATTTTTATGTCTTACTATTGTTAAATAAAATGCATCCTGGAGTCCTTTAATATCAGGATTTAGGTCAGCACTAGGGCTTGTAATAAGCCATGCTTTATAATAGCAATTAGTTTGTATATAATCAAATATATTACTATATCCTAAATCTGAAATAATTGATGCAATATCATCATATGATAATAATGTATATGTTTTATTCCTCATCATTATCACCATCCTCATCTTCATCAAGTTCTGTATTATTTTCTTTCACTTTTAGAGTAAGTGTGATTCCTAATACTTCTCCTACTCTTTCAAGGGATTCATTAATCATATCAGTGAATACATCTTTAGAGTTATCAGTAGCCTCATTATTAGCTTCTATTTCAGTAGTAACTAAATGCTCCTTCTTTTCAGTTACTCCTAGATTATTGAGTCCTAGAAATTCTCTTAAATCATTTTCAATTCCTCTTTTATAAGCATCAAGCTTGTCAATAATATATGGAGCACCACTTAAAAGAAGTTTAGCACGATCTACTTCTTCTAGTTCTAGGAATAAAGAAGGCTCATCTGATTCTAATAAATCTCTTAGCTCATTAGATTTGAATTTAGATTCTGGAGTAGTTGCGATAATCCATGGAGTCTTATGTCCATTTAAGCAGTTATTAATAATAGATTCAACCTTAACAATTCTATCAATGTACCATTCAACCATAGCACGAACTGATTTGAAGTTTCTTTGAACATAGATAATAACTACATTCTTATCAACCTCCATTTGCTTTGAAGGAATAAATTTAACTCCTCTTACATTAATTAAATTAAGATAAGTAGGAAAATCATAAATATTCCATCTTGATGGAGCATATGGAGTGAATATTGGCTCACCGTTTGGATAATTGGTTGAGCCTTCACTTCCTTCTAGCTTAAAGCAAGCAAGTGATCCATCAGCCCATAATTTTCTAAATATGTAATTATTAGCTTGATAATCTACTTCTTTAATTTTATATGTATTCATAAATAAATTATAGTATTTATTCATATACACATTTTTAGTATGTGCTTTAAAATTTGTAATATTTTCAGTACCTTTTAATTTTAATTTTGACATATATACCTCCTATACCCAAGTTTCCCAGTTTTCTTTTTCTTGTAAGAAATCATCATATGTATGGAAGAATGTTACTCCAATTCTAAATCTTTCTATTACATCATTAATAAAGTCCTTCCATACTGGATTATCTCTTGTAGAAAATTCAGCTTCACATTCTAGATAATTAAATCTCTTTCTAGATGTAGTGTTTGGAGTACCACTTTCATAAGTAGCATATCCACATTTGAAAAATAATTCATATAGCTGTGTTCTTATCTCAGTAGTAACTTGATATACTGAAACATGAAGCTTATTCTTTAAATAATAATTTAATAGGTTCAAATCATCTGATCCACTAACAGTTGAAGCATTTGCTCTTTGTTGTGCCTTAGTTCTTTCAATATTATTTTCAGCATTTAATTGACTATACATTAAATTTGAAATAGATGATAGAGAACTTGTTAAAAGTGAAACTCCAGGAACTACTGATAAATTACCTGTCGCACCAGCAGTTGCAAATGATGCTCCTGCACCTAATAGATTAAGGGATGCATTAAATGCACTTTGTTCTAACGCTAGGTTTTTAGCCTTCTGGTCATAGTTATATCCATTTCTTAAATAATTTAAGTATGATGCATTGAATATTGGATATTCATTATTTCTTCCACATACTAAGAAATTTTCTACATTATCAGTATTAATTTGTGATGCATTGAGTAACTGGTACTTAAACAAAAGATTTGAAGATATAGCATTTGACTGCTTATATATTACCTTCATCTTTACATTATCAGTTTGATTAGGTGTTACATTCTCGCATGGAATAGTTTTTGAGAATGAATCATATAATAAATTCAAATTATAATAAGCACTATTTAAAAGCTTTGATTCTCTAGCACTTAATTTCTTATTATATACAAGCGTATTTGTAACTGGAGGTATAGTTTCTTTAAAATCATAAAGTGTTCCTTCAGGAAGTTCAAACTCAAATTCAGTTGCTATATCCTTTAATTGTAGAGCTAACATTGCATTAGTGCTTAATTCGTTTGTAGTAACTACTGCTATTGTTCCATCAGTAATAGAGTCATCAATATCAAGTGGCTCATATGGACATTCAATTATCTTTGTAATGTAAGATAATGTTCTATCTACACTAGCTATTCCAGCAATTAAGACATCACCACCAGCAAGCAGTTCCCTAGTAAAATCTAATTTATCTAATACTACAAGTCTTTCTTCAGCATCCATTGTATCACAGAATGCAGGATCACCTACTCCTCCGAATAATTGAATACTCTTTGAGACATGACAAGGACTTAAGGTTGTAAATGTAGATGACATTGTAAATGTTCCTAGAATATTAAGTATTCCAGTAACTTTATTTATTTGCCCTAGAACTGCTGTTCCATTACTATTTCCTAAATATAAATAATACTGATAAGAGCCTCCATATTGAGAACCATTTACCTCAACAGTAACACCTGTTTCAAGTATTATTCCAAATTTATTTGTAGGAAGTAATGTACTTAAATAATAGAAGTTATCAGCATTTGTTATAGTTGTATCATTTTCTGGTACTAAATAACAATTTACAGCTTTATTCTCATCAGAAGCTGAGACATTTTGATTAGTACAATAAATTAAATACCATTTATCAGTGCTTCCACTTATAATACTATCAGCCGTTTTATATTTAGTGAATTCAGGTGTATTTTCGTATATTCTATCAATTCTACGATAAACATCACCACCAGCACCTTCTACCCATCCAGTAGGCTTTATGAATCTATCCTTATGCATTCTCTTAATTTGCGTATTATCAGTAAATGATATTAAATCCTTAAATGTGTTAAGAGTATCCATAGATAAATCCAAAAGTAATGTATTTTGACTTCTCCAGTAAACATTTCTTACATAGTAATAGAATGTTCTAGAATCTATATCATTTTTAATTGAAACATAATTCATTGATGGACTCGCAAGCTCATCTTGATATATTTCACATTTAATTGTTAAATCTAGTGCATGTTTAACAAATTGAAAATTATTTATAGTTAGAATTGGAGACAACCCTCCTAAATATGATGCTATGGAATCTAGACAAGGATTTTGTTCAGGTCTAAATCCTACTTTATATAAAGTTACTGTTGAAATTGCCATTCTATCACCTCTATAAATAATTATATATTTCAATAATCATATAATAAATATTAATATCAGAGAACACAACATTATACGTTCTCATGGAGTCTTTAAATCTTTGAAGCTTCCTTCTCTCATCAAAAGACATTATTATTCCTCGTTCAACTAGATCATCAAATTCAAAACAATAAATGTCTCTTGATTTAGAGGGAGTGGATATTTCTTCAGCATAGTAAGGAGCATTATAATCATCTCCCTTAAAGATTCCTATATATTTCTTACCATACTTGAAGACAATTGAAAGTTTATAAGATTCTGGCTTTATTCCGATTGGAATATTAGCATCATTAATAGCACTACCTTCTAAAGCATATCCAGCATAATCCTCATCAAATTCATAGAGTGGATTATCTCTAAGCAACTTTTCCCTAAGTAAAGGATTAAGCGTTGCCCATTGTATAACGAAATTTCCACCAACATAGAACTCACCTTTTCTTAGTTTATTGACTTCTACATTCCAGTCTATAAATAAAGGATTATATAATGAATAAGGATTTCCTGCAAAATACCATTTAAGGACTCCTTCAGATTCTCTTCTCCATGTTGAATATGCTTCCTTTATTTTAAAAGCCTCATTAGTTAAATATTTTTCTTTAGTCTTTGGATCAATAATATATTCATCAGTGAAGACTCCTTTTATATTTACTAATTTAGCTAACTTAATTCTACGCATAGCAATAGATAAAGATATAATACGAATAAACATCTTACCATTAAGCTTAACATCTACTATACCCTCTTTAAATGTTCCTTTATTATATTGAGGCTCTAAGGGCGTATCAGTAAATTTTTGTATTTCAGCAAATATTGTCTCAATCATTGCCTCAGTAATTTCTACGGACTGCCTTACAGTATATATCCAAGGCTTAGAGTCCTTAAGCCAACCAAAATAAATTTTAGCAACCCACATATTTGTGGTTTTACCAGGCTCACGTGGAGACATTACAAAGTTAAATGCTTTATTATATCCATCTATCTCTCTGTAGGAGTAATGGATGTTATCAAGCTTCATTGCCATAATATCACACTCCTATATAATAATTATAACATAATTATACAGGTGTATCAATATTTGTACAATAATTCGTATTAAAAACATTTCATAAAGTTATTGACTTATTAAGTTAATGATGATATAATATAGATGTAAGGGATAGATGATAAGCTCTTACAGAAAGAGGAATGGATATGAATTATACATTAGAAGGAATTAAAGCAACTGGTAATGTTACATCATCATTAATTTCTACAGATGAAGAAATATTTTTTGGAGAATTTAACATTCGTATTAATTGCGTAACTATATTTTCTGATAAAGTAGTTGCACACAAAGGAAAGAAATTAGCATTTGTATATCTTTATAGGAATAATTCAGCAGTCGCTACGTACACATATGATCTACAATCAAAGGAGTTGATTTAATATGTTATTTTATAAAGACAGACGTAAACTTGCTAATATAATTAGAAATTGGTGCATTATAAATAGACTTAATGAGGATAATACTCATAATGCTATTTCGTTTTTGCAAATTAACGGATTGCTGAATATAGAGAAGTGCGAAGAATTTTTATCTAAAAATAAGGAGAAAAAAGAAAATGAAGAAGCTTGATTTTGAGAATACACTTAAATATATTAATGAGAGAATATCTCACTTGAAAGGTTGTATTGATTACTGTTTAGCTCAAGGAGTTCCAGAAGTAACTACTCAAGGATATTATAATGAGCTTCATATGTTTGAAGCATTACATGTTATGGTATCTATGATGATAGGCCAATTATATGGTTCTATTTGTAATGATAAAAAATGTAAGTTATTTGCTATGGATGGAGAAGATGAAGATGCATATATGATTAATGTATCTGAATTAGCTTATTTCGTAACTAAAGAAGAATTTGAATTGATGAAGCCTTTTATGAAAAAGGTAGTGGATGAAAGGAAGTGATAAAATGGCAGTACAATATCAAGCAAAGATTACAGTTAATGATGTTAAGAATGGAGAATTCGTTCAATTTACTGATAATCCAAAGAAAACATATCTTAAAGTCGCACATGGACAAACAATTCATTTTATTCCTATTGACCTCTCTAACGCTATTAAAATAGGA
The DNA here is from genome assembly GCA_017652345.1 of Methanobrevibacter sp. The sequence goes on from JAGCBE010000262.1 coordinate 8,733, forward strand.
ATGTATGATCTAAAACAACCAGCAATATTAAATGTATTTAATAATAAAGCAAGTTTGAGGTTATCAAGTAAGAATGATGAATAAGGCTATACTAATAACAGTAATTATAATTGCTATAATAGATGTGATAATATGGATTGCTATTATGGTTAATTCATCTAGAATATCAAGAGAGGAAGAAAAAAGAAATGAGTTTAAAGATTAAGGTTAGTGCAGTAATTGGATTCAATTACAAGGATAAAGAAATGTGTAAGGTCTTATATTCTTTAATCCGTAAGGTATTAGTATTAAAAGTTTCTAATTTTTATGGTAAAATTATAGAGATAAGACAAAACGGAGATGAACTTGTTATTAATTCAATATTTGAAAATAACCTGTTCTATCATAATTATGAAATATCAGAAGAAGGAGAATGTATTATATGCCAATAAGTAAAAATAAAAGACAGTTGCAAATTGCAATTGATAAGAATGTCTATATTGCTCTAGAGGAGGCTGTACTTAATTCCAAAAAACAAGGAATATCCATCACTAAGTCAGAGATTATCGAAGGAGCACTTGTTATGTTGTTTAATCAAGCTATAAATAAAAATAAGGAGGAAAATGCAAATGCTTAATTTAACAGGTAAAATTAATTGTTTCGTTAATAAAAATGAAAATAAGAAAGGTGAAGTGTTCTATAGCCTAAACACTACTGTATCACACTTTGATGAGGAGACAAAATCATATGTTTCTAAATATTTAAGAGTTGTATTAAAGGATTTTAATTTAGAACAATTTGCTGATAATGAAAATATAGAGAAGCCTCAAGTATTTGATTTATTAGAGGCTTGGCTAGATGTTAGATATTGGAATGATTCTTCAAACAATATCCAAAAGGAAGTATATATCTATGCTAAGAGATATTCATACGAAGGTGAATATGTCTCTCAAAAGAAACAAGAAGCAAAACCAACTAAGAAATCATATTCAAAGAAATAAAATTATGATATAATAAAAATGAAATGGATGCATTAATGTATTAAGCAGTCGGCTGTCTATATAGATGCAGGACATCTGGCGAAAGTCCACCTGTGGCAGTTTGAAGTAGTGATGAGCTTCTAGCTTATGTGTTTGTGCATCCCTTTCTTTTATCTAATTATAATACGGATAAGGGGGTATTTTATGAGATTACTTGATATAGTTGAAAAGCTAGAACGAGAAGGCTATATTATTAAATATAGACATCGTTCAGATGGCGGTATAATAATCACTTCAGTAAATGGTGAGAAGTTCAAAGGTGCTAAGGGTAATACATTTGTTCGTGATATTGCTGGTGTAAAATTATCTGAATCAAGAAGAAGACAACTTGAAGCAATTAAGCCTGAGAAAAATCTATCACCAAGCCAAAGAAAAAAGGATACAATTGATGAGGAGACTAAGAAGCTAATAAGAAGAGTTAATAGAAAATTAAAGAAAATGGGAAACAGTGCAGGACATGTAACTATTACTCAATTTAGAAAGAATATTAAAAGATTTGGTCGCGAGGAAGCAAATAGACTTTTAAGGCAAGCCGAGAAATATTCTAGAGGAGATGCATATGTAGAAAATATTCGTTGGTATAGAGAACGATTAACAAGTATAAATAATTGGTTCGGAGGAAACTCTGACCTTGAGGAGATATTGGATATTATAGGTAGAATTATTGCTATGGACGGAGCTGGAGTAAAAGATAGTGAACTCAATGTTTGGTATGATATTTTATATGATCTTGAACAAACTGCAAAGCTTGGTGATAAGGAAGCACCAAAGCGTTACAATAAAAGAATGAAAGCAGTTCTTCCTAATATATGATCCACAGAATAGGTAAAAAGAAATATAAAATATATGCTATGGATGTTGAGTCTCACAATGATGCAGAGACTATTAAAAAGCAAGAAACATCTATTTGGCTTGGATGCTTTATAGATGAGAATTCAAAAATAGATGAGGAATCATCTTATTTCTATACTATTGAGGAGTTTTTGGAGAAGCTAAGAACTCTTTCATCACCTCAAAGAACTAAGAATAAAACAAGATTATGTTCTAATTTATGTATTTATATTTATAATCTTTCATTTGAATGGTCTTTCATTCTTCCAAAAATGCTTGAAATGGGCTTTACTTGGTCAGAAGAAATAGGGGAATACAACTTCAACACAATATCTACAAAGAGCTGTTCTTCAGTATGGGAAGTAAATATGAAGTTTGAAGGTGAAAATGGAATGATTAAATTAAGAGACCTTGCTAAAATATATGGTGGTGGGCTTGGTAATGTCGCAAAATCTTTTAACCTGGAAACACAAAAGGGAGAAATTGATTATAGATTAAATAGATTACATGGATGGATTCCAACTAAAGAAGAAAAGGAATATTGCTTTAAGGATACTAGAATATTAATTGAAATATTACTTAAAATGCAAGATGATAAAGACTTTTGGAATTCTATTTCAATGGCTTCATATTCAATGAAGAAGCTTATTCAATTTGGTTTTGGTAAAAGCTTTAAGCCTCTAAAAGAATATAGAAAATCATATCCTCACTTATCCAGTGAAGAAAATAAATTTTTAAGAGAATCAGTTGCTGGAGGAATAACATATGCTCCTGATAGATACCAATTTAAAGAGATCAACCAAAAAATAATGCATATAGATGCTCACCAGATGCATCCTACTCAAATGTATACTAAATTCTTCCCTTATGGAAAAGGGGAATATTTTCAAGGGAATAATAAGCCACTTGATAGAATATGTTGCGTAAGAATTAGAATATCATATACTGCTGTTAAGCTTCACTCAGTAATTTCTTTAATTGGTCTTCCAATGATTACAGATAGAGAAATTGTTTGTTGGGACTTTGAAATACCAACAATGCGAAAATGTTATGTTGATTTTGAATTTGAAATAATTGAAGGATATGCTTATAAATTTAAGCCTCTTCCATTTAGAAATTATGTTAAGGATAATTATGCTAAAAGATTAAAATGTAAAGAGAGAAAAGACGCATTTGGAACACTTTATTATAAACTCCTTAATAACTCAGCTTATGGAAAATTCCTAGAAAAGCCTCATAATTCATTTTTCGCAAATACAATTAATCCACTTGGTATAATAGATTCTATTGTAATTGAGAAACCAGAAGAGGATATTCAAGTAGAAGCTAAATATACATACCTTCCAATTGGATCATGTATTCCTGCATATTCAAGAGTTGCTTTAATAGAACTAGCTTTATTATTTGGTTGGGAGAAAATATGCTATTTTGATACTGACTCAATATTTGTTATATATGATGAAGAAGTAGAGAAGATTTGGAAGACAGTGAATCAGCGTGATTTCTTAGGTGGTTGGGGATTAGAAGAATTTATTGATAGAGCACAATTTACAGCACCAAAGAGATATAAAACAATTACAGATGGAGTTTCAACAATTAAAGCTGGAGGAATTAATTTTGATAAGTGGAAGCAAGATAATTATAAGGAAAGATATGATGCACTTATTAAAGAAGGATATACCAGTAAAGAGGCTCTTAATGAAATTTCACTTCCATTTGACGAAATTAATATTACTAATGAGAAATATGAGGTACAAAGAGCTTATAGAGTTAAGGGTGGAACAATTATTGAATTCCAAGTTAAAGAGATTAAAATACCTGATAAATATAAATCTATCTATGATAGAAACATAAAGGTTTAGCTGTGAAGGCTAGGCCTTTTTATTTTAGCTGTGAGATATTTTCTCATAGGGTGAGGAGTGTGGCTGGTCTTTTATTTTACAGTGAATTATGATCCATTGAATGAGGGAGAGGGAGTGTGTGGGAGTGAATAGTCCATTGATGTGAATTGTGGTGTTAGCAGTGCATGGTGTGGAGTGCTAGACAGTGAATTGGCATTTTGGGAGAGGTGGCAAAATTATTATAGCAGC
>JAGCBE010000263.1 GCA_017652345.1 Methanobrevibacter sp.
AATCCCTCTTTTGCTAATCAAACCAAAACAAAAATTAACAATCCTTCTTTACGCACGTTAGCTTCTACAGCATTTTCAGCCGCGTTAAAAGAAATGAACACTAAATACAATAGTGAATTTAATACTATTGTCGAAATGCTAAAGAAAGTAACAAAAGCCGAAGAAGCCGCGGAAAAAGCCCGTAATGCTGTCTTAGGTATGGAGCGTAAAGAAGCCGAACACAAAAGGCAAAAAATTACTTCTTCTGATAAATTTAAAGATTGTGAAAAACATGGCCAAGACTCGATGTTAATTATTTGTGAAGGCAATAGTGCTCTTGGCGGTCTTATGCCCGCGCGCGATGTTAATATTGAAGCATTATATGCTGTGCGCGGAAAGGTTAAGAATTTATTAAAGCATCCACTTGATGAATGTCTTGAAAATCAAGAAGTTTCTGATATTATTATGGCACTTGGATGTGGTATTCAAGACCGTTATAATAGTAAAAAACTTAATTATGGTAAAGTAGCTATTGCCACAGATGCGGATTAACAAGCTAGGTCCGCTAAAAATCTCTTAAATTGCGGGGACACCCTTAGAGCCTTTATAACCAAACATTTATAGTAATATGAATGCGGCGAAGAGTAACGGCTTCGGTATGGTAAAATCATAAAGGATTGGGCAATCAAACGCAGCGAAATTTCCTAATAGGAGAGACGTTCAACGACTATAATAGAGACTTTCATTGAGAAAGATGGTATAGTCTAATCCCGATAAAAATTTTTGGAAGAAAATATATTAAATAATATCCATCTACATCACCTTATAGTAGGAGGTGATAGTATGGCAGGAAAAACATTAAACCAACTACTATCCGAAGAAGAAAAACAAAATATTATTGCTGATTATAAAAATAATATCTCATTAAGAGAATTAGAAAAAAAATATCATCATAACCGAATAAGACTTGGCAAGTGGCTTGAAGAACAAGGAATAAAAACAACTAAAGGAAATCATTACAGAAAATATTTTCATAATGAAGATTTTTTTGAGAAAATTGATACAGAAGAAAAAGCTTATTGGCTTGGCTTCATGTTTGCGGATGGTTATATTATTAATAATGAAAATAAATATGGTCAAGACCAATTTGGGATTAGTGTCGCTGAAGATAGTGCAGATGTAATAGAAAAATTTAAAAAAAGTCTGGCGGCGACAAATCCTATTTTATATGACAATAACGGTAATAGATTTGGAAAACAATCATTACATAAATTAGTATTATGTTCTCAAAAAACTGTTAATGATTTAATTGATAAAGGTTGTTTTAAACAAAAAACACTTATTTTAGAGCCACCAAAACATGTTCCCGAAAATTTAATTAGACATTTTCTACGAGGTTTTTTTGATGGAGATGGAGCGCTTTGTCGTTGTCCTAAAAAAGACTCCTCATATATAAGTTTTAAAGTAAGTTTTACAACTACAAAGCCTGTAGCAGAATGGATATATAATATCGTTAAAATGGGAACTATTAATAAAGAAGAACGTCGAGAGTACACTTGGTATTGGAAATTAGATGGTAATCAGCAAGTTATAAAATTTTATCATTATTTATATGATAATGCTACAATTTGGATGGATAGAAAATATAATAAATTCCAAGAACTTTTAGAGAAATACGGTTAAAGCCGGGGTATAAATGGTAGATGGTTTTTCAATTATGTGTCTTATTGCGACATTATTCTATGTACTAATGCCTCAATTTATTGAAGAAGGTAGACTATGCTGGCTTCGCGCGCCACTATATAAAATTGAAAAAGGTGAACAAAAATTATTCGCATATAATGATGAAGAATTAGAAAAGATTCGTCAAGGCCGCGCGAATTGGGAAATTACAAGAGCAAAGGGCCTCGGCGAGCTTAATGCCGACGATATGGAACGCTCTATGCTTCATCCTACTGAACGACGACTTGAAGTATTAACTATTCATGATGCCGAAACCGCGGCAGAGAGTATTATGATGTTAATGGGACCAGAAGTTGAAGGTAGAAGAGATTTCTTATTTGAGAATGTTGATTTTAGTATTTTAAATAAATAATTGACATCAATAAAAATTTATGATATAATATAATAAAGAATAAAAGGAAGTGAAAATTTGATTTACGAAACTGATTTTCAAAAACAAATTGAAAATGCCTTCCTTGCTTATGGCGCATCAGTTGCGCAAGAACGAGCAATTCCAGATGTGCGCGATTGTCTAAAAATTGGTCTACGTCAAGGGCTTTACGCGCAATATACAAATAAACTTACTTATAAAGATAAGTTTCAAAAGGCACAAAAATCAGTCGCTGCCGCGATGTCTCAATCATATGTACATGGTGATGCCGCGATGTATGATACTTTTATTCGCGCGGCAAGACCTTGGTCGTATCGTTATCCAGTAGAAGCTGTTCAAGGAAACTACGGTAATCCTTCTTCTCCAGATAGCCATGCGGCTGCGCGATATGTTGAAATGAAAGCCGCAGAGCTTTCTAATATCTTTTTTGATGGACTAAAGAAAAACGCAATTGGTAATCAATGGTATGATAATTATGACAGTACAGAACAAATTCCATCTGTATTTCCATCAATTGGATATTGGAACATTGTCAATGGTTGTTCTGGTATTGCAGTAGCTTTGGCCACTTCTGTGCCTCAATTTAATCTTAAAGAAGTTAATGAAGCACTTATTAAAATTATTAAAAATCCAGATGTAGATTTTAATAAAATTTATTGTGCTCCTGATTTTGCAACAGGTGGAACAATTACTAATTCCGCCGCGGTTAAAGAAAGTTTAAAAAATGGTAAGGGTGAATCTATTCGCTTACGGGCAAAGCTTGAATATAATCCAGATAAAAATATGATTTATGCTTCAGAATTACCCTATGGCGTATTTACCAATACTATTATTGACCAATTAGCCGAATTAGTAAATAATAATGAAAATTATGGTATTGAAAAAGTAGTAGATCATACAAAGAAAACTGCAGATATTCGCATTTATTTAACAAAAGGCGCTAATCCTAATAAAATGGTTGCCAAACTTTATAAAGATACATCATTAGAGAATTGGTTTTCTGTAAATATGATTATGCTTCATCAAGGACGCTTTCCTCGTATTTTTGGTTGGCGTGAAGCGTGTGATGCCTATATTACTCATATTAGAGAATGTGAAAAAAATATTATTCAATTTGACCTCAACAAAGCCCTCGCACGTCTTAATATAGTAGATGGCCTTATTCTTGCGGCCGCATCTATCGATGAAGTAGTTGCATTAATTCGTTCTTCTCAGAATCCATCTGAAGCATCATCAAAGCTAATTGCGCGTTTTGGTTTTAATGAAGAACAGACTAAAGCAATTCTCGCAATGAAACTTTCTTCTTTAACTAAAATTGATGCAATAAAATTAAATGATGAACGAGAGGAACTTAAAAGAAAAATTGAAGAGCTACGGCACTTATTAAATGAACCTACAGCTTTAGACCAAAAACTAATTGACATTCTTCAAGAAGTCGCAAATAAGTTTGGTGATGAACGTAGAACTAAAATTATGAATCTTGTAGAGCCAACAGAACAAGATGAAACTACGCAAGTAAAGGAAGAAGACGTAAGCATTATGTTATTTGATAATAATATGCTTCGCGTGATTCCTAAAGAAGATATTTCTGGTGGCAAACGTGGTCGTAAAGGAACCAACATTAAGGCTCCTAAAAACGCGAATCTTATTAATACTTTATATACCACAAATATCGGACTAATCGCGGCAATAACTAATACTGGTAGACTTTATAATTTCTCACTTTTAGATCTTGAATGGAATAAAGATTATTCCATTTATGAAATTATTCCACTTCAAGATTCTGAAAAAGTAATGTTACTTATTGATGCAACTTCATTTAATGCTTATCACTCATTAATAACAGTAAGTAAGAATGGTTATGTCAAAAAATCTTTAATTGGAGAATATAGTTCGCGCGCGAAAAAAGGTGTTGCGGCAGTTAAGTTAGATGAAAGTGATACATTAATTGGTGTCTATCTATCTAATAATCATAACGATAAATTATTTATTGTTAGTTCCACTGGTAACTATAATTTTTATCCTCTCAAAGAAATTTCTTCAACCGGACGAGTAACTCGTGGTGTTAGGGGAATTAAACTTAAAGAAGACGAACAAGTTCGCGCGGCAACATTAATTAAAGAAGGTATTGAATATACAGGACTTTTATCTATTACTTCATCAGGGCGCGGGAAAATTACTCCTATTTCTGACTTTAATGAAACCTCTCGTGGTGTTAAAGGGAACCAAGTAATGGAATTAAAAGATGATAGTTTTTCCGCAATTCTTGCTGTTCCTTCTACTCAAGAGAAAGTTTTTGTTTCTGCGAATAATAAAGCTGTAGTGTTAGATGTTAAAAATATTCCTATTCAAAATCGTAAAACAGTAGGAGTATCTATAATTAATACCAACTCTAAAAATATTGAAATTATGTGAGGACAGTATGGATAAAACATATATCACACTACTAAGTGAAATTGCTCGCGCGACTGAATTAACTGCGGAGCAAGTCATGGATTTAAATAAAAAAAATGGTGATTTAAAGGGATATGGAACTTCAAAAACTATGCGTGATAATTACTCAGATTTATATGATAGAATGCGCGCAAAAGATTTTGATAGCACCACTTTAACTAAGAATGATTATTGCCAGCTTGCAGTTGGCGCAATTATTATGAGTGAACAAATTGAAAAAAAGATTGCGGCAGAACAGCGCGTACTACAAGGATATAAGCAGGATACCATTCCTAAGCTTGACCGCATTATTAATTGTGAAACCGATGAAGAAGCGGTTAAATTAGCAGAAGAAATTTTTCAATTAAAAGATAAAACTTAATATTTGACCTTTATAGAAATTCATGATATAATATTTATATAAAGAGGCGGGAAACCAATTCTTTAATAATAAATAAAATATATTTAAAAGTAAAAGGAGAAATGAATTATGGTAAGTGTAAATTCAGAGAAGGTTTTAAATTTTTTAAAGGCACATTATGGACAGGAATACAGTAAGCAACAAATTGCAGATGCTCTAAACATTACGGTTCCCGCCGTAACAGGCACTATTAACTCATTAATCAAGAAAAATTATGCTACAACTACTCGTGAGGAGAAGGAAGTTATTTCTGAAGCTACTGAAACCCGTAAGGAGCGGTTCCGTATGATTAAGTATCATACTCTTACTGAGTCTGGTCTGGCATATGACCCTGTAGCTGAGGAAGCCGCAAAGGCAGAGCAGAAGGCTGCTGAAAAGGCTCGTAAGGCTGCTGAAAAGGCCGCGGCTAAGGCTTAAAACGAGCGGTTCATTTGAACCGCTTTATTTTAACTTGACAAGTTAAAAAATTTATATTATAATAAAATAAAGTAAAAAATAAAGGAGAAAATAAAATGAAGAATTTAACAAATATGTCTGAAAATAAGCTAAATATTGTAGGTAAATTACTTGATGTTAATGCCGCGGACGGCAAGCTTGAAGATGGTCGTTATTATGAACGCGCAACTTTTACAGTTCGTGTGAATCAAACTTATAATAATAAGCAGGAAATTAGTGAAATTCCTGTAAGTATTTTTGCTACTCAGTATACACGTGATAATCGTCCTAATCCGGCATATGAGAATCTACAGCGCCTAAAGTCTATGAAGACGGTTCAGGGTTATGGCGAGGCTGAAGCTGATGTTGTACGTCTAAGCGGGGCTTCCATTAGTGAAAACAATTTCGTAGCCAAGAGCGGCAATCTTATCAATGGTTGGCAGATTCGTTCTTCCTTCATTAATAATGGTAATAAGGCTCAAGATATTGCTTCTTTTAATATTGATATTTTTATTATGGATATGCATCCAGAAGTTGATAATGATGGAGAGGAAACTGGTCGTCTAATTGTTAAGGGCGCTGTAGTTCAGTATAATAATGTAGTAGATGTTCTTGAATTTGTAGTTGAAGGCGCGGATAGAGTAGAATATATTGAACGTAATTGGAATATTAATGACACGGTTAATATTGGCGGCCGTATTCGTGTTACTTCTCAGGAAACAACCCGTTCTGCTTCTACTAGTTCTTGGGGTGAAGAACTACCGGAAACCACAACTCGAATGGTACGTGAACTTGTGATTACTCGTGGTAGTGATGAGCCATTTGAAGAGGATTTTGCATATGATCCTAATGAAATTAGGAAGGGATTTAATGCTCGTAAGGCTAAGATTGAGCAGCTACAAATGGATGCGAAGAACCGAGGTGCTCAAAAGAGCACGGCTCCATCTCAGTCTACTCCTAATAAGTATAGTTGGGAAGGATAATTCCCAACTTTATTAAAAGGAGGGATATATATGGCGAATGATATTGATATTTTTAGCCTTGAACCATCTAAAATTTCGCGTGATTTAAAGGGAAAATATCTATTACTATATGGCGCGCCTAAAGTTGGTAAAACTTCTTTTGCAGTTCAGGCTCCACGAGCACTTATTTGTGCTTTTGAAATGGGTACTAATGCGTTAGCGGGCACGCGGTTTGTTCCAATGCTTAAATGGACTGATTTTAAAAAGGTTGTATCGCAATTACGCAAGCCTCAAGCGCGTGAAATGTATGACACTATTGTTATTGATACTGTCTCTATTGCATTTGACCTATGTAATAAGTATATATGTCAGCGTGAAGGTGTAGATTCAATTCGTGATGTTGCGTGGGGTCAAGGGTGGGGCATGTTAAAGCAAGAATTTCAAGAAGCATTTCGTGAAATTACAATGTTGGGTTTTGGATTAATTTTTATTGCTCACGCAAAAGAAAAGCCTACTGAAGCCAGAGATAGCGAAGGTAATTCTATTTCTGCTATGGCACCAGATTTAACATCTTCTGCTTATACCATTGTTAATTCTATTGTAGATTTAATTGGTTACATTTCTGTAGAATATGATACGAATGGCGGTAGTGAACGATATTTATATACTCGTCAAACGCCAACAATTTTTGCTGGCTCACGCTATAAGTATTTGGCGCCCAAAATTAAATTTGGTTATCAAGAACTTGTAGATGCTATTGGTGATGCTATTGAGCAATCTGTTTCTAAAGATGGAGCAGAAGTTACTGATCATACTGTAATTAATCAAGTAAAGTCTCGTCCTTTTGCTGAAATTATGGAAGAAGCTAAAAATATTTGGGGTAAATACCTTGATGTTGCTTCTACAGAAGAAGAAAAAGATCAACACCTTAATGTTATGCGAGATATTATTCGGCGAGTATTTGGTTCTGAAGATTTTAAACTTAGTACGGCGGTTCCTTCTCAAGCAGATTTAGTGGAATTGTTTGTTGATGAAGTTAAAGATCTTATGTAATTTAATATAAATTAAAGACCTGAATAGGTCTTTTTTTATTGACATTTTCTTAAAATTATGCTATACTTATATTAGATTAAGTATAGGAAGTGATTAAATGAAATTAACTCATAAATGTTATGGATGTAAAGAAAGTTTTCGTAAAACAGATATGGTTGAAATTTTTTCTGCGTCAGGACAAACATCTCAATGGTATTGTCCAAAATGTGCGAATGAAAAACATGCGCGAGAAGCTTTTTCAGATAAAGTATGCCAAATTTTTGGTATTAAATCTCCAGGGCCTCGTATTTGGACCGAACGTAAAAGATTACGAGATACATATGGATATACAGACAATACAATAATTGATTGTCTGGATTATATTTATACTGTTAAAAAAATGAAAAAATTATCAGAATCACTTGCTTTAATTAAACCTTCAATGATAGAAGAAATGATGAATTATAAGAAGCGAGAAGAATTTAATAATAATAAAATTATCGCGGCAATGAATACTGAGATGAAAGAATATGTAGTTCCTCTGCCAAAAGAAAAGAAAAAAAGAACGAAAAAATGAATCAAGATGATTATCTATTTGATGATTAAAGGTGGGAAACAGAAGTGGTTTTATCGGATAATGTAGCAACACGTCAAGTAATTGGGTGTTTAATGTTGAATCCGCTTCTATTTTTGGAATATCCTGATCTTTATTCAACTGATTTTGACAATAAAGTTGCGCGAATTTGTTTTATAAATATTAAAAATTTATATGAGAATGGCGCAACGAAACTAACTCCAGTTGAGGTAGATCAGGAAATTAGTCAATATAGTAATAGCGCAGCAATTTATAATTCTGGTAATGGTCTTGATTTATTAAAAGAATCATATGAATTTGCGACGCTTAGTAATTTTGAATTATATTATAATCGTTTTAAAAAATATTCTTTGCTTCGAAAATTACATAAAAATGGATACGATATTAGTAAATATTATAAAGAAAATATAGAAATTGACGATCCAAAATTAGAAGCAGAGTTACAAAAGAATTTTGATGAAGCATCTCTTGAAGAGATTTTAAATAATGTAGAAGGTAATTTCAATTTAATTAGAGAAGAATTTTTACGTGGGAAAAATAGTCAAGGTAATCCCGCGGAAGGAATTTTTGAATTGATTGATGAATTACAAAAAGCACCTAATATGGGGCCAAGTATAGAAGGAAAAATATTTAGTTCTGCTTGTAGAGGTGCTCGCGCGGGATGTTTTTATTTAAAATCATCCTCAAGTGGTAGTGGTAAGACTCGCACATCAGTATTTGATGCTTGTCATATTGCTTATCCTGTAAGATGGTCACACGAAAAGCAATGTTTCATTAGAGAAATTACTAATGAAGGTGAAGAAGTTCAGCCTGAAAAAGTATTATTTATTGTAACTGAAATGGATAAAGAAGAACTTCAAACAATTATGTTAGCATATTTATCAGGTGTTAATGAATCACATATTTTAACTGGTAAATATGAAGAAGGTGAATTAAGTCGAGTTAAATACGCGGCAAAAATCATTAAAGAATATAAAAATTATTTTTTTATTGAAGAAATTAGTGAACCAGATTTAACTAATGTTGAAGCAACAATTAAGAAATATGCGACAATTAATGAAATACGATATATATTTTTTGATTATATACACTCTACGGCTAATATGATTAGTCAATTTGAGCGAAGTGGTATCAACGAAGCTTCAATACTTATGATGATGGCTAATCAATTAAAGCAATTAGCTAAAGATTATAATATATTTATATCATCTGCTACTCAGGTTAATATGGGCGCGATGAGTGATGATGGTGAATTTAAAAATGAAACTAATATTCGTTCATCTAAAGCAGTAGCAGATAAAGCGGATGTTGGATGTGTAATGACAAAAATTGGAGAAAAGACTTGGAATAGTTTAGTATCCACGTTACGCCCTGCAGTTAGAGATGGTCGTATTAACGCGCGATACTTAGAGGAAGAATATCGTCCGACTCATATCATTGATATTTATAAAATGCGTCGTGGTCGTTATAAAAATGTTCGTATTTGGACGCATTTGGATTTAGGCAATGGTTATAGAAATGATTTATTTATGACAACAGCAGATAATTCACCGATCTCCAATCCGCCTGATTTATTTATGTCCGCGAAAGAAGAAGTAATAAGAAATTGGAAGGAAAGATTGTTAAATGGTCAACTTTAATGAAGCTGATAAAGAAGCTTTTCTTGCTACTTTAAGTGTAAAAAATATAATTGATTCTATCACTCTTCAGGATGTAAAAGATTTTTTGGAAAGTTTAGGAGTAGACCAAATAGATGTAAATGAAGAAAAACAATACCTGATTTGTCCTACAATTTGTCATAATCCATTACATGAAGCAGAGTCAATGAAATTATACTGGTATCAAAATAATAAAATTTTTAGATGCTATACAGAATGTAATGAAGCAATGTCAATTTTTGAACTTTATCGGCGCTATATGGAATTAAATGAATATCCTATTACGCTTGAGGAAGCAGAAAATTATGTTAAACAATTTTTAAAACATATTATTGTCGCGGCGAAACCCAATACAAAATTTGAAGAAGTCGTTCAAAAATATCAATATGACACACGCATTCCGATATTAGATGAATATCCTAAATCTGTACTAGATTGTTTTATAAAGTATTATCATCCAACATGGCTGAAAGATGGAATTACAACGCAAGCAATGGATAAATTTAATATTCGGTTTTCAATGAGTCAAAATAAAATTATAATTCCGCATTATGATATAAATGGGCGTTTGATTGGTATTCGCGGGCGAGCCTTAGAGGAAAATGAGATAGAAGAATTCGGTAAATATCGACCAATACAAATTGGAAAGACTTTATACACATATCCTCTTCAATTTAATTTATATGGTATATACGAACATCAGCGAGGTATTCGCGCGCGAAGAAGTGCGATTATAGCAGAAGCGGAGAAGAGTGTTATGTTAGATGATGTATACTATGATGAATATAGTAATTGTGTAGCTTGCTGCGGCTCAACTTTTAATAAATATCATATTAGTTTACTTACGGATATTTTAGGAGCTAATGAAATTGTCATTGCTCTTGATAAAGAGTATAAAGATTGGCGCACTGAAAAAGCGCAAAAATATAGAAATAAAATTGAATCAATGTGTAGAAAATATAAACACAAAGCTTCATTTTCATATATATGGGATTTTGATAATGTATTAAATGAAAAAGATTCTCCCTTTGATAAAGGAATAGAAATTTTTAAATATTTGTATAAAACAAGAGTAAAGGTGAAGTAAATGAATTATCGACTAAGAAATATTTATAGCCAGGAACCAAATGAAGCAATTACTGATATTCTTCATGATAGAGGAGTAAAAAATGTAAACGCTTTTATTAATCCAACTAAAGAAAGTGAAAATAATCCATATGATTTAAATAATATTAAGGAAGCGGCGGAAAGACTGCTATATCATTTACAGCATGATAGCTATATATGTATTCTAACGGACGCCGACAACGATGGTTTTTGCTCCGCGGCAATGATGTGGAACTATATCAAAGCCATTTATCCTGATTCTAAGCTATATTTTACATTGCATGAAGGTAAAGCGCACGGTTTAAGTGATAAGATTGATTATTTTTTAGACGAAGCACATTTTGATTTAATTGTGATTCCAGACGCTGGAAGTTACGATATTAAATATTTCCATCAACTCAAACAAGTAAATACGGAAGTAATTTGTCTTGACCATCACCCAATGATGTATTATGAAGATGGCTCTCCAATGATTAACAATTGTTCTACTGCTATTGTAGTAAATAATCAATTATCAGAAAATTATCCAAATAAAGATTTCTGCGGTGCTGGTATTACATATAGATTTTGTAATGTACTTGACGATTATTTACATATTAATTTAGCTCATAATTTTGTAGATCTCGCGGCGGTAGGTAATATAGGTGATGTAATGTTTCAGGGCGACCCAGAAACTCGTTATGTTATTAAAGATGGGTTAGCAAACATTAAGAATGAAGGATTGGCCGCGATGATTGAGGCGCAAAGCTATTCATTAAAAGAACGAGCTACCTATCCATATTCACTTACTCCAATTGATGTAGCTTTTTATATTTGTCCTTTAATTAATGCTATTGTGCGTGTAGGAACAATACAAGAAAAAGAATGCTTATTTTATGCTCTTACAGACCCATATAAAGAATTAAAAAGCACTAAACGTGGCGCTAAAGATGGAGATATTGAATTAGCAAAAGACCAAGCCGCGCGAATAGCTAAAAATGTAAAAGCGCGCCAAGACCGCATTAAAGAAAAGGCAATTAGTCTTGTTGATTTTAAGATTCAAAAAGAAGGATTGGATGAAAATAATCTTATTATTGTAGAACTTGATGCTTCTGATGATATTCCAAACGAATTAACTGGATTAATTGCGCAGAATGTAGTAAGTAAATATAACAAGCCATGTTTTATTGTTAGACGAGACAGCCATAATGTATTAAAAGGGTCATTGCGGAATAATGGTAACTTTCAAGATTTACCAGCATTACGCTCTGTTCTTGAGTCTACTGGATTATTTGAGTTGCTCGCAGGACATGAAAATGCCGCGGGTTTGGGTATCGCAGCTTTCCATATTCCATCTTTACTACAATTTATGAATACTAAATATTCCGCAGATTCATTTGCTAATTGTTATGTGGTAGATTATATATTAGACGCAAAAAATAATAATGAGCCACTACTTCATGCACTAGCAGAACATCAAGATTATTATGGAAATGGTATTGATGAGCCACGATTTATTATAAAAAATATTTCATTAGCCAATAT
>JAGCBE010000031.1 GCA_017652345.1 Methanobrevibacter sp.
ATTGACAATATTATGTATTTTCCTATTTTAATTATTGTCATGGCTGTAGCGGGCTTGTACTTCACTATCTATACAAAAGGAGTGCAAATCAGATTATTTCCCGAATCCCTAAGGATATTGTTTGAAAGGCCGGCAGATGATTCTGTCTCTTCCTTGCAAGCGATGCTGGTATCCACTGCATCAAGGGTTGGAACCGGTAACATTATAGGGGTGTCTACAGCAATTTGTCTCGGTGGTCCTGGGGCGTGCTTCTGGATGTGGGTAATGTGTATCATTGGTGCATCTTCTGCATTCATTGAAAGTACTTTAGCTCAAATCTATAAAAGATTAGATTCCAATGGCCATATGTATGGAGGTCCAGCTTATTATATTGAGGCTGGATTGAAAAAGCCTAGGATAGCTATTCTCTTTTGCATATGTTTAATTGCCACCTATGCAGTAGGATTTAATCTCTTGTGTTCTTATAACCTTCAATCCACATTCATTGAGTATTCATTTTATAATCCATCAACCACTCCAATCATGATAGGCGCTGCACTAGCTATCATAACTGGGTATTGCCTTCTTGGAGGAGGGAAAAGGATTGTTAAGGTTACAAGTACAATCGTGCCACTTATGGGAGTTTCTTATATTATTGTAGCTTTGGTTGTAATCCTATTGAATATCCAAAATATTCCTTCCATGTTCCTCTTGATTTTCCAGGATGCATTTAATTTCACTTCAATAGCAGGAGGTTTTGCAGGATCATGTTTGGTTTACGGTATTAAAAGAGGATTGTTCTCAAACGAAGCAGGTGTAGGTTCTGCTCCAAACGCTTCCGCTTCTGCAGATGTATCACATCCTGCAAAACAAGGGCTTGTGCAAACATTGTCTGTTTATATAGACACCTTGCTTTTATGTACAGCTACTGCACTGATGTGCTTGTCCACTGGAGTGGCAAGAGATGTGTCTGTTTCTGGTGCACCATATGTGCAAAACGCAATTTCCTCAGTTTTCGGCACTGCTGGACCTGTGTTCATTACAATCGCGATGGTTCTATTTGCATTTACAACATTGATTGGAAATCTTTATTATGTTGACAATGCATTAATCTTTTTAAATAAAAAGAAAGAGCCTTCCAAGAACTTCATGAGAATATTCTATATAATTGCTACATTGATTGTTTTTGTTGGAGCTATTGTTCCTATGGATGTTGCTTGGGCTATGGCTGATATCACAATGGGGCTTATGACACTCATTAACCTGCCGACTTGTGTTGCTATGGGTAAGGTTGCAATAGCTTGTCTAAAGGATTATGAGCATCAGAAAAAGCTTGGAAAAATTCCTCGTTTCAGAGCAAGCAATATAGGCATCACTGATGAAAATAATTTCTGGAATTGATCATCTTTTCCAGAACTCTTTTTTATTGAAAATTCAATTTTTCATTTTTATATTTTTATAATGTAACTTTAGTTTTAAAAATGATAAACTTTAGATGTAAGAAGAATAAAATAACTTATTGTTACTACAACTTTTAA
>JAGCBE010000264.1 GCA_017652345.1 Methanobrevibacter sp.
AAGAGGTCCTTCATTTAGGAATGCTTCCTGTGGATATAAGAATCTCGTGCATCTATATCCAAATTACCATTCAGTAGAGGAATTTGCTAGAGATGTTCAGTCTTTCATTGATGAAGGTCACTTATCTCAAGCAAAGGAATTGTATACCCAAATCAGATTAAAGCCTAAAGACCCAAGAGATGTGCTTTTATCTTTAAAAGAGGATGGAATCCAGTATGTGGAAATAAGAACTTTAGACATCAACCCATTCTATAAATGCGGTTTAATCAAAAGGGATATGGAGTTTCTTCATTTATTCCTAATTTACTGCTTGATTGCTGAAGAGTCAGATTATGAAAATTGGCAAGAGGAAGCTATTTACAATGAGGAAATGACTGCCGAAGCAGCTTATGACTTTAACATGAAATTGATTAAAGACGGTGAAAAAATCAGTTTGGAAGAATGGGGTTTAAGTATTCTTGATGAAATTGATGATATGTGCAGAACCTTAGGCATTGGCAGCAGGTCCCTTATAGATTCAATGAGACAAAGAATTGTAGATCCATCATTGACTTATGGAAAAGGACTCATTAGATTGATAAAAGAAGAAGGGTACATCAACAGCCAAATAAAATTGTCTCAAGTCAATAAGGTAACAAGCAAATACCTTCTTGAAAATACAGGCATGTTGGAAGATGAAAGATTTAAGGAATATGTTCCTATTGCTCTTCAAGGAGCTAAAAAATAGTTCTTTAATCTTTTAATTTATTTTCTTTTTTTATTTTAATTTTTTATTTAAAAGAGATATTTTAGTTTTTAAATTTCTTTATTTTAATTTCTTTTTTTCATTGTTATTTTCTAAACTTAACCCCTACATTGAATGCATCAGCTATTTTATTTCCAACTTCAAAGTAGTCATATAAAACATCATCATAAACTATCGGATTAAGCAATTTCAAGTCAACTTTTCCTTTTTCACCTATGACATCCTCATCTGCTTGAATGTTTACGATTTCGCCAGTTATTTGAGTATGGCTGCCTACATCAACAGTATTCATGACTTTACATTCAATGGAAACCTTCATTTCATTTATGATTGGTGCATTTACTTCCGTGGCTTTAGTGGTGGTGAAACCTACCTTTTCAATCTTATCCACATCATATCCTGATGCAATTCCGATAAAATCAGTTTCTGCAACTTGATCGATTGTTGGAAAACCTAAAACAAACTCTCCCCTTTCCAATATGCTCTTAAGGGTTTTTCGCTTAGCGGTTGAATTGATTGCAATCATCACTGCTGGAGGTTTATGGCTACACATTGCAGCAAATGCAAGTGTACATGAATCGGCCTTTCCCTCTTCATCATAAGCTGAAGCAATGACTGCAGGAGATGGATACATCATTGCCCTTGGTTTTAAATTGATTTTTTTAGACATCTTTAAGCCCCAATACAAATTTATTAAATTTTAATGTTTTTCATGAAATTCACATGATCTATGTATTTTCTTAAAGCCTCTTCAACGCTTCCTTCATCCCTAACCAATTTCAAACCTGCATCTTCTGCAAAGATTGCTGCCTTAGGTCCAAACTCTTCACATATTGCAACTTCACAGTCTTCAATGGTTTTGATGATTTTAGGATTTTGATGCTTCATATCAACTTCAATTTCAACTGTTCTTTGCTCTAAAAAGTTTATTTCATCATTTTCTTCATTGTATTCGTAAACATATAATGAATGTGCTTTACCAAAGTGCAAATCCACATTTTCTCCATTAGTTGAAGCAACAGCTATTCTCATTTTTTCACCTCTTTGGATTTTCATTGAAAATCAATTAAAAGCAGTTTGATAATTCATTCCTCTTTCCAATTGTTGTAAATCAAGGATTCTATTTTCTGATTATCTTCAGGGTATGTGTTTTGATTCATAATTATAAACAATTCATCAGCATATTTCAATTCCAATTCCTCATCCGGAATCAATGTGTTTCCGCTTCTTACAACAGATACGACCATTGCTGATTTAGGGATAGGAAGCTCCCAGATTTTTGTGCCTATCAATGCACAGTCCATTGGAACAACATACTCTTCCAAAACGCTTTTTGTCTTATCAAAGTCAATTCCCTTGTTCTTCTTTAAGAGTCTCATAAGCAATGTTTCATAGATTGGATCGTTTCCAAGGATTGTTGGAATGATATATGCAAGTATGGTCACTACAATCATTGCAACAAGGGAGTTTGTAACTCCGGTCATCTCAGCAATCAATACAACTGCAGTTATTGGGGTTCTGACAGAACTTGCAAACATTGCAGCCATTGAAATCATGATGAACTTATAGGAAATCATTGGATCCAATCCAAAAATTGGGATGACAATTGCACTGAATATAGCGCCGATGTATGCTCCAATGACAAGAACTGGATAGAATATTCCTCCAGGTGCACTTGAACCGAAACAGAATATCAAGAGCAAATACTTTCCAATCAGAAGGACAATTAAAATAGATAATGGAGGCAAGGTATATTCTATCAAATGCATCATGGAGTATCCTCCACCAAGCACATTAGGCAATACTAGGCCCACCACTCCTGTTATTAAAAATACGATGATGTATTTCACTTCCAATGGCAGAAAACTCAATTTCTCCCACATTTCGGAAGCCTTAATCATTCCTACATTGTAAATGTATCCTAAGATTCCAACAATGATTCCTAAAATGATCAATAGGTAGAAATATTTTAAAGGAAGATTCAATGATGTGAATGGAAATATTGGGCTTTGTCCAAAGAATATTTTTGATACCAAGTCAGCTACAACTGCTGAAACCAATCCTACAATAACAATGGACCTGTCAAATCCCTTATTTATTTCTTCCAATGTGAAAATGAATCCTGCAAGAGGGGCACTGAATGTAGCTGCAAGCCCTGCTCCACTTCCACATACCAAAAGACGCTTTTCATCTGTCTTGCTGTTTGGAAGGTATTTTGAAACACCTTTTGCAGCCATTGCTCCCAATTGTACAGATGGACCTTCTCTTCCTAAGGAAAGCACTCCAAGTGCTGTTAGGGTTCCTCCAAGGAACTTGGCAATCAATGTCTTCCACCAACATACATCAA
>JAGCBE010000265.1 GCA_017652345.1 Methanobrevibacter sp.
AACAAATTCCTGTGTTAGATAAGCTCTTCTTGTCATAAATTCATCAAAACATATAGTGGTGACCTCACCACGGTCAGCACCTTTTGAAGTTTCCCATGTGTTTAAAGCATATACATCACAGAATGGTTGTTCATCTGAAGCTACAACTTTTCCATCAACTTTAATACACAATGTAAAACAATTCTTTTCATATTTAACTGAGTTCCATCTACCTTTTGTCATTTTTTCAATGTCATGAACATCCCATAATTTATCCAAAACTTTTGGTTTTATTTCACTGTCAAATCTACGGATATACGCACAGCGTTCTCCTTTTTCAATGTAATTATGTAATGCTTGGTCTTTAAATGCATAGGTTTTTCCGTTTGAACGCTGACCTATTACAATATTATAAATAGCATTATATTTGTGTATACGTTTAAAACTATACCATGCCATAAAATCACTCCTTAATGGTGATATCACCAAAGAAATTTATTTCAGCATTAAATTCATTAATCTGAAATTCTGGTCTTTTTGCTCTTGTATCTGCTGATATGCCGTTATTAATTCCTTCAATAAACTCTATAAATTCAGCAGCAAAATTCATTGTAAACTCACTTGGTTCTAAATGAATATAACAGTATTCTTCTACTTTAGCAGGTTTACCTGTGTAATCTGTTAATATACATGAGTAATATTCTTGTATATATGTATGTGTTAATCTTCTTGAATACTCTTTTGGAATAGACATACCTTCATCAAAGAAATCAAGACCCCCGTGTTCAATTATATATTGGATTGGTGAAAAATAGTATTTCTTATGCCAATCTTCATGTGAATATGGTATACCATCCTTTTCACATTTCTTTTTATAATCATCTTCATACATATAAACATTGGATAATCCAGATACAGTCATTTTTAGTTTACCATTAGTTTCTGACATATATCTTTTAGCACCTAAAGTTTTAAATGAATCATAACAACCTTCATAATCCCATACACCTAATAGATGTGTTTTTCCTTTTATATCTTTTGGATATAATTTTTCTATTGGTATATCATAATAATTTAATGTTTTTTTAAGCCCTTCTTCTACTTCTATGTTATAATCATTAATGAATTGTTCATGGTCTTCATAATTAATAAACTTTATAGAATCAGTATCACTATAAATAGCATCATTTCCTAATGCTTCAATACCTCTAAATAGTTCATATCTTGCCCATGCAGTAATCCACACACCCCACTGATAGCATAGAAATTGATTTGGATTATTATATGCTTTTGTTAAAGCAGTCTCAATATCTGGTCTTTCTAAAAACCATTCTTCATCAAATAAAATTTCGTCATTAACTGGATTGGTAACAGACATTCCGTATATTGCATTTAACATACCTTTTGATATTAAATATATTTCTGCTTTATCTGCTACACCTTTTAACGTGGTTTTATCACCATAGAATTTTAATATACATTCTATTAATTGTTTAGGCAAATATCCATATGTAGTTACCCACATATTAGTGACATATTTTATTTTAAAAGTATAGAATTTAGAAAAGTTTAAGAAGTCAACATCAGTCATGTATGTATATATTTCATCAGACCTAACAATTCTACCATTATCATTAACAGCATTATATTGTTTTTTAGTTCCGTATTTACATTTTGACACTGACCATATATGGTGTGATGATTTTGATTCAACATCAGTCAGACATATCTCAAAAACACAAGCGTATGTATTTATCATATTATAAAATATATCTTCTGAATCTACAATACGCTTTACAAATTTTCCTCTTGGAAACTTATGTCTTATCATTTGCGCTGGATAAGATGATGTAAAATCAATTGAATGAACTTTAGAACCATAAGTATCTTCATTAACTATATCAAAAATATAATTGCAATTAGCGTGAGTATAACCGCCTGCAAATGCCTTATTTAATAATATAAAAAGTTCTTTATCAGTTGGCGCTTCTTTTAAAATATGTTCTCGGTATCTTCTGTAATTTGTATTTTCTTTTATATAGTTTCTACAATATTGTCGTACATATCCCGTTTTAGTTAATGGTACTTTGGTGATATCACCATCGCATTTACGTATTTCATTAGATATAAATTGATAAACAATTAATACATCTACTTCTCCGTAATATAATTCTTCATCTGTTAATGGAGTCAACTGGTGTCTTATTAATCTATAATCAAGGTCACCTACCATTTTCTCTACATTTGAATTTTGTATTTCTTCAGCAGTTTTAGCTAATGACAATCCAGATAGAAAATAAGAACATCTAAATTCAAAACCATCTTCCAATAATGACGATATTGGATGTCTTTTTGTTCGAGCAAAAACATTAGATATTTGTGCTCTATTTATTAAGAACTGAAATTCATATGCTAAATTATGAACGTAAATAATCATACGTTTATAATAATTTAATTCATATCTTAATTTTAGTTCTTGTAAACACCATTGAAATTCTACCCATGTTCTTCCATAAAATGTTTTACCATCTATGCAAAACATAAATAGATACATACAAGCCCTTTTGTTTCCTTCTTTATCCATGAATGAGGTTGTTTCAATATCAAAAGCATTAGCACTATTTAGGTATCTTAACATATTACCTTGCTTTTTTATTGTTTTAATTTCAGGTTCTGATAAACTTGAAAAATCAACCTTATTCATTCGTATCATATGCCACGTTTCTCCCTCGACTTCATAGCTGCTATTATAGCATCATTAGAATCTAATTGACTTAAACGTGAATATACTTGTGCCGAATGCCAAATATCTTCAAGTGTATCAATTTCATGTTGCTGATCTTTAAATGAATTTTTTATAAAGAAATCACGTAACAAATTAAGGTCTATTCCACTATTTGACATTTCAGAAAAAATTTGTATAATTTTATCAGAATCATCTTTAAAATCATCATATCCTAAATCACGGTATACGTCAAACATTGTTTTAAGCATATCATCATCTTCTATATTTACTCTCTCTTTTAATTCCTCGAGATACTTTTGAGATTTTTCCACGGTTGTAAATGGATTCTGTAAAAATTGTTCCATAGCTGTTATCCTTTCAATTAAGTTTGAAGCTGTACCAGTACGTGTTGAAAATCTACCAGATTTAGTTCCTATATTTTTTATAGTATTGCCATATAACATTGAATTGTATTTACGAGTGTAAGTAGGACTATAATTTCTTAAATTAGCTTTCTCAACTTCTTTTATTCTTTTATTAGCTTCTTTAGCTAAAGCTTTCATATAACGATTTAATTCAGTATATGAAGTTTTCTTTAGCTTAAATTTATTTGTAGGTCTACCAGTAAATTCAAGTTTACTCATAACATCACTCCTTTAAGAATGGTGAGGTCACCATTCAGATGACCTCATTTAATATACACTCCAGATTCAAGAGCTTGTTTTATCATTGCTTTTTCTTCTGGTGTGCAATTTATACCATCAAGTGCTACATTAGAACATACTACTCTACCACTTTGATTTCCGATTGTATCTACTTTATATGTTGCAAATCCAGTCTTTGCAGCATAGTCAGAATCATTATAATTTTCATGTGGTACAGATGAAATTACTATTATACAAGGATTTATAACTTTTCCCCATTCCACGTTAGGTGTATACTTCTGTATTTCAACAGCAGGTGGTAATGTATGTTGTCTTTCAAGATGTGCAAAACCAGCATTATATAAACCAGAGGCTGCATTTACAGCACCACCTAAAAATTGAGATACCATTCCGACTGGATTTCCATAATTAGCCGCTATTGCTCCACCAGATGCACCACCAATTAATGATGCCGCTGCATTAAATATAGCATTTCTTTGTGCTGAAATAAGTTGCATACGAGTTTGATAATATTGTGCTATTTGATAACCAGATACTGGAGCGTCTAAAGCACAATTACCTTGTATTGATGCTATTTCAATCGAACCTTGTTGTGAAACTGCAAAAAGTCTTGCCATTATATCGCCAGATAATGGGTCAATAGTTTCTTCCATATAGCAATATCTATCTAATATTGATGATATAGGTATTTCTATTGAACCACAAAATGGCACTACAAATGTTGCACTTGTATACGGTTGAAAACTTCTAAAGTTTTTACTTTCAATATATATTGTATCACTTGAAAAAGTTTCTGGTGCTGTTAAACTAAATTTATAAGCAGTAGGAGTTGATAGTGTATATTTACCTATTTTAATTCCAGTTTTACCACTTGGCATTATTTTACCAAAAGTATAATCACCGACAAATATATATTTTATTTCAAGTATACAATCTATTGCATTTTGTCCAAAGAAATAATCTTCACCTACATCTTGTGGTATATCATTTATATTTGTTAATAATGCTTGTACATCTGCTATATCTTCTTGTGGTATTACATACCAATTTCCATTACCTAATGATTGTTTAACTGCACCTAAATATGTTGTAGTTCCAGAATCTTCTGAAGGCGTAGGTTCAGGTCCATCTGATGGTTTATAACTACTATTATTAGTAGTATCCCATTCCCATTGTGGTTGGTCTTCATTATCTTCGCCTGTTGTCCAAAGACCATGTCCTATACCGTTTTCATCAAGAACTCCCAAATACATTAAAGGGTCATTTAAAGCACCTGTTTGAGCAGTATTTTTATCAAGCGTAAAGAATAAACCAAAGCACGCAATTTGTTCTCTTATCCAGTCAACTAAATCATCATAGTATTCAAGATAGTACCAACCTGATTGTGTATAATTACTGGGATTAGAGCTTGTTACTTTTACTAATTGTGCGTTTGAATGTGGGAAAAATACATATCTTTCAGTACTCGAACTTACACCATTAGAATTAGGCATTCTAATATAATTTGTATCATTGCCACCAACGTGAGTAAATCCGAATAATGGTATTGAACTACCTTGTGATGCAGGTGTAGCTTTTTTGCATCTTGTTAAATAGTAAGAATATGTATCTGTTATTATTTGTGTTGGATTAGCTATATCCATAGGTTCATCATCACACACAGTTAAAGGTGATAAAACGGCAACGCCTGATAAAGTAGCATGAGAAGTTGTTGACGATGTTCTTGCTGTTTGTGGTACACCTGTAACAGCATTAATATTATCAACGTCAGTTGAAACATATGCGTGCATACCTATCATTAATATATATGGATGTGTGGTATAGTTTTTTGTTTTGGATGTATCCATATAATCCCACCAATCAAAAGATACTATATCCATTCCACTTGTTGAATTTGGTGTAGTTGTATTTATTGCATTTGTAGCTAATATAACTGGAGTTAAGATAAAGTTTCTAACTGGAATTGAAACATATGGTTCGACTTCTCTATTTTTATTGGCATGAGATATTGTATCATAAGGTGCGTTATAACCTAATGGCGAAATTCTACATTCTGAACCACGCCATCTTGATGCCGTTTGTGAAGTATCATTACTTACAGAAAAACCAGTCGATGAACCTTGTGATATGCAAAATGCAAAATTTGTTACAGGTCTATCATCTTGCTTTGTAAAATCACCGTCAAGCATTGAATTTTTATATTCAAGATATGCAAGTCTTGAATATACACTTTCATTACCAAGTCCACAATAACTAATTGAATTATCAAGTGGTTCATCAATTAAAGAACTACCGTCTTGTAATTCTCTATAAGTAGGTAATTTTTCTCTATAATAACCAGTTTGTAAACAACCTTTTTGATATAGTAAACTACCGATATAATAGCCATCTCCAAAGTTGCCAGTTAATAGCATATTTGTTCTGTTAGTTCCCGTATAATTTTCTCTTGCTATCCAGTCAGATTCAGCTCCCCATATTTCTTGATTAGTTGACATATTTTACTCCTTTCTATGGTGATATCACCATTATATCGTATGTATTATAGCATGAGGATATGCATATGTATTATATCCATGTGGGTTAAATCCAAAATTATAAACTGATATTTTCTTTTTTGAATCTGATAATGGAAATTCTTTATCAGTTGTATAATCAGATTCACCTAAAGCACCTGTTCTAATTATTGTAGTTTTTATATCTTTTATACCACCACTTAATCCTCTATTATACCAAGACATGAGAGGGTCAACTGTTAATGTTAAACCAATTCTTCCTGATGTAAGAAGTTCTAATTTAACAAAATAATATCTATCATTAAAATCAGGTATTTTAGCATAGTTATATCCTAATACAGATGATGAATAATTTATTATTATATAAGGATTTAATACATCAACAGTATCTAAAGGGGATATTGATAATGTTTCTGATAATGTGAATGTCTTATTAAGTACAAGTGATTCATCTGAACAAGTTCCTAATTGTAAACTAAATGACATAATTACTCCTTTCTATGGTGATATCACCATTTAAAAAGATAGCCCTCTTTAATAAGAGGGCTGAAACAAAAAGGTAGTATTGAAAATGGATTAAGCTATTTTTTCAAATACAGGTAATGCTGCAAATATTACTGCTGGGTCTGATGAACCAATAATACCTGCTGCGATACCATCAGCTATTCCGATATATCCACCATCTCCATCAAGAACATAATATTTATTTTCTGTTACATCGAAATCATCTGGTATTGTATCAAGTACAGAAAAATCAGATATAACAAATGTAAGAGAATT
>JAGCBE010000266.1 GCA_017652345.1 Methanobrevibacter sp.
AATCTATACACCTTGTAAGGATATAGGTTCACCGATGACTAACCATTGGCATAAGGTAAGGGAAACGATTATTCAAAATGAGCTGGACGGGGATTTTGTATTAATGTATGATGATATATTCTTTGTAAAGCCAACTAATTTAACTAACTACCCATTTTATCAAAGGGGAAAGTTAGGAGAAAGTACTACAGGCGGAGAACATTATCGGGCTACATTATTAAATGCTAGGGATTTTTTAGTGAAAAAAGGATATACAACTTATGACCATGAATTACATATACCCTGTATTTATAACGCTGATGCTTTTATGGCATTGGATAGATATTTCATGGCTTTAAAGGACGATTGTCAATCTATGGCTGTAAGGAGTGTATATGGTAATATAAATTGTCAAGAACAACCTTATCGTGGGGATATAAAGATACGAAATCAAATGGAAAAGGTAAAATATGCCGTAGGCGTGGCTGATTGCTTTTCGGTAAGTGATGATATGTTTCAGTTTGATACTTATGATTGGTTAAAAAAAGACCTAGGAAAACAAAGTAGATGGGAGAAATAAAATGAAAATTACTGTAAAAAATATTGATATACAAGAAGAAATTGGAAAAATAGCTTCGTATAGCTATGACCATGGTGTGGCTTCTGCTGTTGAAATAATTAAAAAGGACGTTATTGAATTACAGAAGAATAATAAAGGGGTAGATGATATTATTAAAATGTTAGATGATTATCTATATGAATGGGGAGAAAACGAAAAAAAATCAAAAAAAGAAATGGATTTGATAATTGTTGAGCTGAATAAAAAATTAGAAGCGGAGAAATAAAAAAATGAAAGATGTACAAGATATAAAAAAAGAACTTGATGGCTTATGTTTGCAAACGCTTATTATGTTAAGAGATGCATTGGTAGTTGGATATATAACAAAAGATATACCAGAATCAGTGAAACAGAATCTATCTATTTTAGATGAAATTCTTGCTGACGTATTAGATAAACATTTTAATAAAGGGATTGAAAAATGATTAGTATCTTGATGTCATGTTATAAATCGAATTTCGATTATTTAAGGGAACAAATCGATTCAATTATCCATCAAACGGAACGAGATTTGGAACTTTTAATCTATAATGATGGGGTAAAAGGATTATCTAATTTTCTTATAGAAAGATATAAAGATAAAAGGATAAAATATTATTCTGGAGAACATAAAGGGTGTGCAAAAGCATATAACTATCTTTTAAATAAAGCCAAAGGTGAATACATCTGTTTTTGCGACCACGATGATATCTGGCGTTGGGATAAACTGGAAACGGAAAAGAAATACCTAGATGAACATCCTGATGTGGATTGTGTTTTTGGATGGCTTAATTGGTTCGGAAAAAAGGAAAAGGCAGAAGCATTTGAAATAAGTGATGAAGATATATCTAAAGAGCTTTTATTTTGGCAACCAATAAAAAATCCAACAGTTATGTTTAGAAAAGAAAGATTTGGGGAATATGATAGCCCGTATGACCGATGTAGCGATTATTGGTTCTGGTCAAAGCATTATGATAGGCATTATCATTTAATTCCTAAGTTTATGGTAAATTATCGTAGGCACGAGTCACAGATGACGGCTAATAAGTTGATTTTTCGTGAGGAAACGGCTAAAATTATTCAAAGGAATATGGCTATGTTTGGTAAGGATTTGGATTTGAATACCTGTAAAAAGTTAGATAGATATTCAAAGACTTATGATGAAGGACTTAAAAAGAAAACACAAAGGGAGATATTTGGATGATAATTGTATATTGTTTGGATAATGCTTATGTTCCTTTTGCTGAAATATCTATCCAAACAGTAAAGAAGCATAATCCAGATGCCAAAATAGTAATTGTATCTGAAAAGCCAATTAATGTAAATGGTGCTGATGAATACTATGTATGGGATTTAGGTGGTATTCATAGAAATCGTGGAGAAGGGGATAGGATATCCAATGCGGCATATCTAAAGTTATTATTACCTAGATTGCCTTATGATAAGGTATTATTCTTGGATGGTGATGTGATATGCCAACACCCATTGGATAATCTTTGGGGAACTAGTGTGGAGTATATTGGATTATGCGAAAGTCATTCGTATGGTAAAAAGCAGGCAGAGGATTTGGGTATTGACCGATATGGCTTATCTGGAATGATGTTGTTAAACTTAAAGAATTTACGTCAGATTGACTTTACTAAAAAGGCATTTGAAAAAGAGAAGGATATACCTACTCCCAAAACTGGGTGGCATCACGAGGAAACGATTTTAAATACTTGTTTTTACGATTTGCTTGAATTTTTGCCCATAAGATATAACTATTGTTTTCATAGAGAATACGAAAAGCCGATAGATTATAATGATGCTATCATATTACATATTTGTGGAAAAGATAAGTCTTATATGTTTGAATATGCTAGAAAACAGGAAAAGTATCCAGAATTATCGTCTATGCGACCAGAAATACAGGAAAAAAGAATCGCAATCGTTGGTGATAGTCTCTGTATCTTTGATGGTAAGTATGGTAAGGATATAGATGGTCACGATTTTATTATCCGATTCAATAAAGGTTTTATCAAAGATGGAGAATGTCAAGGAACTAGAACGGATTTGCTTATCTTGGCTTGTCCTATGTCTGGAAATGAAATCAGTATGTTTAAACCGAGATATGTAGCAAATAGAAGTAGAAGTTATGTTAATAAAGCTGATTTTACCATAAATAGTTATGAAAGAGCCGTTATGAAGAACGCTTTAGGGAAACAGCCGAGCACAGGATTTATGGCTGTGAATATATGTTTAACTTTTGGTGCTAAAGAAATAAATCTATTCGGTTTTGATGGTTCTGGCATATCTTATCCTAACGAACCAAATTATAAAACCCAACACGATATGAAAAAGGAACTTGAAATATATAAGGGGTATGAAGCTGTTGGATTATTAAAAATTCATGGTGCCGATTAGATTTTAATTCACCACTTCTATATTTTTTCTTTTACCTTTATTCCATGGTATTCTTCCTTTTAGTAATTCTCCCCTTCTTTTATGAACATTGTTGTAGGTACAATTATATCTAAAAGAACACCATTCAAGGTTCTCGTAGTAGTTATTTAGCTTATTCTCATCTTTATGGTTTACGCACGGGTAATTGTTTATATTTTCTAGAAAAGATTCGGCAACAAGTCTGTGGACATTTTTAATTTCTTGCCTTTTCCCATCGTGTGGATTAAAGAGTACGACCCTATAATATCCATCTCTTAAGTATGTTTTTATTGGCTTGTTAGTTTTTTTATTTTTTATATTTCCATAGTTAGAAATTAAATATCTTGGATTTGTTTTTAGCTCTTTCCAAATTTCATTTGTCATTTTACTTGTCCTTTGTAAAGTCCTTAATACGATTGGAACAGGAAATGGACTAATTTCTTTTCGGGCGCTACCCTAGTTCCAACTATATTATATATTATTTTAGTAGAAATATCAAGTATTCCAATAAAGTGGATACGATAACGAGGTTTAAAGAGCCCACTGATATACGCCCTTCCTTGGATTACTGGGGTATGTGTGTACAGGCACAATCACAGTATTTGAATGGTCGCCGTCCATTCGCCAAGGATATTGTTTCTTTGTATCGTTCAAAGGTATGGCTAGTACATATTCCTCATCCACTGTTTGTATTATAGAAAATTTTTATAAAAAAGTCAAACAATAAAAACGGGGTAGCCCTAACTACCCCACCACCATTAGCCGAAAGGAGTTAGGCTAAATTCTATCAATTGTCTTTCCGTCATCATTCATAACGAAGATTGGACCAGATGTGATATAGGTTTTATCGTCAACTTCAATAATAGAAAGTTTTTTATTACAAGCCCCCATTGGCTCGTCTTTTGCAGAATCGCTTGGACATTTCCAAACGTTTTTATAATACTCTTCTTTTTCAGATAACATAGGGCATAGTAATTCGTGCGGCGTATTTGGAAACATTTCTTCAACAGTTCCATATAAAGTAACAAGAATACTTTTGTCGTTATATGCTGTTTGTGCAACCGATGTAAAAGAATCACATAGGGACTCTATTAGTTTTCCATCTTTTTCCCCTATTGGTAAAGACATTTCTTCAATATATGCACACATAATAGGATATAAGTCAGAATGAATAAGCCTGCTTGTTTTATCCAAAGTTACGTTATTTGATTGAAGTAATAAGTATTTTTGGCTATCGCCACAAAAGATTTTAATAAACATTGTATTTCTCCTTGTTTGTATGTTTGTCTATTTATCTTGAACAAGTCGCCTTGTTCATAGATAATATAGCATAGATTTATAAAAAAGTCAAGAAAATAGAAATAGGTACTTGACATTTGCAAAAAAATAATATATAATGCGTTCAAGAGGCTAGGAATTTGGTTGCTCTTATTCCGAAAGCCGTCCGTGTAGGGTTGCCTCTCGTTTTTAAAATACACGGATGCTACACGGAAAATAAATAACAATTCTTTTATTTTCAATCTGGACGTTAGCAAAGGTTTTAGGTCATAGGGGTTTTATGCCTATTCAAAAAACTCCCGTGCTGGTGTCCTGACGACCAGAATAATAAAAAACAGGTTGAGCTAGAAGTCTTTCAAGAGATGGACAGTTAGGTCGTTGATAGCGATACTATGAAACGGGTTCTGCTTTAAGACATTAGGCGTAAGGAGAAGTCCAAGGAATACGATAAAGTTCCACCCGATAAAATAGCTCATAAAAATATATCGCATAGATTGTTATTTATGAAACTTATTAGTAAGTCAATAAGTATATCTCTTGTATTGCTTAAATTAAATGGCATTGACAACATTGATTGTTTTTGCTATAATGTTGGTATGAAAACATTAAAGCCGATGAAAGCCAATAAAGGCGTTGAAATGGAATATCGTAAGCGTTTAGATAAATTGCTTGACGCTATGAATAAATCTGTTTTATATTGGATACTTGCCGATTATGGTAATAGAACTGCAAAGGAAATGGCTAGAGCTATCCAGAAAAGAATTAAACAATGGGATAAGGTTTTTGGTAGCAAAGCCGAAGATATAGCTATATGGTTTGCTACAACGGTTAAAAAACACACAGAAATAGGGTTTAGAACGGCATTAAGAGGAGTTGGTATAAATAGATATCCAAGTATTCCAAATAATGTTGTAAATGCCGTAGAATTAGAGAATGAGGACCTTATACGGAGTATTCCTGAAAAGTATTTCTTGGGCATAAGTACGGTTGCTATGATGGCAATTATGTATGACTGGTCTGCTGATATGTTACAAAAGGAAATAGAAAAGCGTCATGGAATAACTTGGCGAAGGATTAGGACTATTGCTAGGGACCAAACACATAAGACAAACGAATTATATAAGAAGGCTATTTGTGACAATTTGGGAATAAAGTATGCTAGATGGGTATATACTTGGCGTTCTGAAACGCAACGGGAAAGCCATGTGGCAGCTGATGGGAGATTATTTGATATAAGTAAGGGTTGTTTAATTGATGGGGAATATATCTTTCCGGGAGAACTTATAAATTGTAATTGTTCCTTTGCCCCTGTAATTGAGGAACCGGGTGATGAAGAAGAAATTAAGAGGGAAATTGAAAAGAATAGATATTATAGAAAGATAGCTAGAGGGGATAAAAAATAACGATTTGACAATGATTTTTTATTGTGCTATCATATAATAAACGAGGAAAGAGAATGATTGTATACGATAAATATTCCTTTAATACAAAGCGTGAGATAGACCCCAATGGGTTCTTGCGTGTTGAAATGTCTAATATTACAAAGAGTCAAGTGCGTCCTTATCTTGGAAGGGAAATTCCTGACCATGAAAAATTTAATCTTGACCCGAATAAAGTTTACAATGTTTTGTGCCCTAAAGAAGAGCTTGAAAAAGCGGCTAAAACATTTAATAATTTACCATTGACGAGAGAACATATAGAAGTAGATGTGGATGATGTCCCAAAAGAAAAAATAGTTGGAAGTTTGGGTGACCACGCTACAGTTGATGGTAAATACTTAAAAAATAACCTAATCATATACGACAAAAAGGATATTGATTTGGTTTTGTCTGGCAAAAAGAGAGAGTTGTCTTGTGGCTATCGTTATACCCCCATTCGTGAAAGTGGGGAATTTGATGGGCAACATTATGATTTTAAAATGACAGATATTGTTGGCAACCATGTTGCTTTAGTTAAACAAGGTAGAGCTGGGAGAGATGTTATGGTAGCAGATAGTTCCAAAGGTTTGTTAGAAACCATTAAAGAAAAGGTTATGGCTGTTTTTGATAATGATTTGGTCGGAGATAGCAAGAAAGAAGTAGAAGATGAAAAGGATAATGCCAAGCAAGAGAAGGTTGGTGTTGTTATGAAAGAATTTAAAGAAGGCGAACTTAAATCTGGTTCTGGTGAAAAGGTTACCGACCCGAAGCAAGCTATTGCTATTGCTTTATCGGAAGCAGATAAGGTTACCAAAGATGCAATTCCTGAAAAACAGGATGAACCCAAAAAGGCAGGGGAAGAAAGTGCCTTACAACAAGGAGAAAAGAAAATGGCTGAAGAAGTCAAAGAAGAAGTAAAAACCGAAGAAAAGGTTGAAACTCCTGCCAAAGATAAGCCTGTTGAAGATGCTTGTTCTAAGGATGCTGAAATTAAAAAAGAAGAATCCAAAAAAGAAGAAGAAGTTGTCGAAGACGAAAAAGAAAAAGACTTAAAAGGTAAGGAACAAAAAGCCTTTGCTGAAGGTGTTGATTACGGCGAAAAGAAAGAAAAAGAAGAACCTAAAAAATTGGATTCTGAACATGAATCTGAAGGTGCTAAAAAAGCCGACAAAGAAGAAAAAGAAGAAAAGAAAGAAGAGAAAAAAGAAGAAATGGCTAAAGACTCTGCCTTAGTGATGGACGCTGATGCGTTGCGTGCTGAAGGTCGTGAACAAGCTATTGCTGATTTCAAATGTCGGGATAAAGCTCGTAAATCTGTCCGTTCTATCGTTGGTGATGTGGACATTTTTGCTTTTGATTCTGCCGAAGATATTTACAAGTTCGCTTGCAAAGAAGCAGGTATGAACTGTGACGAGATTGCTAACTTTAAAGATGCTTTTGCTGGTTTA
>JAGCBE010000267.1 GCA_017652345.1 Methanobrevibacter sp.
CCGGTGCCTTGTCATTAGGAAGGGACTGGACAATAAGGTCATTTTTAGGAAAGAGATTGCCTCGTATAATCTATCCATTTGTTTTTTGGCTATTGTTTCTATCAGTAATGCTTGTTCTTATAAACAGTTTTATCCATCCATTAAAGATTCATGGATTGTTTAGTCTGATTACAGTAGGTGCACTTGGTAAAAACAACTACTTCTATCAGGACTGGTTCTTTTGGATGATACTTGGAACATATCTCATCATGCCGATATTCAATAAATGGATACAGCATTCAGAGATGAAGGAATTGGAGTATTTCCTCTCCATATGGCTTATAACATGCATATTCGACTTCACTTTAAGGATGCAGTTTCCAATAAAATTAAGCTATTTCACAAGCCCAATCGGTCTTGTAGTCCTTGGATACTACCTTAGGTACACTGAAAGGGAACTCTTCAATAAGA
The DNA here is from genome assembly GCA_017652345.1 of Methanobrevibacter sp. The sequence continues at coordinate 451 of JAGCBE010000267.1, forward strand.
AGTATTTTGCAGTCCTATTGATAGTCTTTTCAATAGCTTCCATGATGATTTGCTCATACATGTTCTCAAATGATACTTTGATATACAGATTTGACAGGTATGCAATTTTCATGGCATTGAATGCGGCTGGTGTATTCCTAATGTTTAAGAACTTCAATTTCAATCCAAAGGGAATCCTAAGGGATTTCATAACAAGAATAGCCCAATACAGCTATGGAATCTATCTGGCTCATGTTGCAGTATTGTCAGTGACAATTGAAATCTTTGAAAAGACACTTCCATATAACCTTTGGACCATCACATTGGTATTGGTTACTTTATTTGTTCCAATGGGACTATTATACATTTTCAGCAAGGTCCCTTATTTGAAGGATATAATTGGTGTAAAATAAGTTTTGTTTGAAATTAATTAGTTTTTAAAAAAATAAAAAAAGAAAAGAGAAAATTTATAATTAAATCAAAATTCATTGTCTTTAATTATAAATTTCAAAAATGTTTATTCTGCGTTATAGATTAGTTCTGAAGGTACTAAAGGTATATCGTTCTTAAGCAAAACCTCTTCCAATTGATCCAAATCTTTAGTATGCAATAAGAGACCTGCTTTTTCGATTTCTCCATGTGCTATAGCATAGAGATATTCAAGGTCGATGTCTTCATCCCTTAATATTTTTAAAATGGAAGAAAGTCCACCAGGCACATCATCCATAACTGCGCAAATAACTGGAGTCTCTTTAACAATGTAATGTTCCTTTTCCAATACCTCTTTTGCTTTTTTATAGTCCGGTACAACCAATCTTAAGATACCGAATTCAGAAGTGTCTGCTAAAAAGAGCGCTTTAATGTTAATGTCATTTTGAGCAAGCAAATCTGTAACTACGTATAGGTTTCCTTTTTGATTTTCTAAAAATATGGATAGTTGTATGAATTTATACATATTTTAACTCCTTTTTTCTCATGTTTTCTGTGTTTATTAAATTTCATTAGTGTAAATTACGTTTGTCAATCACTCTTTGGATTTTACCTTTTGTGCTTCTTGGAATGCTTTTTGGTGCCACTAAGCTGACATCAACTGCAATTCCAATCTCATTTTGAATGTATTCCCCGATTTTCCTTTTAACACCAATCATTTCCTTGATGTTATCTGAGAAAAGGGACTCTGAAGCTTCAACCTTGATTTCAATTTCATCCATTATGTCTGGTCTTGTAACAATGATTTGGTAGTGAGGTTCAATGTCACTGACCTTAAGAAGCGCCTTTTCGATTTGTGATGGGAATACAGCCACTCCTTTTACCTTGATCATGTCATCGGACCTTCCTGTGATTCTTTCCATTCTTGCTAAGGTTCTTCCACATTCACAGGTGTCATAGTGGAGTGCGGTAAGGTCTTTTGTCCTAAATCTGATAATAGGCATTCCTTCCCTTTCAAGGTTAGTCAATACCAATTCACCGTGCTGGCCTTCTGCCAATCTCTTTCCAGTGTTTGGGTCAATGATTTCAGGATAGAAGAAATCTTCAGCAATGTGCAAACCGTTCTGTGCACAGCATTCCATACCTATTCCAGGACCCATAAGTTCAGTAAGTCCATAGATGTTGTAAGCTTTGGTCTTGAATGTTTCCTCGATTCTGTCTCTCATTTCAGCAGTCCACATTTCAGCTCCAAAACCGATTGCCTTAAGTCCTATCTTATCGAAGTCAATTCCTTCCTCTTTAGCCACTTCTCCAAGATAGATACCATATGATGGGGTAAAGATAAGGCAGGTACTTCCAAAGTCTGCCATGATTTCAACCTGTCTTCTTGTCTGTCCAGTTGAAATAGGGATGATGGTTGCTCCTAATCTGTGAGCACCATAGTGAACTCCGAATCCACCAGTAAACAATCCGTAACCGTGAGTGTTCTGGATAATGTCATCGCTGTCAAGGCCCATCATGGTAAGTCCTCTTGCTACGATTTCTCCCCAGTTATTGATGTCCTTTTGGGTGTATCCGCTTACTACAGGCTTTCCAGTAGTTCCGGAAGAGGAGTGCACCTCAATGATTTCCTTTTGATCAACAGCAAACATTCCAAATGGATAACATGCTCTTAAATCATCTTTAGTGAGGAACGGCAATTTTTCAATATCCTCTAAAGTCTCTATATCTTCAGGGAAAACATTTGCATCAGTATACTTTTCAGTGTAAAAAGGAATCTTGTCAAAAGCCCTTTTCACTGTAGCCTGCAACTTCTTCAATTGAAGTTCAAAAATGTCTTCTCTTGACATGCATTCAATTTCTTCATTCCACATATTCTAACCTTTTTAATATTTGAATAATAATAATTTTATAATTTTAATTTTTTTTTATAATTTCTTATTTATTTTAATTTGTATATAAAATTTTTAATTTTTTAAATAATTCCTATATTTTTCATGAATTCCAAACTTTTTTCTATTGAATCTATAGAATTTAACTCCAACATATAGATGCCATCATAGTTATTTTGCATAAAAACATCAAAGAACCCATTTACATCAAAAGACCCTTCACCTAATGCAAGGTGTGTGTCATCATCACCGGGATTA
>JAGCBE010000268.1 GCA_017652345.1 Methanobrevibacter sp.
GTCTTTCTATTGAATACAGTTCTTACAGTAGAGGAAGGAAATGCGAATTCACACAGCAAATGCGGTTGGCAGACCTTTACAGACAATGTAATTAAAATACTCAATAATTAAGACCAACCAATAGTATTTCTATTATGGGGAAAACAGGCAGAACTTAAAAAGGAATTAATCACAAATCCTAATCATTTAGTTCTAATATCCGCACATCCTTCTCCATTTTCAGCAAGAAGAGGATTCTTTGGCTCAAACCACTTTAAATTGGCAAATGAGTTCCTAAAGGAAAATAATTTGGAAGAGATTAATTGGAAAATTGAAATAAAAAACTATGGTCAGCAAACTCTTTTTTAAAAAATAATAAATAAATCTATAAAATTTTTGCTATTTTTTAATCAAAATCAAATAAATATAATAAAATACTATAACAAACAAATAAGTAAAATAGAAAATCTAAAATCTTTAAAATAAGCAAGGTAATGACATGGCGAATAAAAATGTGGAATTGATGAGAGGAAATCCTGAAACAGCAGTTAAAAAGCTTGCTATCCCAATTATGATTTCCATGCTGCTCACAGCATCATACAACATTATAGATGGTATTTGGGTAGCTGGACTTGGACAGGCAGCAATTGCAGGAATAGGATTTGTAACTCCAATATTCATGATATTGAATGGGGTAAGCGTTGGGCTTGGAAATGGTGCAACAAGCAGTATCAGCCGTTTTGTTGGTGCAAAAAATCATGAAGGTGCCAATAAGTCTGCAGCACACGCTCTTTTAATATTTTTAGTGGCTTCAATATTTCTTACAGTTACCCTCTTATTCATTCAGGAGCCTTTGCTTCGTACCTATGGAGCAAGCGGACAGAACCTTGCAGAGGGAATAAAATATGGAACTCCTCTATTTTTAGGTCTTATTGCATTCATGTTCGGTAATGGAGGAAGCGGTATCCTTCGTGGTGAAGGAGATATGAAAAGGGCAATGTATGCAATGATTGTTTCAGTTACCCTTAATGCCATTCTTGACCCTATCTTCATTTATGTATTGGGCTTCGGTTCTGCAGGTGCATCCATGGCAACAATCTTCAGTGCTCTTGGATCTGCTTCAGTAATCCTTTACTGGATTCTCATCAAGAAGGACACCTATGTAAATGTTAATTTGAGAGAGTTCAAATTCGATTCAAAAATAGCAAAAGACATATTGAAAGTAGGTATTCCTGCTTCAATGGACATGTTCATGATGTCTGTTGCAGTAAGCCTGTATTTAGTTTTCATTTCAACAATTGGAGGGGAATACGGTATTGCTTCATTTACATCAGGACAAAGATTATACCTATTTGCCATAATGCCTCTTACAGCTATCGGTAGTGCAGTATCAGCAGTTTCAGGAAGTGCATTCGGTGCTAAAAATGGAGATTATCTATCAAGAGCTCACTTGTATGGAGTTAAATTTGGAATAGCCTTTGGAACAGCGGTTACAATAATATTGGTTGCATTCGCTCCACAGCTTGCAACTTTATTTGCATATACTGAAGAGACAGCTGTTTTGGTTCCTGAAATTACCAGATTCCTAAGAATTGCAAGCCTCTGTCTCCCACTAACTGGAGCTGGAATGACTTCAAGTTTCCTATACCAAGGAATGGGTAAAGGAACAATGAGCCTAATGTGGACAATCATCAGAGAGGTCATCTTTACAGTCACTGCAACATACACCCTTGGAATAGCTTTAGGATGGGGACTTGTTGGTATCTGGACCGGTCTTGCATTAGGTAGAACCCTTGCAAGTATTCTAAACTTTGCATTTGCAAGATACACAATAAGAAAAGTAAGAGCCAAATTCGGCACTTAATCTTTCTTTTTTCTCTCGAGAGAACGAATTTTCTTATTTTTCTTTTTAAATAAACAAAAACTATTTTTTATCTTAAACTAAACGCTTTCAAGAAAAAATATTTAAAATCAAATATTATAATTTATACTATGGAAGGAAAGACTTTAGATAAGAAAACACGTAACTTAATACTATTTCTATTTTTAATTGGAGTGTTCATGGGTTCATTGGATACTGGAATAATAGGCCCAGTTCTCCCCTCAATTGAACAGAGCTTCCACTTGACAAGTAGGGAATCAAGCTGGATATTTACACTTTTTGTAATCAGTTTCATGATCGGCTCTCCAGTTATGGCTAAATTTTCAGACTTCTATGGAAGAAAGAAAATCTTCATTTTTGATGTAATACTCTTTGGAATAGGATCTTGCTTGATTGCATCTTCCATAAGCATAGAGGCAATATTCTTAGGAAGAATCGTCCAAGGTTTCGGTTGCGGAGGAATATTCCCAGTAGCTGGAGCATTTATCGGAGACGGATTCCCATTGGAAGAGAGAGGAAAAGCGTTGGGAATTCTTGGAAGCGTATTTGGAATTTCAGCTATTGGAGGCCCATTGGTTGGAGCTGCATTGATTCCATATGGATGGAACTGGTGCTTTACAATAAACATTCCAATTGCCATATTCATAATACTCTTTGCATGGTATATACTTCCAAGTGCAGAAAACGACAGGAAACTCAAGATAGATTATTTGGGAATCATCGTATTGAGCTTGCTTGCAGTATTCCTATCCTACGGCCTTAATCA
>JAGCBE010000269.1 GCA_017652345.1 Methanobrevibacter sp.
CTCTTTTATTCTTATATTTTATTTCATATCTTAATTTAGTTTAAAAACTAAATTTAGTCATTCATTATCATATAGGTTTGGCGGTCATAGCGATGGGGTTACACCTGGTCTCGTTTCGATCCCAGAAGTTAAGTCTTTTCGCGTTTTGTTTGTGTACTATGGGTTTCGGTCTATGGGAATTTCATTTAGCTGCCAGCCTTTTTTTATCTAAGAATCATTAGTTTTATATTTTACGAACTTTTATTTGAACTTTTTTTATTCATTAATTATTATTTTTTAATTAGCTTTTTTTTTTTAAATTGATCAATTTTATATTCCAAATTATTAAACATTTTTTCATCTTTTTGCTGGTTTTTTATCTTAATATTTTTTAGATATAACAAAAACTTTATATACTATGTATAACAATTGTTATATAATGAATATTTTTCTTAAAATTTATTCTTAATATTTGCTTTTTTTAATATTTCTTCATAAGAAAAAACAATTGCATTTATGGAATATAACAATTGTTATTTTTTTATGAGAATATTAAAAAATTTTTGAGAAAGAATATTTTTAAGAATTTTATTAAATGTCTAATTTATTAAAATCCACTAGTATTCATTATTTTTATTAAATTATTATATTATAGGTGATAAAATGACTAACAAAAATTATGGATTAAGTACTTTAGGATTACACGCAGGACAAGAAGAACCAGACCCAGCAACTGGGGCAAGAGTAGTACCTATTTATCAAACAACTTCTTATGTTTTTAAGGATACGGGCGAAGCAGCTAGTAGATTTGCACTTCAAGAATTTGGTCAAATCTACAGCAGATTAACTAACCCTACTAATGATGCTTTTGAAGCTAGAATTGCAGCAATCGAAGGAGGTAACTCTGCAATATCTGCTGCAAGTGGTTTGGCTGCTATTACTTATGCATTATTAAACATTACTCAACCTGGAGATGAAATTGTTTCTGCAGATAATTTATATGGTGGAACTTATCAATTGTTTGATTACACTTTTAAAGATCTTGCACGTAATGTAATATTTGTAGATTCTCAAGATTTAGACGCTTTTGAAGCTGCAATTACTGACAAGACTAAAGCAATTTATGTAGAATCTCTTGGTAACCCAAAATTAGATGTTCCTGATTTTGAAAAATTAGCTGAAATCGCTCATTCTCATGATATCCCATTAGTAGTTGATAATACTGCTGGTGTTGGAATTGTAAGACCTTTAGACCATGGTGCAGACGTAATTGCTGCTTCCGCTACTAAATTTGTAGGAGGTCATGGTACTGCTATCGGAGGATATATTGTAGATAGTGGTAAATTTAATTGGGGTAATGGAAAATTCCCTACCATATCTGAACCAGACCCAAGTTATCATGGTTTAAACTATTGGGAAGTATTTGGTGATTTCCCAGGTCTTGGAAACATTGCTTACACTCTTCGTATAAGAGCAAGATTACTTAGGGATTTAGGTGCAACACTTGCACCAGTTCACAGCTTTATATTCATTCAAGGTCTTGAAACTTTATCTATTAGAGTTCAAAAACATTCCGAAAATGCTTTTAAAGTTGCTAAATATTTAGATGAACACCCTGCAGTAAGTTGGGTAAATTACCCTGGTCTTGAAAATCACCCAAGTCATGAAACTGCTAAAAAATACTTAGGTGACCAATTCGGTGCTCTTATTGCATTTGGTATTAAAGGTGGATTAGAAGCAGGAAAAGAATTTATTGATCATCTTGAATTGTTATCTTTACTTGCTAATATTGGTGATGCTAAAAGTTTAGTTATCCACCCAGCTTCTACTACACACCAACAATTGACTCCAGAAGAACAAGAAAGTACTGGAGTAACTCCAGACCTTGTTAGATTATCTATAGGTCTTGAAGATGTAGAAGATATCATTGCTGATATTGATCAAGCTTTAGAAAAAGTTTCTGCTAAATTCAGTTAGAGTAAATTCATTATTCTAACCTATTTTTTTATTTTTTTATTTTTTTA
>JAGCBE010000270.1 GCA_017652345.1 Methanobrevibacter sp.
CTAAAATGGATACCTTGTAAGAGAAAGAGTGATGGAGTGATATGATATTATGAAGTAGTGAACTGAAACTTTTTAGAGCCTGTATGAGATACACCAACAGCTTGAGCAGAAGACTATAGTAATATAGAAGTATATGTAGAAAAAGAACGACATACTATTTATTCAAATGATGTATTAGACTGATATTATGTTGTATCTGATACTTGAGTTATTAGTACAAATTCAAGTAGATGTTTGTTTGGAGTAAAAATTGACTGAGGTACTAAATGAACATTCAAAGTAAAAGCAGGACAGACAATTACAGTAAAAGCAAAGATAGATAGTTTGTGAAGTTATTTAGTTTTATATAATTCAGAAGAAGTAAATTCAACAACCTTTATAAAAAGAATTTCATTCAGTGCTTCAGAATTAGTTGACTGATATTATACAAAAACAGTTGTAAGCGATACAGACTGATATGCAATATTCCAATGAACACAAGACTATGCAACAATGCAAGCAAACGACCGAAAAGCAAATATACCTTGTGTAGAGAAAGTATGATATAGTGGTTGAGCAACAGCAACTTGTGAAGACTTATTATGAGTATGAGATTACAAAGATGAGCAAGAGATATTGAGTGGAAAAGTAGTAATAAAATGTTGAGTAGTGGTATTAGATGGAACAGAAACTTATAGTATTGTATCTTCGCTTTCTAAAGAAACATACAACGTGTTCTCTACAACTTTAACAAATAAGATGTTAGATAAAGAAGCAAATAAACCTATTATATGTTCACACTTTCAAAGCACAAACAATAATCAAGCCCAAATAAATGCAATAGGACAAGCAGCTTTCAATTCAAACGCACTCTATTCAAAAACAAGTTATTTTAGTGTACCAACAACAATAACAAACAATGCTGAAATGCAGGCATATATGTCAGAATTAGCACCTGTAATAATTGTATATCCACTAGCAACTCCAACAACATTGAGTGTAGCTTGACAGAGTTTATCTATCCCTGCTTGAGATAGTAGAATTGAGATAGTAGAGTGAAGTATATTGAATTTACCTTTATATGCTAAGTATAAGAGTACAACAGAGTAATTTATTTCTTAACTAATAAGGAGATGAAAAACTTTCGGACATCTATGAGTGTAACTAAGCTAGTATTACTTATTGTAGTAATAAGTTTAGTAACTATTGAGCTATACAAGACATTTAACTGAATGGAATTAGACCAAGTGTTTGTAGATTTTGCTATTATGGTATGAGCTTTCTATTACTGACAAAAAGGTATGAAGTATGAGAAAGTAGATAGTCTTTTAGATAATTCTAGTCAAGAAAATGACAAAGATTAAAGCCTATTTAACTAATCCTGCTGTACGAGTTAGCTTTTGAGTATTCCTAGTATGAATAGGGATTACACGATGAACTCTAAATTTTAGATTAAATCTCTTAGAGCAAAAGTCTTCAGAGATAGATACTATTAAAGTTCAGTATTATGATATACAAACTAAATTAGCAGAAATTCAGACTAATTTAAGTTGGATAATGTCTAATATGAAATAGTTTAGTTCTTAATCTAAACAAAATGCGAGAATACAAAATAACAAAAAGCTGACTATGATACAACATATATAAAAAGAAAGAAATTGACTGACTACTATATGTATATTTCTTAAGTAAAGATGATGAATGGAGAATGTGAAAACAATATGCTAGAACATTCTACCATAAAGAAGATGCTATGAGCCATTTAACTTTAGCAAGATATAAAGATGGGAAGTCTGATTAAAATAATAATAGGGATAATACTAATAGTAGTCAGCTTTTTATTTGTATGTAATGTATGTGGGACTATCTAATCTACAAGCTATTTAGGAATAGGAGGAAGATAAGGAAAATCATTTTAGCTTATCATAAGAAAAGAAAGAATGTGAGAAAGATATGGAAAAAGAGAGTTTAA
>JAGCBE010000271.1 GCA_017652345.1 Methanobrevibacter sp.
AAATGAGATACATGAGCAACATGAGCAGCTGCAACTGTTAGTGTATGAACTACAACTACATTAGATGCTTGATGTTGTGCAACTGTTAGCAACAGCTGAACAAGTAGTGCAGCAGTATTCAACTTTGGTATTCCAAAGTGAGATAAAGGAGATACTTGAGCAACATGATGCACATGACCTGCTTGAAACTGAATAGCTTGTGTAACTTCTACAAAAGCCTGAAAGATAACAACAGTAGATATTACTTGCACAAATGGATGTAGCTATTGCTTTGATGTTTCCGATGGAGAAGATGGACAAGGAAGTTGAGATATGCTTAAATGTGTATATGATCCTAATAATATAAATGCTGATGCATTTAATTATTGCAACTTTACCAATACCCCAACAATTCCTACTGATAACTGCCAATTAGCAAATAGTTGTGGTTATACTACTTGCACATGAACATTAACTTCTTCAAATATAAGTAATGTTATTTATGGTAGTTCGTGGAGTGGAGTTGTAACAGATGCACCATCTAAGAAAGTCATGTATGATAAATTAAAAACTATTGATGCCATAATACCAAGTGCTGCAACTTGTTCAAATCAATTAGCAGATAAAGACTATGTAAATGATTCTATTAACTCTGTAACAGCATACTATATAACAAAAAATGCTGCATGAGACCAATTTGCTACTTATGCAGAATTGGCAGCTGCTACAACATTCTACTCTTGATGAGTAGCAAGAGTTCCCACAAAGAATGACTACACAATAGTATTAGATGATGAAAATCATGGTGATGAAGTAACAAGATACATTTACAATAGTGGTTGGGAATACCAATACTCGATTAACGAATCTCCAATGACACAAGCTCAGCTTGATGCTTTGAACTCTTGAATTACTGCTGCTAAAGTTAGTGCTTATGATACAATACCAATAATTACAAATAACTGTCAGCTTTCTAACTGATGTTGATATACTACCTGCACAGGAACATTAAGCTCTTGTGCTGATGTTATAACAGCCTTATGATATACTCCTTATAATAGCACAAACCCAAGTTGATACACTACTTGCACTTGAACAGTAGTTGCAGCAGATTTAACAGTAGTGAGTGGAGATAGTGGAACTACATATACCCTTAAGGTAAGTAATACAGCACCATGAGCATGAACTCCTAATACAACGATTACATTTGTTACAGCTTAAATAAATCAGACTTTTATTTCAGAATTTACTACTATGGGAGTAAGTATAGGGACAGCAGGTATAACTTGTGCTTATGTAGGTAGTTCTCCTTTGAGTGCTATCTATGTTTGAGATACAAAAGTTCGACCAACGATAACAGAAGCTATTATAGATTGGATGCTTATTTGATGAGGTTGAAGCTGATGAAGAAGTAGATGTAGAGGATGAGGATGAGGTTGAGCTTGATGATTTTTATATTGTCAATGAGATACATTACTTACCTGAAGTTATGCTGTAACAATATGAGCAGGAGGTAAAGGATGTGTTACTTGGTGTTGTGGAACTTGTGGAAGCTGATGAAATAGCACCTTTAATAGCATAGTAGCATACTGAGGATGAGGATGAGGATGAATGATGTGAGTTAATACAACTTGTAACTGAGATTGTTGAGGTTCGTGAGGTGGAACTGGTTGTGGTGGGGTGCCTGGTTGCGGTTGTGATTGACAATGAAATAGAGGTGGATTAGGTAATGCAAGAGGTGGAGGATGATGATGAGGAATAGGTTGATATTGAGGAATTGCGGCAAGTTCTACAGGTTATCGTGGATGATGTGGATGAGATGGGTGCTGTTTAGATATTTCAGGAACATCAGTATGGTATGCCTCATGATGATGAGGAGGGGGATGCTGTGGTGGTTTGTCTTGTGGTTGATGAGAAGGGGGTTGATATAGAACAGAATGATGTTCTGCTACTTGTTATGGAAGCTGAGGTGGATGAGGATGATGCACAGGATGCTGTAGCTGTTGTATGAAATGAGGAGATGGATGCCAATGAGTATTTATAGCAAGATACCCTAAGACATGCTGATATAACATCACCTGAGGGACTAAATACGAATGTAACTGATACTGCATACATTGCTTTACTTCAGATTGAACATTGACAGTAAACTAATTCAGCTTTATATTCTAACTTAATATATCATGCCTTGTGGTAAAAAATGAGGTTGAAAAAAGAAGTAGAATCTATAATTAAAAACTACTTCGTATAAGGGGACAAACATGTCCCTTTTTAATATACTTGACATTTACACAAAAATATTTATATTCACATGCAGTTGACATAAGCTTATAGAATACTACACTTTTTATCTGCTTATGTTTTTAGTAATGGAAAAATTTTCAGATATACTTTGTAGGCGGTGCGATTATGAAAAAGAGGTTAAAAACCATAATTCATGGAAATACAGATACCACCTTATACATTGCTTTGGCAAGTGGTTAGCCGCAACTAAAGGTAGGTTTGTTATTGAGGAAGTAGAGCTTGCAGACATAATAAACTATTTAGTGTCTTATAAGACAACACCAATTAAAACAAAATGCAACCAAAAGGGGAAGTTTCCTAGTAGGAATGCTGAGTATAATGTTTTATGCTCAATAAGGACTTTTTTTAAGTTTTGCTGCATAATAGGGCTAAAGCTAAAGTTTAATTGGGAGCAGATACCATTATTTAAGCAGGATGAGGCCAAAAGAGAGCCTATGAGCGAGGCCGACTACGGTCTACTGCATGCAGCCATTAGGCAATTTTCTAAAACAAAGGAAATAAGGCTTAGGGATGAGCTAATGATAGAGATACCACGAGAAACTGGCCTTAGGAGGACTGAGATAACAAGGCTTAGGTTTAGTGATTTTCACAATGCAAATAGGCAATGCAGGGTGTTAGTAAAGGGTAATAGGTATGAGGCTGTGTTTTACTCTGAAAGGCTACAAAAAAAGGTGCTGCAGTATGAGCAACTGTTAAATGAGAAGTATAAATACCTTGACATTGAATATTTGTTTATTTGCTTAGGGCAAAAAGATAAGGGCAAAATAATGACCAATGATCTACTGGGGCATAACTTTAGGAAACTTGTTAAAAAAATGGTTAAACATGGCCTTATACCACCTACTAAAAGGCTTACCTTACACATGGAAAGGCACAGCTTTGCAATGAGGTGTGTATATAGTGGCCTATCACAGCAGGCTACAACACAGCTTATGAGGCACAAAGACCCTAAAATAACACTGCACTATTACCACATGAATGATACATGGTTGCTAAACCAATATGATTTGATAAAATAAATCACAAAAAATATATATTTTTTACAAAAGGCAAGGAGTTTTTTTATAGCATGATTAAAAACACTAATTGTCAACTATATTTCCGCAAGAGCAAAAAAGTGCCTAAAAATTTGATTTTTTAGTCAATTTTATTATCATAGATTTTAGTTAAGTTGGAGGGTGCAATAAAAAGTCTGATTTAGCAAAAAATATCCGACATTTTTATAGACACCCTAGTATCTAAAGGTTCTACCAATTCTGTAGTAGCTTATGTCAAATAGATACGACCAGGCTTAACTGGCCGCTCAAACACATCTGCTTTTAACTCAAAAAAACTAGGATGTTGTAACTGAGCGACTTACAACATCTTAGTTTGTCTGGGTTGAGAGTGTGTAAGATTCAGACTTACTAAGAGTCTGAATTTTATTTTACCTTTACATGCACATGACCACTAAAGGCATAATTACAATAGTTGTTATGGTTTTGCTAGCGAACCTTACACCTGCAGGGCTATATGTATTTATTGTCCCTTTTATAGTGGCTTGCATGTGAGGTAGTAAAGTTTGGCAATTTTATATTGATTATCTCTTTAAGCATGGCAAGAGATAGATTTCAGTTTTTAAGATCCTATGCAGATGTTATTTTTAAAGTAGCAGAGGCTGATGAACAGTTGGCCAAAGATTTAGCTTATAAAATAGTATGCTACTGAATAAATGGCACTGCAGTAGACTCAGGTAACCCTATACTAGAATGACTATTTGTGCAAATAAAAATCATGCTAGACAAAGGGTTAGCCATAAGTGATGCCAACATTGCTAATGGTAAAATGGGTTGAAGGCCAAAGAAAAACTGGGAAAACTTACAAAAACCGAATCAAAAGCCAACCGAAAGCGAGGCAAAAGCGAAAAAAAGCAAAATAGAAAATATAAAAGATAAAAGAGATAATATCTTATCAGATATTACAGCAACAAAAGTTGCTGAGTATTGAAACCAAGAGGTAAATAAATGCTTAGAGCTTATAAGCAACTATAATGGTGGTTTAATAGACTGAACTAAACAAAACCAAAGGAGGTATGCAAAGCTATTAGTTGATAAGCTTAATAAGCTTGACAGCATAAAAGCAGGTAAGTTTACATGGTATGGCACATTGGAAATTATTTTAAAGGTAATTTCACAAAACAAATACTATGCTAGCAAAATAACTTCACCTGAAAACATTTATAGAAACCTATCAGTGCTAATGCAGCAATGCAAAGCTGATATAGGTAAGGCAAATGCAGGTTCTACCGTTTTACAAACAATTTAATAAGCATGAACAACTTACAAGTTTATAAGGAGCTAACCTTTATTGAGTGTTATGACTGAGATGTAAAAACCATTACAGCTAGTTTAGATACAGTATCAAAACTTTTACAGGATCAACAATTCTTAAACTTAGGTAATGAGCTTATCAATAAGTCAAACATTAAAAGGGTTTTCACTAAGGAGTTAAACGATGTTGATAAGGTTGTTTACTCGGTTACTGACAAAACCGTAAGGAGTCAGTTGCAGGCTGAGATAGACAAAAGAATTAAAGACGGCCTAAGAGTTAATGTTGATATTGTCCAAAATTTATTAGCTAAGTATCAATAAAATGACACTAAAGGAAATTGAAAAACGAGAAAACAAGCCATTATTTAAGATTTTCCTAAGGAGAATTGGCTTTAAAAACTTTGATGAGTATTTTGATTTTTTTGGCAACGATATTGACAAAAGGTCAGAGGCCGTAAGGCGATTTTTAAAAACCTACCCTAATTTATCTAAATAATTACTACTACTAATGAAAAACATTATTGCTAGCTTGGCAAAAGCTAAACAAAAAATTGCCACAATTAAAGTAAGCAAAGAGTGAAGTAATGACTTTAGCCATTATGAATATTTTACACCTGAACAGGTAAATAAAATAGTGCAAAGTGTTTGTGATGAGTTTAAGCTACTTACAAAGTTTGATTTAAAAAGAAACGAGTTTGGTGTTTACTGAACACTAACAGTTTATGATATTGAGAGTGGAGAAAATATTGTTTTTGAGTGATCTACAGCAATACCTGAGATTAAAGCAACTAATGTTGCACAGCAAATTGGTGGTTGTATGACTTATACTGAAAGATACTTAAAAATGACAGCTTTTGGTATTACAGACAATAGCTTAGATTTTGATACAACTGAAAACACTAAAAAGGTTGCTGCAGCTAAAACTGAGCAAAAGACTTTTGCACCAAATGATTTACCACGATTTAACAAGGAAGAGTTAAAAACACTTAAAAGCAATGTGGACTGGGTAAAGTGATTTGACAGTTCTAATGCTTTAATCGAAAGCATATCAACAAAGTATAGAATTAGTAATGCTATGAAACAAGAGATAGCTGATGTCCGAGCTGCACTTTAGTAGTCGGACATTTTTATTTAAAGTAATTTGCAAGCATGAAAAACATACAAGATTTATTAGACAGGTTTGAGGCTTTTAAGCTAAAAGGGCTGCAACTTAATGAGCAAGACTTACACGATCGACTAAGCTTGTGGGATGATATTAACGATGCAGTTATAGAGCTTGAAAGTAAATTCCTGGAGGGTGATGCAACATACGATAGGGACTATGGGCTAAGGCTAATTGAGCTAAAGGAAATAAAGGACAGCGAGGGTAAAAAAAGATACACCGATGCAACGGCTAAGGCCATGTGCGATAATGAGTTTTTTGATAGGTATTTGGACTTAATAGTTATTAAGGAAACTTACAAAAGGCTTATGAAAAAAGCAGAGCTTATAGAGCCATATACAAATGTTGTAAAGTTACATATTAGGAAAGATTTTAGCATTTAATAGTTATTAACATGCAAGATATAGAGTTTAAAACCTTAATTGAGAGGTTAAAGGACAAATGATACTACATAATAAGGACTGATGATGGTGACAGGTATTACTGGGAAGTATATGCAGCAGACCAACTGGTTTGTATTGCCACCAGCAGCGAGGAGGCCTATATGAAGTTATGAGAATTTGTTGAAAATGATTTAGCTGAGTAATTAAACAAAAATGTCAGAGAACGAAAACAAAATAACATACAATGGCAACACCATAGATAAAGATAAGCTATTTGCCATGTGTTATGGAGAGCGAGATATAGCTAAGGTTGGTATTACCATGCTATTGGTAAAACACCTAAAGGTCAACCCTAAAGAGGCCTATCAAAGGGCCTTACAGCTTAAGGCTGAGCGAGAAGCTTTTTACTCTTTAATTTAGCAAATGGAACAAAAATTAAATAGTTATAAAACCTACAAAGACAACTGACTTTATGTTGTTATATGAATGATAATTGCCTATGTGGCAATGTTACTACCACTATGTTGGTGAAACAATATGCAGGCAGAGAGTGAAACCGAAACTGCAGGCACATGTGTTGTATGGCAACCAGGTATGCTTAACGAGAGTTGAGATGCACAGGTAATGCCACCTATAGATAAAGCAACACCACATGAAAGGTTTAAGGAAATGGCAGCAGCCTATGGGCTAAATGCTAGTGATATATGGCATGTGGAAAACCACTACTGAATAAAGGAGGGTGTTGTGCTATGTATAACTGTAGCCGAAACTTCATGAGGTAACAGATGATACGGTAATGCGAACATTGGCTCAGTGGGGTCAAACGATAGGTGAGACCGTCCTGTGTATGCATTACAGCAGGCTTGACTAGAGGCTATAGGTAAAACATTAACTAACAAGTATTTGTGAAAAAAACAAACACTTTGATGCCTAAGCAATGCAGGAAGTTGTATTGAGCAATATGATAATGGTGCTAGGTATGCAACCAGCACAGGTAACTGGGAAAGGAACATGGTAGCCTGCTTATCTACAATTTATGGTCAGATAAATGCAAGTGAATTCAGTATCAGGAGATAGGGTTTACTTCATAATAACAAACAAAAATGAAAAAGTCGGAGTTATCACAAGCTTATGAAAAATACTTATGACCAAAGTGTAGTAGGACAACCTATTATAAAAACATAAGGGCATGAATGAGCTTTATAGAGGCACTTAAACCAGTGCCAATGGAAGTAAGATACAAGCCAGGTAAAATAGTATCAAAAAGGTTTGTGGAGGAGCTGGCACGGTATCAGCAATATGAGTGAGAAAAAACCACAAGGAGTAGATTTTATCAAAGGCTTTACCAATGATGGAGTAAGGAAGAGGCAATAAAATTAGTTGCACCGATCCACTACAGTAATAAGCCAGCAAAGTTTAAAGCGGCTTATGTTAGGCCAATTACACCAGCACCTAAACCTGCAGCCAACCCTGACTATAAGGACATAAAGGTTAGGTATAATGCAGTAGAGGCTAAGGTGTTTTGCAAGGAGTATGAGCAAATGATTAACGATCTACAAAACCAGTATTATGAAACAGATGATGTAGCTGCTGCTAGGGAGATAAATAGCAAGCTTGAGCAGCTAGTTAAGGAGTATCAAACATTTAAACTATATAATGGAGTGCCATAGCCATTAGCAAGCGGAAAAGTTTGGCAGTCAGGTAGTGTAAGTAGAGATGCTTACAGGGCTATAAATTTGCCTCATGGACTCCTGCAACCTACACCACCTTGTAGGGTAATTGTATAAGATAAAAAATGCAATACACTTAGGCAAGAGGTGGCTTGCCTTTAGAATTTACTTTATGTGTTTAGAGAGAATGAGTAAAGACAGTGTAATATTATTATTAGTTGCAATAGCATTTGTATGATGGTGTTGAGCTATTGGATTTCATAATTCTACAAATATGTTAGAAAGAAGAATTTGACTAATGTATGAGCAAGTAAAAGAATTAAGACATATAGATAAACAGAAGTGTATAGATTTATTTATGCAGTAATTAGACTTTTATATTTTAATTTATTAAAACATGGCAAAGAAAAGTAAAGATTTAAAGCTAATTAAGCTTTTAAACTTGTATATGGATGACTGAAAGGAGTGGATGTATGCATGTGAGTCGTATGATCCTGACTTTAAAAAGTTTTTCCATACTGAAGATGGTGAGTTTTTAGATGCTATTGAGATAATTAGCAAGGACTTTTGATTTATAGACTGGCTAGTTGCTAACGACTATATTGTTGAGCACAGGGCTGTGTTTAGTCCAATGGAGTGAAGAAACATATACATTGGCGACTATTACATACCTACAGTGAACAATAGCTTAATGGACAGCATAATAGCATTTTTGGCTGTTGCTGATGATCCATTACCAACTTTAATTAGTATTTTAAAATAGCATGGAAAAACTACTTAAACTACTTACTAAGTATGAAAAGGAAGTAGAGAAACACGATGGTTTCCCTATTTACAACTGGAAGTTAGACCGCTGAGATATATATGCGGTGGATGATTTTTACTGAACTATATTTAAAGGCTGAGAGGCACAGGAAATTATATGCAGTAAGGGCTATGGTTTTATACACTGGCTAATTACTAAAGCAAAGGTAGATACAACTAACGAGGACTTACTAAGCCTGTGCAGTGAGCTATGAGATTATGATTATGAAAAAGGCCTATTGATGCTGCTTTCCATACAGCTTTGGCCTTTAGACTTTTTAACTCCTATACTTAAATAACATGGCAGATACACAACAAACACTTGTAATAAGAATAGATGGTTGACTAGGTAGGGTCGTTGCTATGAGTGGTGCAATTACTGAAGTGGCTAAGCAGAGGCCAGTTAAGGTTGTAACCAGTTGGCCATTGGTATTTTGGTGAAACCCTTATATTATATCTGTGCATGGTTTAGATGATCGCAGACTTTTTGAGGATGTTATTAAAGGTAATGACTACATAGAGCTTGAGCCATACACAGACCCTAAGTTTTTTAACGATGCGGAAAACTGGCTAGATGTGGCAGCTAGACAGCTTGGAATTAAGCACTTGCCAGCACCAGCACCACAACCTTGTTTATTCCTAGCAGAGCATGAAAAATTGGGTAATGTTTTAAGCGGTAACAAGCCTATATTATACCAGCCATTTGGTAGCACAATGTGACTTAACTGAGCAGATAAAAGTTACAGGAGCTTGCCAGTAGAGGCTGCACAGTATGTGGCTGACTGATTAATAGCACAGGGCTTTACACCATACCTAGTTATTAAACCAGGAGCACAGCCAGCTTTAAATGGTTGCCAAATGTGCGATACACCTGACCTTAGGCTGGTTGTGTCCCTTTGTGCTAGATACCCTGTTATATGATGCGACAGCAGCCTACACCACTGTGCTAAGGCATTTGGTAAAAAGGCTATAGTAATATGGGCAGGGACAGATGCGGAAAGGTATTGATATGAAAGCCACATAAACATGAGGGAGTTTCCAATGGTAGCACATACACCATTAAGGCTTAACATGAATGACTTCAACTTTGATATAAGCAACCAGCATACTAACAAGTTTACTAAAAAGTTTTTAGATAAGGTATTGCTCAAAACAAACCTAATTAGTTACTAGGGTTTTATGTGTCCAGCTAGAGCGATTTGATACCGTTTTTGGCAAATGTAAAAAGATAGAATAAAAAAAGTATATATTTTCTTGATTTTTTGAGAAAAAGATATATCATAGAGGTGTTATGATAAATAACACCTTTATTTATTACCAGTTAGAAACATGGGAAAAACCAAAAAAATTACAGTGCCTAGACCACAGGCTAGGCTAATGCAGGCCTATTTAAAGTTTAACGAAATGGCTCGTAAACAAGGACTGCTTATTGATCTAAGGAAATTTATAGCTTATGCTCAGGAGCAGTGATGGACTGAGGAAAAGAATGGGCAGCTATGATTAAAAGACGGTGTTACATTTGTATTTGAAGATTAGTTTTAACTTATTACCAACCACAGACATGACAATTACAAGAGAGGCTTTTATTAAAGCAGTTGAGAACAACTCAACAACTAAGCAACTAAGAGAGGTTGCAGATAAGTATGGGTATGTTTGTTGAGACTACCCTTTAGTTACAGAGTATGGTGATGTTAGGGTATCTATTTACCCTAAGGACAGGAGTTTCCGTAACTTTAAACCTGACTTCTTTTTAAGGACTGACTTCATGTATGCTCACCTTAGGGAAGACAGCCAATACACTTACCAATGGGAAATGGGGACAGTAAGTTATGGTAACTTAGAGTGAGAGGATCTAGAAAATTATGTAAAAGGCATAATGCAGGCTAAGGCATTATATGATGAATTAGTAAAAATTGATTTGTATGGTTTGGAGAGAAGACCAAAAGAATTTGCAGACTAGTTTTATTACTAACCAATTATAAACATGAAAGACAGAGAAAAAATAAAGCAGGTTTCAGATACTATAATAGAAACCACCGATGTAAAATACATTGCTCATTATTGGTTTGAAAACCTAGAGGGAGCGGTTATGGAGGAAATAGAAAACAATATCACTAACTGCAGCAGGCCTGAGATAGAAGATATTTTAGATAAGGTATATAGATATGTGTTTAAGGAGCTGCAGGCGGAGATGTTTAACTTTGCTAGGTATTGAATACCAGCATATATACTTACTTTATATAATAAACAAATTACAGATGGCACAGGAAAAAATGGTTAAAGCTTACCACATTAGAGAGATGTGGAACAAGGTTGATGGTTATGACCACTACTTCAAAACCTATGCGGAGGCAATAGAGTGGAGGCAAAAACACAGGTCAGACCAGTTGAAACTGTGGAGATACCGCAGTTATGGTGACAGTTGGAAAACAAATTGTGCTATGCTAGATAAGTATAGCAAGATTAAAGAGGTAACAGTGCCTGCTAGGTATTTTGAGCCTATTACACTAAAATTACCTAAGGGAGCATTGCAGGCAATTAACGGTTACATTGGTAAAGCATTAAAGTAAAAAGGAACAGGCATTACTGCCTGCTCCCTGTTACTAAAACCTATCACAATTTTAGCTTATAATTTATAGACAAATGGGACAGTATTACAAGGCATGTTTAATTAGTCCAACAGAGGACATTAAAGTTATATCACCTGAGGGTTGGAAACTTATGGAGCACAGCTGGTATTGAAACCCTGACATGTGCAGGGTGGAAAAACTTTTAAGTGAAAAACCCTACAGGGTTATATGGGTATGAGATTATTCACAATGTGCAGCATTTGCATGGGAGTCTAACCTAAAGCCTGAAAAGGGGCGAGAGGATGAATACCAGGAGTGAGAGATTTTGGAGCATAAAGATGGTAAGGTTTATTACCTAGTAAACCACAGCCGCAGCCAATACATAAACATGACACAGCAGGAGCATGATGATGCTTTAAAGGATCAATGGGAGGGTGTAGTGCATCCACTATCGCTACTATGCAGGGCTGATACTGAAACTGCAGGTGGCGACTACCGCTCTGATATAAATGAGCATTTGCTAGGGCTTTGGTGCTGAGATGAAATTTCAGTATTAGAGGTTGACAGCAGTAGGGATGAAGAGTTTAAATATTTTGAATACCAAAATATGACAGATGTTTATTTTTTTAAGGAGTAGCACAATGGACAGAGAATACATTATAAACTACCTAAGGGAAGTTAAAAAGCTGGCAGATGAAAAATTCATGCTGCAGTGAACTAACAAGCGGTATGTTATGGGCTACCAAATAAGCCGCCTACTAAAACTTGAGCCTTTGCTTAACGATGAGGAACTTTTGCAGGAGGCCATGTTGTTTGAGGATGTTATGCCGCTAGAGTGCTAACAGGTTGCATTTTATATACAAAAATGTATATTTATTTCACCAATTTTATTAAGATGCAAAAATATATGAGCTTAAAAGATTACCTAGATAGTAGGTGGAAAGAGCAACTTAACAAAAAAGACAATAGGCCTATGAAAGTAAAGGTAAAGGAAATTATTGAGTATTACACATGGTTTGATAAAGATGAGTGGGATGCTGACAATAAATATACTGATGAGGCCAAAGTTAAAAGTTTTATATCAAAGTATGTAGATGAAAACTGGAATGATTAAAGCCTTTTCCGCTACAGAGATAGCCTGGCTAGAGGGAAAGCATATCACAACCATTATGAAAAATAGGTCAAAGTATATACCAGTCCGTATTGATAATTCAATTACCAGGACAAAGGAAAGGGGCTTTGGTATAAAATACATAAGGGTTGATGATCTACAAAAATATATTAGGCAATACTTATAAGGGTGTTATTAAAGAGGCTTGACTCATAAGGGTCAAGCTTTTTTTGACTTGTTTTTGATATGCTTTACAATAGCTTATAGGTGACATAAGTTATATAAGAATTTGGGAGAGCCGCAGATACTCGCATATTTACCTGCTGCTTTTTTCTTATGCAAAAACTATCTAGGAGCAAGGTTATAAAAAAGCTGGACTGAGTGTTTTCAGAATACATAAGGCTAAGGGACTGTAACAGGCAAGGTATAGTAGTGTGTCCTTTGTGCTGAGCAAAGATACCACGAAAAAAGGCACAAAATATGCACTTTATAACTAGGGCTGTTATGAAGTATCGCTTTAATGAGGACAACTGCCATGCAGGCTGTGTAAGGTGCAATGTAATACTGCACGGTAACTACATTGCATATACCAGGTGGATGCAAAACAAGTATGGCATAGAAGTAGTGGACAATATGATAAGGGACAAAGGGTTGTATAAAATATCAACACCTGACCTATTGGGCATGTATTATGAATATAAAGCAAAGGCCGATGCATTGCTTAAAAAAAGAATGAGCGAATTTAATTACAATTAAATACCATGTCAAGCATAAAAAAGTTTGGTGCATTATACAATACAGTTGGTGGTGGTGAGTGAGCAAAATGTGTTTACCCTACAAGGCTAGATACATATTGACAGGGTTGTGCTCATAACTGTAGCTACTGTTATGCTAGGTCGTTGCTGGCATTTAGAGGCCTATGGCATCCTGATAACCCTAAGTTTATTGACCTAAAAACGGCCTATAGAATTATTGCAAAGGAAATACCACAGGGACAAATAACCAGGCTAGGTGGTATGACTGACTGTTTCCAGCCAGTAGAAAAAGTCCACAAAATAACCTACAATGTTATTAAGGCATTCAATGCCTGCAGGAAATGATATTTAATAGTTACAAAGTCTGATTTGGTGGCTAGTGATGAATACATAAAGATACTTGACAAGGATCTAGCACATATACAGATAACCATAACATGCACAAATGATGAGTTGGCTGCTACTTATGAGCATGCAACCAGGCCTAGCGATAGAATTAAGGCTATAGAAAAACTATGGGCTTTGGGTTACGATGTTGGTATTAGGTTAAGTCCTTACATACCACCTTATGTGGAGATAGACAAAATCAATGCCATAAAATGTGATAAAATACTTGTAGAGTTCCTAAGGGTTAACCACTTTATTAAAAAGCGGTTTAACATTGACTATTCAGACTACACTTTATCTGAGGGTGGTTACATGCACCTGCCAATAGAGAAGAAAAAGCAGCTGCTGGCTAAAATTAAAAAGCCACAAATAAGTGTATGTGAAGATGTTGATGCACATTACCATTACTGGAAAGAGCATTTTAACTACAACCCTGAGGACTGTTGCAACTTATCATTATAACCTTTTATATCTTAAAGCAATGCACATGAAAATTATCGAAATGGAGGTAAGCAAAATCATACCTTACGAGCGGAATAACAAAATTCATGATGAGACACAAATTAACCGTATAGCTAACTCAATTAAGGAGTTTGGTTTTAGGCAGCCTATAGTGGTAGACAAAAACAACATTATAATTGTTGGACATGGTAGGTTTGAGTGAGCTAAAAAGCTAGGGCTTAAAAAAGTGCCAGTAGAAGTAGCAGATGATTTAACAGATGAGCAAATTAAAAAGTATAGAATACTAGATAACAAGCTTAACGAGTCAGACTATAACCTAGCCAACCTAAAGTCAGAATTAGACAGCCTTAAAGATTTTAACATAGGTGATTTGGAAATAAGTGTGTCCGATCTATTCCCTGAGTTTGATGCACCTGAGTTTGACCCTGATGAGTTTGGGGAAGACTTTACACTACCTAAAGGTGAAAAATCTGAGTTTGAGCAAATAACATTTACATGCACTAACGAGCAAATGGAAAAAGTAAGGGAGGCAATAGACAGTGCAAAAAATTCACCTGACATGGTTCAGGCTGAGGCTATGGGTAATGAGAATAAAAACGGTAATGCCTTATATGTAATGGCAATGCAGTATTTAGCTAATATTTAATATGCAGCATGAGTGAGGTAAAGGACATTATAGTTAAAGTAATACCTGCTAACATAGCAAATGATTTTGTAAGGAAACATCACTATAGCGGTAAAGTAGTGCCTAACTCACAGTTGCACTTTGGTTGTTTTCTAAATGGTAAGCTGCATGGTGTAATGAGTTATTGACCTAGCATAAATAAAAAGGGGACAATACATTTAGTAAAGGACACAAAGCGGAATGAGTTTATAGAGCTAAACCGCATGGCCTTTGATGAGGACTTGCCAAGAAACAGTGAAAGTCGCTGCATAGCAATAAGCATAAGGTTAATTAAAAAAAGTGCTCCACGAATAAAACGGATAATAAGCTTTGCAGATGGGACACAATGTGGAGATGGGACAATATATAGAGCAAGTGGTTTTAAGCTTGTAGGCATAGCAACTAATTCAAGTTTGAGAATTGATCCAAAAACCTGAGCAAAGATGCATGTAATACAGGCACATCACTTAAAAATGTCAAAAGAGTTTAGGAGCTGGACACCAATAGCATGATACCAGTTAAAGTATGTGTATCTAATAGACAAAAACTGTGAGCTAACAGTGCCAGTGCTAAGCTTTGATGAGATAGATAAAGTAGGGGCTTGAATGTATAAGGGTGAAAAAGTTTTAAGGGAGGAAAGACACAAAGCAGCTTAACTCCCTGCTATGCGAGTATGGTGTAACGATAGCACAGCTTATATTCCAATAAGCAGGTAGCAGTTTAACTCTGACTTACTCGCTCCAAATGCGGTCATGGTGTAAATGTAGCACAGTTTACTTCCAGTAAAAAGGAGAAGGTTCAATACCTATCTGACCGCTCCATTTAATTGTTTAACTATAAATGAAACAAAAGCATAATTGGGATGCTCTAAAATCTGAGTTTTTGGAAAGTGAGTTTTATGAAGTTAAGGCATTTTTAAGTCAAAAATGAATCAAATTAAATGGCTGATGAATAGCTAAGAAAACTAAGGGTTGGTGAAAGGACAAGCAGGCAATGGCTGATAGAATTATAAACGAGGCTATGGAGCTTAATGTGCAAAAGCAGGCTGAGAGTTTAGCTATACCAATGGACACATTAAAAAAGGCTAAAAATGCTGCAGTTGCTAGGGTTATGTGAATGCTTGCAAAAAGGGAGTGAGAGGATGGTAAAGTTGAGGAAATAAAGTTAAGCATAGCAGATATAGAGAGAATTTTAAGGATCATAAAGACTGAGCTGGGTGAGCCAACTACCATAAGCAAAAACGAAAACTTAAACACAGAGAAAATTGAGTGAATACATGTCCTGCTATGATGAAATGTTATTGACAGTAGCAAAAGTGTTAAAAATAATGCTTAGCAGTTGCGGACTACTAAAAGGCAGGGTTGCTCCGTAGGGAAAATGTAAAACAAAAAAGGGTTGCTATTTTATTTAATACAAAATGTCAAGCAATGCCAAAAAGGACTATCGCTGGTGTGTTACAGGTAAAGCAGATAGAGTATAAAAATGCAGAGGCCGTCCTCTGTGAATTCATGGCACTGCAAGAATATAATGTTGATGATGGCAAGCCTGTTAAGTATTCAGATTTTAACCTGCAGGAGTTACATGACTTTATTGCAGATAAAATAGAAGCTTTAGATCCTATTATATGAGAACACAGATGACCATACCAAAACAAACACAAGATGAGATAAGCTACATCTATAAAAACTTAAAAGCAGATTTAACTTTATGTGTTAAATACCATAGAAGACATAAGCCTGAAATGGTTAAGGAGTATTTTGGCACAGATAACTGGGAGGAAATAGATAAGCAGCTGCAGGTAATTATTAAACCATTTAGCATTATACAAAAGGTGCAACTGGACAGGCTTATAAAAGATTTACACAGTTTTTATAACTAACACATACTAACATGGACAACATGGACAAAGTAAGAGCAGCCATTGAGGCTAAAATTAAAGAGCTTGAATGGAAAAACAACCTTAGGAGCTTAGAGGTTATTGACTGGCTAAAAGAGCTAAAAAAGTTATTGCCTGAGGCAAAGGTTTGGCAACCATCACCTAAAGAGATTTTTGTTGAAGTGCCTGAGCCAAAAAAGGAGGCAGAGGTAAAGCCAGTTGCTAAAAAGAAAATTGTTTTTAAGAAAAAGTAATAAATGTTTGTAGAGTTTAAGCCAACAGATAAACAAGCTGAGGCCTTTAAGTATTTAAAGGATGATACAACAACCGAAGTATGATTTGGTGGTGCTGCATGAGGTAGTAAAACATGGTTGTGAGATTTTTTTGTATGGTCAAGCTGCATGGAATTGCCTGGCAGCAGATGGGTAATTGGTAGGAAAGAGTTGGTAAACCTAAGAAGGACAACACTGGCTACTTATTACAAAATCATGAAGTATTACAACATACCAAAAGAGTATTGGGGAGAGCTTAACAACCAAACCAATACTATAAAGTTTAAAAATGGTAGTGAAATTATATTGCTAGACTGTGCAGCACAAACTTCGGATGCAGAGTGGACTAGGTTTTGATCGCTGGAGCTTACAGGTGCATTTATTGATGAGGCCAACGAGGTTGATGCTAAAGGTATAGCCATGCTTAAAACAAGAATTGGTAGGCAAAACACTTTTGTTATTAAGGGTGAAACTGTAGAAAAATGTCCAAAGTTTTTAGAGTGTTTTAACCCTAACAAGTGACATGTTTATAATGACTATTATAAACCACGAAAGGATGGCACATTGCCACCTTATAGAAAATTTATAAGGGCTACTGCATGAGATAACCCTTACTTGCCCGAGGCTTATATTGAGCAGTTGGAAAGGTCTGATGAGATAACAAAGCAAAGGCTTTTGTATGGTAACTTTGATTATGATGATACACCAGGTAAGTTGTTTAGGTGGGATGAAATAGCAGACTTATTTACTGCTAATGTTGAGCCTAGCAATACAGTTTACATTACATGCGATGTTGCCAGGCTAGGTGAAGACAAAACCATAATTATAGTTTGGAAAGGTTTAAACGGTTTTGATGTAAGGACATACCAGTGACAGACTACAGACCAAACTGTGGCAGTGATAAAGGATCTAGAACAGTATTATAATTGTAGGAGGAGCAATATTTGTATAGACAGCGACTGAGTAGGTTGAGGTGTTGCTGATAATTTAAGGGGTTGTGTAAACTTCATGAATAATGCTACTCCTATAGTGCAAAAAGATGAGCTAAGAAACTATGCCAACCTAAAGGCACAGTGTTATTTTAAGCTAAAGTATTTAATGGAAAAAAGGGAAATAAGGTTAAATGTGTCAGGTGAAATAATGGACAGGGTGCAAGTAGAGCTAGATAACATATTGCTAAAAGATGTTGACACGGAAAACAAGGTAAAGCTGGAAAGCAAAGAGGACATGAAAAAAAGGTTAGGCCACTCACCTGACTATGCAGATGCCATAATGATGAGAATGTATTGGGAGCTTAACAAGTCTGCATCGCCTATAACAAAGACAGATGTTATAACAATAAATTTTGATGATATGCTATACTAAAGTTTAGTTGCATTTGAAAAAATCAGGTTATAATACCTGTTGAATTTATATTACATAACCAAGCATGGACAAGTCAGCAATACTTACTCAAATACAGAGAGAATATGCTTTAGGACTAAACTATGTAAGGCCTGCTAGAATAAGATACAGGGACAGAATAATGAAACGAAACCCTCAAGCTAAAAACTGAGGGAAAATTATCAACATTAACATGGTGGGTAATTACATAGACACCCTTATTGCATCGTTTTTCACTAATGGTGTTAAATGCAAGTTTATATCAAGGACAGGTTGGGTTTGAGAGGAAGAGGCTGAAAACCTAAATGCAGTTGCAGAGTTTGATGAAAGGGAATGAGCTGTGCAACAGTTAAAATACCAGGTAGAGCAAGACAGTTTGTTTTTTGGTGTAGGTATTTTAAACAAAACTGGTTTTGACCACAACACATTAACAAACACATGGAAAGCAATAAACCCTTTATCATGGATACCTGACCCTTTACCAACACAGACTGGTCAGTTTGATGGTAAAAACTATAGGTTTCATGGGTTTTGCATGCTTACTAATATACATGATGTTAAGGACTTGTATGATAAAAATGCTATTAACAGGCGATTTGCAAAGCAATACAACATGGAAGATACATTAACAAGGGAGGCTTACCAAAACAAAGCATGAACTTGACCAATAGTTGTTGATGAGATAGAGGACAATTTTGCCTTAGATATATATGTGCATTACACAATAGTTGATGGTAAAAAGTGGAAATTTGTTTGTAGTGCAGATATGAGTGAAATATTTTACCAGGAAAAGCTAAAGCCAGTTACTAAAGAGGAAAAGCTAGATGAAACTTTGATACCACGACCAGTGTTACTTAACTACTATGACCCTGTAAGGTGAAACCCTTTTGGAACAAGTATATGTGATAAGGTTGAGGACAAACAAAATGCTAAGTCGATCCTAGCCAACCTATCACTTATGAAAGCCAAAAGGGAGGCTACTGGTGGTGACTTCTTAGTTAACAGTAGGCTTATTAAAAATAAGGAAGAGCTACAAAAGAAAACATTTGACCAAAGGCTATTGTTTATTGATGAAAACGAAATAGGAACACAGCCTATACAAAATGCTATGTATGAGCTGCCACAAAGCCAAATAAAGACAGATGTTTGGAACATGATGAGCTGGCTAGAAACAGAGGCTAAATATGACAGTAAGATAGATAGCCTGCAGCAGTGACTTATGCCTGACAAAAGCATGACAAAGGCAGAGGCACAGCAGTTACAAGCTAATGCTAACATGCAGCTATCAGTTAAAAATACTATTAAGCAATGGTTTTATAGGGACTACTATTTCCAACGATGGAGAGGTTACCTTGAAAACCTTAAAGATAGCGAGGAAAAATGGGTATTGCTAAATGCAGACTTTGCATGGTCAGGTAAAAGCCTTAGTAAAGACCAGTTTATCACAAAGCAAATGCCATACATTATGGTAGGTGCTACTGAGGACATAAATGCAATAAAGGAAAAAGACAAAAATACACTTATGGCATTATACCCTATAATTACAAACGACCCTGAAATTAAACCTGTAAATAAAGCAATATTTAAAAGGTTGTATCTTAGGGCAACAGGTTTGAAGCCTAACACAGTTAACTCAATATTTGACTATACACCACAGGAGAAAAAAGCTATGGACTATGTAGATATGGTTAACTTAGGTGTTAAGCCAAAGAGCTTGTTTAAAAGGACTGACCTAGACTTTTACACAGTATGGTTATACATGCAAAAGGCTGAGGACGGTGACTTAAAGGAGGAAATATTAGAAAAGCTAAACTGAATATTGTTAGAGATGTGAGAGCAACCACAAGTGCCTATGCAAAATGAGATGGCTAACAGTGCAGCCAACATAATGATGGCACAGTGACAGCCAACTAAGGATGAGCTAATAACAAGGGACACAGTTAATTTAGATGCTAATATACAATAATGGCTAACGAAAAAATGATAAAGCTTGATGACTTACTAAAGTGTAAGTGATGGGAGGAAGTTAAAAAAGCTATTAGGCAAAGGCAAGTAGCCATAGCTAACAAAATAGTTTATGGTGACTGCATGGATGTTGCTGATGATCGCTTAACACAGTCAGATTTATTAAGGGCTGAGTTAAGGTGTTTAGCATGGGTTGTGGAAAGGTTGCCTGACCAATTAGTAGAAAACCCTAACTATAACCCTGAGGAAGATATAGAGGAAATGGAAGACCAGGAAAGGGCAGACCTAATCAACGATATGTTTAAGCAGGAAGTTTAATGCAGTTGGAAACTCATCAGCCGAACAGGAGCAGGTTATAACTGTGTCCTGCTAAAAGAGAGAGAACTTAAGAGGTTAACCACCTAACATAATCGCAGTTTGTAGGTTTATGCAACAACAAACCTACTTCAGCTAAGGTTATGATGCTTTATTACTAACCAAATGTAAACATGCCAGAAGATGAAACACTGGAAACAACTCCTACTGAGGAGTTAGAAGACTGAGAGGAAGTCGACTACAAAGCCTTATACGAAAAGGAAAAGGAAAGAGCCGACAAGCGACAGTCAAGGTTTAAGAGTGCTAAGGCACAAGAAAAAGAAAAGCAACAATACCAAATCGATGATAGCTACATCGATAAAAAGGTAAAGGAGGAGCTATTCTTTGAAAAAAACTCTACTGCAAGTGAGTTTAGGGAAGAAGTTAAAAAGATCCAAGACCAATTTCCAGGTATGGATGCTAAAACGGCTTTCGATTTATACCTTGCAAAAAACAAGCCTGAATTGCTTTCGCAACAGCAGACAGCAACAGGTGTTGAGGGTATAACAAAAGACCCTGAGCCTGAAAAAGACTGGAGGCAAATGACCGATGCGGAGTTTAACGAGCGGTGGAAAGCAAGGAAAGGTAAATAACCTTTTACTTACCTATTTTATTTACAAACATGGCACAAAATTTAGATGCTTTTATACCTGAGCTATGGAGTCGTAGAATTCAATACTTGACTCGCAATGCTTTGGTAGCTACACAAATTTGTTCTTTTGAAGAACAACCTGATTTAAAGTATGGTGATAGAATTCACAGACCATACCCTAATGACTTAGTTGTTAATGACTATGTTAAATACACAGACACAACTCAGCAAGACTTAGTTGGAACTGATGAATACTTAGACATTGACCAGTCAAAGGAAATATCTTTTGCTATCGATGAGGTAGACTGGATTCAAATGAAGTATGACCTTGAAAACTCTTATGTTGAAAGGGCTGCTTATAGACTAGCTAACGATATTGATGGTAAAGTATTGGCTGAGGTTTCTAATGCTGTTGTATCTATGGATGATGGAGACATCGGAGGAACTGCAGGAAATGCAATTAGCTTATCTACTTCTAACTGTCTAAATGCCATCATGACTGCAGGTGCAAAACTTACAGCTAACGGATGTGAAATGGACAAAACATGGGCATTGGTTGTATCTCC
Source organism: Methanobrevibacter sp. (assembly GCA_017652345.1). The sequence goes on from JAGCBE010000271.1 coordinate 21,569, forward strand.
TAAAATGGCAAGTGTTATTGCACAAACTGTTGCACAAGACTGATTTAGCCTAGCTGACTTAGCTCTTAAAAACGGTTATGCAGGAAACTTTGCAGGATACAAAGTATATAGCTCTAACAATGTAGCCCACTCTAGAACTATTAGTTTCTCAAGTGTAGTTGCTACTGATGAAATTGTTATAGCATGAGTTACTTTCACTTTCGTATCTTCTATTGGATCTACTCCAGGAAATGTATTGAAAGGAGCTAACGATGCTGCTGCATTAACTAACCTAGCTGCTGCTATTAACGGAGCTGCAGGAGCAGGAACAACTTATATTGAAGTATCTGCTGCTGACAGAGCTAAATTAAAGAATGTTAGAGCTCACTTAGATGGTTCTACAGGAGTTTTAACTACAAGTGGAGATGTATTAGTAAGCTCACCTGACACAACTATTACTGTTGGTGCTGAGGAAGCTACTGCATTACTTTGTAGACCAGGAGCTATTGACTTAGTTATGCAACAAAACATTGATGTTAGAAAAAATCCATTACCAAAGCAAAAAGCTGATTACTACATTATCTCTTGCCTATATGGAGTTAAAACTTTCCAAGAATGAAAAGAGAGAATGGTTAAAATTAAGGTTGCTGCTTAGTAAAGGCATTATATACAAGGGGTTGGCATTGCTAACCTCTTGGCATAAAGCTTTTACATAGAACTTATTAGCTAATGGATGTATCTACAATTATAAACTTATCTAGGGATCAAACTGCAACACCTGCATGACAAATAGCAGATGCAGATTACCTAACTTATTTAAACATTATATATAAAGATATATTTTCCAGGCTAGTGGTAAACTCCAGGAAGTATGCCTGGCAAAGTTTTACTACACCAGTAAATGCAGGACAGTCTGAATATATATTACCACAGCCTAGTGAGGACAGCACAGGTTTAAAGCTAGTTTTGGCTGCATTTTTAGATGGCAAAAAAATACCATTGTATGATAGCAGCTTATATGATAGTGAAAAAGATGTAACAGACCCTAAGTGGCATGAAAGACCATACTGAATACTAAGGGATGGTAGCATTTTTCTTATACCTATACCTAAAAAAGATGGTCAGCTATATATTGAGGGTAAGTATATACCGTTAGACTTAGAGTTAACAAATACAAGTGATGAAATAAAGCTGCAGCCTGAATACCACAACATACTTGTTAAAGGTTTAAATAGTTTAGTATTTGGTGCTAAGCAAGTGTTTGATAAGCAACAGCTATGGGAGTGATATTACCAGCAGGGAATACAACAGATACAAACTGAATGATGCTTTGAAAACGAGAGTGCATATCATGTAGAAGACCCTTATTTATGATTTTTAGAATAAAAACATGGTGGATGTAAAAAGGGAAGATATAACATTACAAGATCGGACAAAAGGTATCTCAGCAGATGAATTTGCATGAGGTAGCTATTTTTATGCTGAATGAATTCAGACTTGATACAATACTAAATGATTTAAGCTATGACACAGATTAGATTCAGAAGTTCTAAACTATAGAGAAGAATGATACCCTGTAGCAATATCTCCTGCATGAGATTATGGAATGACTATATTTACATACGATAGAAGATTAGAGACATCGGAAAATTATAATGGCTCTTTAGATGGTGGTGGAGACCAACAATGAGGATGAGCATTATATGCTCAAGCTCCCAACTTAACTTCAACATGGCTAAATG
>JAGCBE010000032.1 GCA_017652345.1 Methanobrevibacter sp.
AACTAGATTGCCGAGATAGTCTAGCCTGGTAAGGCGCGGGACTGGAAATCCCGTGAGGGTTCACCTCGCCTGGGTTCAAATCCCAGTCTCGGCGTTTATTAGTGTATAGCAATTTAATGTAATTCTATTTAATAGGATTATTATTAATGATAATATCACTTTAATCAAATTATCATTAAGGTAAATCCGATTCAAATAAGCTTTACGAATTGGATTTATTTAGTTTGCTTTTTTTTAATTAGTTAAATTATAATCTAGCTATGGCTTTAAAAGTTTATTAGTAATTTATTGAGTATTAAGTTACTCTATCTTTTAGTAAGCTGAGCGTAGTTATTATTTAATTAGAATTATTAAATGTGCTTGAAACTGATATGAACTCTTGGTTAGCATTGGTTTGTGGATCAAATGGCTAAATGGCTATGAAATCTAAAAACTATTGTTAGACTAAGTTTTACATTGTTGAAAAAACTGTGCTTTAAATAAAGCATTCGAATCCGCTAAATTTTTTAAATAACGTCTCGTGGGTTCGCTCCAAAGAAAAATGATATGGAGGTTACTTTAATGGAAGACGACTTTAAGCACTTAGTGCGTATATCCAGAAAGGACGTAGATGGTAACAAAACTATCCAACATGCTTTAACTGAAATTAAAGGTATTGGATTATCCTTATCTAGATCTATCTGTCTTACCTTAGGATTAAATACTGATGATCAAATCGGTTACATCTCTGAAGAAGATGTTGCAAAAATCGAAGCGCTCTTAGAAAATCCAAAAGAACACAATATTCCTGATTGGATGTTAAACAGACGTAACGATTATACTACTGGTGAAGACCTTCATTTAATTGAATCTGATCTTGACATGACTTTAAGAGATGATTTAAACAGAATGAAAAAGACCAGAAGTTACAAAGGTAGAAGACACGAAGTTGGTTTACCAGTTAGAGGACAAAGAACTAAATCTACTTTCAGACACAGTTCTACTGTCGGTGTAAGTCGTAGAAGAAGATAATTTCATCTTTTATTGTACTTAGGTAAACTATGATAAAACGATTATGAAGATTTATAATAACTGAATAATTATATAAGATAAGGAGATGTGATTATGGGACATCCAAGAAAAGCAAGGAAAAAGTATGATACACCACCTCATCCTTGGAATGCAGAAAGAATTAAAACTGAAAATAAATTAATGTCTAAATACGGCTTAAAAAACAAAAAGGAAATTTGGAAAGCTGATACTTTAGTTAGAAAATACAGTAGGGAAGCAAGATACTTACTCGGTTTCTCTCAAGATCAAGTAAAAGTTGAAACTGAAGAATTATTAGGACACTACAAAAGATCAGGAATCCTTGATGAAAACGCTCACTGAGAGAACATTCTTGAGTTAACTGTTGAAGATATTTTAAGAAGAAGATTACAAACTATAGTTTTCAAAAAAGGTTTAGCTCGTACTGCTAAAGAAGAAAGAATGTTTGTAGTACACGGACACATTGCTTTAAACGGTAAGAAATTAAATTCTCCAAGTTACGTAGTAAAAAGAGGAGAAGAAGAAGCAGTTGGTTTCTACCACTCTTCCCCAGTA
>JAGCBE010000272.1 GCA_017652345.1 Methanobrevibacter sp.
TCAGACATGAAAATTGAAAGTGTTGATGATGCAAAAGAAGCAGCATATAAGATTGGTGAATACTGCAATGTAATGATTACTGGTGGACATCTTAATGGAACAAATATCATTTACAATAAGGAAAAAGATGAATTAAGCACTTTACATCAGGATCTTATCAAAACCGACAATTTGCATGGAACTGGATGCAGTCTTTCTGCTGCAATTTGTGCAAATCTTGTTTTATTAAATGAAAAGAATGAAAATAGCTTAGATGAAGATAATTTAAAAATAGCTATTGAAAAATCCACCAAATTTATTTTCGAAGCCGTTAAAAACGGTAGATACGGTACTTTAAATCCTAATTTTAATTCTAAAGTATTGTAAAAAAATAGTAATCTCTTTTTAAAAATAATAAATAAAAAAAATAGCTAACTCTTTTTAAAGAATTAAAGAAAAATAAAAAAAGAATTATCACTATAAAAGTGATAAAATTGTTAGTTCTAGGGTTCCCAAACTCCTAAAAGCTTTTCAACTTCATCCTGGAAGTCTAAGAACTCTTGAGATTCCCTTTGTCTTGGTCTTTCAATAGGAACCTCTACTACGTCTTTTATTCTACCTGGCCTTTTATCCATAATCACAATCTTATCCGCCAAATAGACAGCTTCATCAACATCGTGAGTGACGAAAAGAATTGTAGTTTCAAACCTTTTCCAAACTCCAATCAACTGTTCCTGCAAGGTATGCCTATTCAACATATCAACTGCTGAAAACGGTTCATCCATAAGCAAGACAGGAGTGTGATTCAATAAGGAACGAATAATAGCTACCCTTTGTTTCATACCACCTGAAAGCTCATGAGGATAACTGTATTTAAAATCAGCTAATCCAACTCTTTCCAAATATCTTTCAGCAGCAGCAAGATTCTCTTCCTTACTGTTTTCTCCAGATAAATTTAATCCAAACATTACATTATCTAAAACATTTAACCAAGGGAATAAAGAATATTGTTGGAAAATAAACCCTCTTTCCTTTGAAGGACCTTCTACAAGTTCCCCTCTATCGTAAATTTCACCACAGTCAGGTGTTTCCAAACCTGCAACCATTCTTAAAAGGGTTGTTTTTCCACAACCGGAAGGCCCTAAAAGACAGATAAGCTCTCCATCATCAACATGCAAATTCACATCTTTTAAAGCCATGAAATCTTTATCTTTTGTAACAAATGATTTAGAAACATTTTTTATATCAATTGCCAATATAAACACCTTTTAATAATATCTAAAACTGGTAAATACTTTCTTATTCATACTCTTTCATTACCAGAATATTCTATCTTGTGCCTTTCTAAATCCATAATCAAATAAAATACCGATTATACCAATAATTATCATACCAACTACAACAGTTCCTGGCTGGAACAATTGACTTGCAGTCAAGATCATATAACCTAATCCTCTGCTTGAAGCAATCATCTCAGCAGATACAGTACACATCAAAGCGATACTTACACCTACCTTAAGTCCTGAGACAATGTAAGGCAATGCAGAAGGAAGCACGATTTGAGTCAATATGTTCCAATTGTTAGCTCCTAAGGTTTGAGCCGCTTCAATCAATACCTTATCGGTTCTCTTTACACCGTCAATGGTGTATACAAGTACAGAGAATACACAACCGATAAAGATTACGAATACTGCTGAGGATAATCCTATACCAAACCATAAAATGGAAAATGGAATCCATGAGATTGGTGGAATAGGCCTCAAGATACTGATGATCAATGAACTTAACCTATCTAAAGTATCATACCATCCAAGAATAATCCCTAAAGGAATTGCAACTACTGATGCAAGGATAATACCTGAAAACACTTTCACTAAAGTGCTTGAGGTATGCATAAACAATTTTCCATTGCTTAATAAAGTCCAAGCTGCTGTAAATACATTTATAGGGCTTGGCAGAATATAATATGGAATCAAATGTAAACCATCAGTAAGCAAATACCAAATAATAAGAATTATTGCTGGTAAAATAAATGGTAAAAATTCTTTCTTAATATCCACGTAAATCACTATCTTATAAAATTTTTATAACTATCTCATTACGATAATTGTTTATATATTATAAATATTAAGTCTCTTTAATATATATAATTTAGCATTTAAAAAAATTCAAATACAAATGATAAACTAAAAAATGAAAAAATGCCCAAAGTTCTAAAAAAAGCAATCATAAATGAAAATAAAAATAAGAAAAATAAGAGTGCTTTAAAAAAAATAAAAATAAAAGGATTAGAAAATAAGAAAAACTCTTATTTTCCAATGGTTTTAAAATTATGCTTCGTAGAAGATTTGATCTTCAGTTAAAGGATTGTCTAAAAGACCTAACTCTACTTCAAGGTTCATGAAGTCCATTACATTTTGTCTGTAATCAGCATCTAAACCGTATATGAAAGTAGTGTCAGCGATAATTCCTTTTTGCAATTCTGCATCAGGAACGATATCTTCAGGTAAGCATGCTGCTGCTTCTGCAGGGTTTTCATTAGTGAATTTGGTAGCTTCTTCGTGAATAGCTAAAACCTTTTTCAATGTGTCTGGATGATTATTGATGAAATCTTCTCTTGCTGCAACACAACAGCATGGGTGACCAGGGATGATTTCTCCACTGGTTTCGATTAATTTACCGTCACCGTTTTTAGCAGCGATTGAAGCATATGGTTCCCAAATAATCATAGCATCCACTTGACCTGCTTTTAAAGCGTCAGTCATTTGAGCAGCTTTCATGGTAGTGAATTCAACATCATCAGTTGAAACGCCTGCTTGACTTAAAGCAGAGGTTAAAAGCATGTTTTGAATGGTTGCTTCACCAGGAGTTGCTACAGTTTTACCTTTTAAGTCTGCAACAGAATTGATACCACTGTTTTTACCAGCAACAAGAGCACTTCCTTCAATTTGAGCACCAGATACAACTTTTACTGGAACTCCTTGAGAAATGGAAGACATTACAGGAGTGATACCTGCATAACCAATATCAATATCTCCACTTGCCATAGCAGTCATTAAGTCTCCACCATTGTTAAATTGGGTTAATTCAACAGTAAGACCTTGATCTTCAAACATTTTCTTTTCTTGTGCAACAAAAAGTGCGGTGTCGTGATCAGATGGTAAGTGACCGATTCTTACTACATTGTCACTTGAGCCGCCACTGGTTGCAAAGTATGCGCCTACAGCTACAAGAGCTATAATAATTACAGCAATAATTGCCAATATCTTTTTATCCATAAAAATCACTTTAATTTTTAAAATTAAACAAAATGGTTCTTATATTATCTCTTTTTGAGATTTGAATTCATATAAAAACTTTTAAAATAATAAGTTGTTTTTTTATAAATCATTTTAATAATTTAGAAAAAACTAATAAATTAAAATAAAGGTTTAATTTGAAATTAAAAAGGTATTTATCAATTAGCTTTTATGGATTAATAAAATATAATTTAAAAACTTATTACTTATATTAAAGATTGATAAACAAAGTATATAATGTTTTTCATTAAATAAAGGCATGATAGATTAATAGTGCAAAAATTGACTATGAAAATTAAAAATTCATATAAAAATAAGAACTATGAATGAGTTTAATAGGGAAAAAAGCACTGAAAATCTTTTAAATTATAAAATATTTGAATTTGATTGGGAATATAATTATTAGATGATAATATGGACTAATTTGAGAAAAAATATAACAATTGTTAATACCCCATATGCTAACATAAATGTACCGTAAAAGTTACAAATTTAAAAAAATATGTACTGATATGCTTACATTAACCATTTCAAGAATAGTTTAAATTATAAAACAATGAAGATGAAATAAGAATAATTCTTAATATTGAGAAAAGTATGCTCACTCCTCTAAGTCAAAAAATTCAGGATTGCTCAATAGCTTTTCCCTAAATAGTTTAGATATTCTTGAAATGCATTGCCTGCTGTAATCCAACTCCTCAGACAATTGAGTAGTTGTTTTCTTATCTAAATTAAACAGGATATACAACATCACATTAAGAGGTATTTTGCTCTTATGGAAAATAGTGCCTGAAAAGTCATTGAAATTAGCACCACAATCCTTGCATACATATCTGCGAGTTCTTCCTTGGTTTCCCCTGCTGTTAATGTTATATGATTTACATTTAGGACAATAGACTCCATTAACCCAACGGACACTCCTAAAGAATGCCATAGCTACCTGATCATCAGGAATTTCTACATTCGGATTAATAATATCTCTCATGATAAAGACTATTATTATTAAAATATATATAATTTTTGTCAATTTTGTAATACTTCCAAACAGTGAAATGAAGTATGTTTTTCAATGCAAAAATGAAATAAAATGAAGATGAAAAAACATCAAAAAATATTCAATGAAAATGAAATAATCTAAACATATAAATATAATTAAAAAAATAAAATTAATAGGTTGTTGGAATAATCCAACAAAACCTTTATGTTTATTAGGAGTAATAAAAATGAGATGTGTTGGTACTGTTGTACGTGGAATAAGAACACCTATTATTAAAGAAAATGATGATTTAGCTACCA
>JAGCBE010000273.1 GCA_017652345.1 Methanobrevibacter sp.
AAGGCTAAAAAATGGTTAGATGAAAATGGATTCGAATATGATGAGCAACATATTGTTGAGGACAATCCAGATTATGACCAAATGAAGGCATTATATGAGAAAAGTGGACTACCTCTCAAGAGGTTCTTCAACACTAGTGGTAAAATTTACAGAGAGATGCAATTAAAAGACAAGTTGCCTGAAATGAGTGAAGAAGAACAATTGAAGATTTTATCTAGTGAAGGCATGCTAGTAAAACGTCCAATAATTGAGACTGAAACTATATGTCTTACTGGATTTAGACAAAAAGAGTGGGAAGAGAAATTGAAATAAAATAAATTTCTCTACTTTTTCTATTTTTAAATTTTTCAAAAAAATCAAATTACTATTTTTTATTCAATATTATTTTTAACTTTAAATTTTTCAATTCCTATTTTTAATGCATTCAACCCTTCAATCAACAGATCTTTAGGACATGCAATGTTCATTCTTAGGAAATTGTCTCCATTCTGTCCAAATTGAACTCCTGGAGATAGGAATAAACCGACTTCTTCCCTTAGGAATTCTGAGAAAGCATTGGAATCTGTATTGTAATCAGTATTCAATTTGCTTATGTCCAGCCATAAAAGATAGGTTGCATTTGCAGGAACCAATCTTATTTCAGGAATTTCATCATTCAAGAAATCATCCACAATCATTTTATTTTCAAATAGAACTTCTCTCAATTCATTTAGCCAATCTTCACTTTTATAAGCTGCAATTGTAGCGTCTATTGCAAATATATTCGGATGGGCAAAACAGTCAATAGCTAACTGCTTTTTCAATATTTCATAAAATTCCTTGTTTCTTGTAAATACTGCAGAACTTTGAAGCCCTGCAATGTTAAAGGTTTTGCTTGGAGAAATGCAGGTTATGGAATTTTTAGACAATTCATCATCTAAAGAAGCAAAGGGGAGATATTTCAAATTAGGGTCTGTCAAATCACAATGAATCTCATCAGAAACAACGATCACATCATATTCATTTGCAAGAACAGCTATTTTTTCAAGGCTTTCCTTATCCCATATCTTTCCTATTGGATTGTGAGGATTGCATAAAAGCATTAGCTTTGTTTTTGGATCCTTGAATTTTTCTTCCAAATCATCAAAATCAATTTTGTATGCAGTTTCTACATCAGAAGATTCAGGATTGTAAATCAATTCATTTTCAACTACATTCCTATCATTGTCTTCTATAACATAAAAGAAGACATGATAAACAGGTGTTTGGATTAAGACATTATCTCCTACATCTGTAAAAGCTCGAATAATGCTTGTAATTGAAGGCATGACACCATTAGCAAATAGCAATTCCTCTTTTTTCATTGAGAGACCATATTTTTTCCACCAATTGACATATGAGTCAAAAACAGCATCATTGACAAATGAATAGGCATAGACTCCATGCTTTGCTTTTCTATTTACTGATTCATAAATTAGTGGAGCTGCATAGAAGTCCATATCTGCAACCCACATTGGATACTCATCATCAAAGAGATCCCATTTTAGTGAATTGGTGTTTTTTCTATCAATTACTGAATCAAAATTGTATTTCATGATTTAAACCTTCAATAGTTTTTTTAAATCAAATTTAATTAATAAGTTTCATAATGGATTCTGGACTCATCAAATTTATCCAT
>JAGCBE010000274.1 GCA_017652345.1 Methanobrevibacter sp.
AGATAAGTTATCCTTATACATCATTCTTAGACAATCACATATGTTTAAATTCTTATCAATAGATACCACATTTTCAGACATTATATTTTTGATTTTCATAATAACACCAACGATAAAATCCAATGAAATAGCTATTAGAATCAATCCAAATGAAATTAATTCAATTTGGATTGCAATTAAATCCTATAGCGTATCTAATCAAAGATATAAACTTAACCTACCAATAGCTATCTCTTAAAAGTTCAACAATAGCTACCTGTTCTCCATTAAAGAAGAACATCACAATACTTAAAGAAATAAGTTAATTATTCTTTAAGAACTGTATTTAAAATATCTCTTTCAGTGACAATTCCTACAAGTTGATCGTCATCAACTACAGGAACACCACCAATGTTCTTTTCAGCTAATAATTCACATAAGTCCCCTAATCTAACAGTAGATTCAGTTACTAATATGTTTGGTTTAATGATTTCAGAAATTTTTCTTTTTAAAACATCTAAACCACTATTAGAGGTCATAGAAGCAAACATTTCTTTATCACCAAAGAATCTTAAGATATCGGTTGAAGTAACAATTCCTATTAATTTTTCTTCTTCAACAACAGGAATTCTTCTTAAGTTATTTCTTACCATAATTTTGGAACAGCTTTCAATAGGAGTTCCAGGAGTGGTAGTGATAACATCCTTAATCATGATATCACCTACAGTTTCATTAGTCAATGAGCCTGCAAGTGCTAATGCGAAGTCTCTTTCAGTGACTATTCCCACTAATTTATCTTCTTTATCTACAATAGGTAAAGATCCAATGCCGTTTTCGGTCATTAAATCAACACTTTCTCTAATAGAAAATTTAGGGCTGATAGAAATAACATCTCTTGTCATAATCTCTTTAACATGATCATTGATTGCTGCCAAGAAATTGTCATCATGTTTCTTTTCTATTATATCAAATTTGCTTCCTCCACCAAGGAAGTCAAGAATATCCATAGCAGTTACAATACCCAAAAGTTTATTTGAGCCAGGATGGGTTACTGGTAATCTTCTGAATCCATGTTCTATCATCATTTCAGCAGCTTCCTTAATGGTCTTGGTTGGAGGAATGCTAATGACATCTTTTTTAGCGAGAGTCATGATTTCGCCCTCATTATCAGCTACTTTTGTTTCATGTTCAACAGAACCACGATTCATAGATTTTCTCAAGTTTTTAGTGTTTTTGTCTTTCATATCGACACCTCCGGATTTAATAATTCTTCCAGGTCTAAATTACAAATCATATCATAACAATCAAGTTATAGAACTCTGGGAAATACCATTAACCAGATGACAAATCCAATTGATTATTATTAGATTCAATTAAAAAACATTTTTTCAAAAGAATCTAAAAACCTCCTGATTCACATCCAATTTAACAATATAGAAATAAAGTCTATAATTAAGCCGTTACAATAATAAACGATTCATAATCTATTTTTGAAATTATGGATTTGTTGGAAGTTCTTATATGTCATTTATTCCATCATTCAAGCTTCTAATTGCTAAAAGCTCTCAAGAAATTTAAATTGAAAATTTAAATAATTGACATAGAACTAACTACAATAATAGATAGGTTTTGATAGTTAATATTATTATCGATTTATTTTTTATTAAGTTAAAAAGTATTGAAAAATTAGCCCAAAAATTATCGATTTTATTTTATTAAATTAGAAAAAATAAAAAATATAAAACTTAATTAATAATAAGAGGATATAGTAAATACTATATTATAAATAATGCTTATTAAATCAAAATTAGTGATTGAAATGGACAAAACTAAAAAAACTGTTAGAACAAGAGATTTTATCATAAGTACAGATGGATTATTATTCGCTTCAACCAATTACATTCACCCAGAAGACAGGATTATCTGCTTCTTAAGATACATTCCAGATGAAAATGGAGATAGGGAAAAGGATGGAATCAGATATTCCAAAGTAGGATCTGAAGAGGCTTATGCATACTTAAGGGAAAACCATCCAGACTACTTATACTTCTGTGACGTAACCAATGTTGAAATGATGGGAGTTCCAATAGACAAGGTTGAAAGAATCATCAAGCCAGAGGAAAGATTGAAAGGGCTTAGGGAAACTTACTACGAATCAATCAATGAAAAGGTCAAAAATGGAGAAGAATTGGATTACAAGGAAGAGCTCCTAAGCAAACTCTTTGATCTTTCAGACTTTTACCATTACGTAGCAGGAATCGATTACAATTACCTTGGAATCTCAGGATCAATCTTGCCAGGACTTCAAACGGCAGGAACTTCAGACCTTGACTTTGTAGTTTACGGTCTTGAAAACCATAGAAATGCAATCAAGGCATATAAAGACAACAAAGACAAGGCCGTTTTCATAGACGAATTAGACA
>JAGCBE010000275.1 GCA_017652345.1 Methanobrevibacter sp.
AAACTTCATTAAATTCTTGTAACGGTTGAAAATATAAAAAAATAAATACTCATTATAAAAATAGAATTATACAAAAGAATGAATGGGGGAAACTCATGATAGGTGACGATGACTTTTTCATGCAGAATGCAGACTATCACTATGGAGCTAGCGATACAGAGAAGATGTATGGAAGAAACTATGATGATTCTGATCTTGGAGGATACTATCCAAGAAGTTATGGGGGAAATGGATCAAGCAGCCAAAACGCTAGCTCTGAAAATGACAACAGCGGAAAAATTTGCCTTGCAGGAATTCTGATTGTTATTGGGATAATAGTTATAGCAACAGTTGTTGTGCCTGCAGTCTCTAATTCCATGGCTAGCTCAGTCATCGTAGATGATTTGGAAATCACAAGATACATTCATTCAAGCCAGTATGATTCAAAGGTCACTACAGAAGAAGGATACGAGATTACATACAATCAGATAAGCTATGGAACTCATGCCATAAATGTTATCTTCTACTCAAAAAATGGGGAAGTGTTGTATAATGACAGCAACTATGTGGGAACTTGCTATCTTGGGGCTGTACCCTACCAAGTGCATTTGGATGAAAAAGCTGATTATGCAATATTTGAAGTATACAGAACCCATTTGGATTACGGTAAGTGCATATACCGTGAAAGAGTGGATGTTGACAATGTAAACGTAAAGAAAGAGTTTATTAATTATGATACTCTGTATAATTAAATTTCATAAATAAAATAGCTAAAATGAAAGATAGAATAAAAATAGATTAAAAAAATCAGATAGAAAAAGAAAAAAAATTAAGAGATATTATAATTGAATATCTCTTTTATAGAACACCCATCTTAATAAGCCGTAGCCTATAATCCCCACAAGTACAATAATTCCTAAAGCAAGGACAACATTAACATCAGTACCAAATGCTACCTTGTAAGGAAGTATCCATGGATTATATTCCAATTGTTCCAATGGCAACATAGTTGAAAATAAAATCAAGACAGATGCAATTAGCCCTGCACTTGTATTATTAGTAGCGACTGTAACAAATGCTACAGGAATCATTACTAAGAATAGCAATGCTGTTCCAATTAGGAAAAGAGCGGATTCCTTAAAGATTGCCATTAAATCAAAACCACTTACACCAACTAATGGGAATAGAATAACGGATACAATTATTGAAATTAATGCCAATATAAGCATCCATACCAATAATGTTGATAATTTGCCAACAATGTACTCCCTTCTTGAAATAGGAAGAGGAATAATGGATTTTAAGGTATGTGTCTCCAAATCAATTGTGAATAAGTAATTGATAATTACTGCTGTAAAGATTATTGATAAGGATTGCAAGGAGAATGAAAATACCCCGCTTAAACTATCGGCCATTGAAAAGCCACCTATAAACATATTAACTACCGCCATCATGATTGGTATGATCAATGCACCAATAACAGTGATGAGGAAAGTCCTATTTCCTTTTACTTTAGTATATTCCATTATGATAAAATCAACTAATGACATCTAAATCCCCTCATTAATCAATCTCATGAAGTATTCTTCAAGATTTTCTTCTTTTAAATGTAACTCATTAACCTGAATGCCATTCTTAACAAAGGATTCATTGATTTTTGACCTTGAATCAATATCAGTCAATAAAATGATTTCATTATTGTCAACTTTAAAGTCAGAATCTTTCACATAACCATTCTTTATCATCATATCCTCTGCCAATCCAATATTATCGACTTCAATGATTACGCTTTTAGTTGACTGTTCTCCCAATTCCTCTTTTGTTAATTCCTTAATAAGTTTACCTTGACTGATAATGCCGATTTCATCTGCAAGAAGTTCAATTTCACTTAAGATATGACTTGAAATCAAAACTGTGATTCCCAATTTAGATGTAATGTCCAATAGCATATCACGAATTTCTACAATTCCTGCAGGGTCTAAACCATTGATAGGCTCATCCAAAATAAGCAATTCAGGCTCATGAACAAGAGCTGCAGCAAGCCCTAATCTTTGTTTCATTCCCAAAGAATAATTTCTGAATGGCTTTTTTTCATCAGAAAGATTTACAAGTTTTAATACTTTTTCAATGTTTTCTGGATTATAATCTCCTCTGAGTTTAGAAAAGATCTTCAGATTCTCATGAGCATTAAGCTGTGGATAAAATCCAGGAGTTTCAATAATGGAACCTATTTTTGTATAAATTTCCTTTCTGTTTTTACCATCACGTGCATCTAAGCCAAATAGCTTAATGCTACCTTCTGTTGGTTCAGTCAAACCTAAAAGCATACACATTGTGGTTGTTTTACCAGCACCGTTTCTTCCAAGAAGACCATAAATCTTTCCTTTTTCAACATTCATATCAACATTTTGAACGGCCTGGAAATCACCATAGCTTTTAGATAAATTTTGAGTTTCAATAACATATTCAGCCATAATA
>JAGCBE010000276.1 GCA_017652345.1 Methanobrevibacter sp.
CAGGTTTAAGAATCCATTGATGCTTGCTGCAGGTGTATTGGGAAGTCATGCATCTTCCCTTAATTGGATTTTAAAATCTGGTGCTGGTGCAGTTGTATCCAAATCATTTTCAAAGGAACCTAATGACGGTTATAAAAATCCAACTACAGTTGCTGTAGAAGGAGGAATCATTAATGCTATCGGGCTTTCAAGTCCAGGAGTTGAAGCTTTCATCGATGAATTGGAAAAGGTTGACCGCATAAAGGGCAAATCAATCGCTTCAATTTATGGTGCAACTCCAGAGGAGTTTGCATATGTTGCAGGAAAGGTAGAGGATTTAGTGGACATGATTGAATTGAATGTATCCTGTCCTCATGCAATGGAAGGTTATGGAGCTTCCATCGGGCAAAATCCGGAATTAACCAAAAATGTCGTAAAGGCAGTCAGTGATGCAGTTGATGTGCCTATTCTTGCAAAATTGACTCCAAATGTAACTGACATTTCAGAAATTGCAGTTGCAGCAGAAGAAGCTGGAGCGGATGGATTGACATTGATCAATTCCTTAGGTCCTGGAATGAAAATTGATATTGTAACTGGAAATCCAATACTCGCAAACAAGTTCGGTGGAATGAGCGGACCTGCAATTAAGCCAATAGCTGTCCGTTGCGTTTATGATGCATTTGCTGCAACAGACATTCCAATTGTTGGTGTTGGTGGAATACGCAATTATGCTGATGTAATAGAGTTCCTCTATGCTGGTGCAAGTGCTGTTCAAATTGGAACTTCAATAATGTATGAAGGTCCTGAAATATTTGGAAGGATTACAAGCGATTTGGAAGAGTTTATAGAGGAAAGTGAATTTGATTCAATTGAAGATATGGTGGGCTTTGCTCATAAGGAGCCATAGTTTTAGTGGGTGATAGAATGAATGTACCTCAAGTTATAGAGATAAAAAAGATTATAGAAGAGACTCCTACAATCAAGACTTTTATTTTTGATTGGACTATGGTTGGTGAAAACATTCCTTCTCCAGGACAGTTTGTCATGGTGTGGAATTTCAAGGATGAAAAGCCAATGTCCATTTCCTACATCGATGTCGGTAAGGGTGAACTTGGAATAACAGTTAAAAAGGTTGGAGAGTTTACTGAAGACTTGCATACATTAAAGGAAGGTGACAAGTTAGGTCTTAGAGGACCATATGGAAATGGCTTTGACACTGATTTAAAAGGTATGAGAGTTTTAGCTATTGGTGGAGGAGTTGGAATGGCTCCTATTGCATCATTCACTGAAGCTGCATTGAAAAATAAGGCTCAAGTGGATGTCGTTTGTGCTGCACAAACCAAGGATGAACTCTTGTTTGATGAGAGATTAAAGGAAAAAGGTGCAAAGATCTACACTTGCACTGATGATGGATCATGCGGTTTCAAAGGATTTGCAACTCATAGGGTATTGCAATTGATTGAACACAAGGAATACGATTGGGCTGTAGTATGCGGTCCTGAAGTTATGATGAGACCATTATACGGCAGTTTGGAAGCTCATATGATTGAAGGGGAATACTCTATGGAACGTTATATGAAATGTGCTATAGGTGTTTGCGGTCAATGCTGTGTAGACAATACAGGTTGGAGAATATGTGCTGAAGGACCTGTTTTCTCATCAGATCAGGTTTCTGAAATCGTTGAGTTCGGTAAATTCCATAGAACTGCATCTGGAATGAAAGAGTATTTCTAAATCAATTAACGTTTCAATATTATTTAATTTAAAAAATATTACAATAATTTATTTAATGATAACATGTTTAATCTTAGTGAAAGCAAATATGGCCTGCATATAGTGATTATAATAATTTTCTTATTATTGTCATTATTTACAGTCATGCCGGTATTGAATATGATTTTGCTTGGAGCAATGATTGCTTATGGTATCACACCAGTTGCCAATAGGATTCAATCAAAAATCAAGTTCACTTCAATTTCAATATTCCTGGCGATAATAGTGGTAATCATTCCATTGATACTATTGTTCATATACGTATTTTGGGAAACAGCAGTTTTTGCGGATATGTTTTTCGCTTCCCATAATCTTTCTGTAAGTTCAGGAATTGATTTGAATTTGGCTTTTAACACATTTGTCCAAGCATTGCCTGTGGAACTTCAAGGATTTATTAAACCTTACTTAGGGCTATTGACTAGCGGAGTGCATGAAGCCTTAACTTACATATTCAATTATGCCATAAGGTTCATAAGGCATTTTTCAGATGTGCTGGTTCAATTGTTTGTCCTGATCTGTTCCATTTATTATTTCACTCGTGATGGCGATAAGGTTCTGGATTATATTTTCGTATTCATCCCAAAAGAGCATAGGGCTTTCTTTGAAAGAACCTTGGATGATGTTGCAAATGTTCTAAAATCCATCTTCTATGGTCATTTCCTGACAGCTATTGTTATTGGTGTTATGGGAGGTGTAGGCTATTATTTCTTAGGATATAAGTTTGCATTGTTTTTAGGAATCATTACAGGTATTGCACAGCTGATTCCTATCTTCGGCCCATGGATAGTTTATTGGGCATTGGCACTCTATGCATTCTTTGTTGCTGGAGACATAGCTCAAGGAATCCTTACAATATTATGGGGATTCGTATTAAGCTTGAGTGATATGTACATTCGTCCAATGCTTGCAAGCAATTATGCTGACATGCCTTCCTTAATCCTTTTGGTTGGATTTTTGGCGGGACCTTATGTATTTGGAATTGTTGGTTTCATATTGGGTCCTTTGATTTTGGGAATTGCATATGCGGTTATCAAGTCCCTTAAGGAAGAGTTGGAAAAGGATAAATTAGAGAGTGAAGAACTGGAAAAGAATGAATCTGATGATTATTAATTATTATAAAAGAATTTGGTTGATAGGATGGTAAGAAGAAACATTGTTCTTTTGGATATTGATTACATTACATATGAGGAAAAGCCTGTCATACGTTTGTTTGGTAAGGTGAAGGGAGAGAATTCTCATGATTTAATAGCTTTAGATGACTCTTTCGTTCCTTATCTCTATGTTTTGCCTTCTGGAAATATCGATAAGTGTGTCAGTGATTTGAAGGAACTTAAAGAGGAAGAGGAAATTGACTTTACAGTGATTGAAAAGGTCACAAAAAAGGATTTTCAGATTCCTACCGAATTCATTAAATTAAGCTTCAACCATCCTCAGGACGTTCCCAAATACAGAGACAAGATATGGGATTTAAGTTCTGTAAAGCAGCTTAGGGAACATGATATTCCATTTTATAGAAGATATTTGATTGATAATGCTTTGGTTCCAATGGGTGAGTTGGAATTGGAAGGGGAAATTATAGATTCCTTTGAAACCATTGAAAGCGATAACGATTCTCTTGAAATACTTAAATTAAGCAAAGCTCCTGTAACTGGAAACACTGATTTTCAGGACTTCAGGATGATGAGCTTTGACTTGGAGGTTCGAAACCCTCATGGGATGCCTAACCCTAATGAGGATGAAATCATCATGATTGGAATCGACAGCAATGTAGGAGTTAGAAAAGTTATCTCAACTAAAGGGGATGAATTTGAGCATGACCATGAAATGTACTTTATAGAGAAGGTCGACTCTGAAAAGGAAATGATCGAATCCTTCATAAAGACCGTTAAGGAAAACAATATTGACATTATCATTGGCTATAACTCTGATGTCTTTGACTTCCCTTACCTTAAGGATAGGGCAAAGATATGGGGACTTGACTTGGATTTAGGGGTCGATGGGTCAGGTGTCAAGTTCATTAGAAGAGGCTTTAACAATGCAGCTACATTCAAAGGGCTTCTTCATGTTGACTTGTATTTGGTTATGAGAAGATACATGTCTCTTGACAGATACACTTTAGAGAGAGTCTACTTCGAGTTCTTTGGAGAGGAAAAGATAGATGTTCCTGGTGACAGAATCTATGAATTCTGGGACAATGGTGGTAAGGAACTTAAGAACCTGTTCAAGTATTCATTGGATGATGTGGTTTCCACATTGAAGATAGCTCAGGAAACATTGCCTTTGAACTTGGAATTGACTCGTATAGTTGGTCAGCCTTTTGTTGACGTAACCCGTATGGCAACCGGTCAGCAGGCAGAGTGGTACTTAGTTAGAAAAGCTTATGAAGTTGATGAAGTCGTGCCGAATAAGCCTAATATGACTATGAAAAACATCAAGGAAAGAGGCAGTAACTCTGGAGGATATGTTAAAGAGCCTGAAATCGGATTGCATGAGAATTTGGTTCAGTTCGACTTCAAGAGCCTGTATCCTACATTAATCATTTCAAAGAACATTTCTCCAGATGTTTTGGTAAAAGACAATTCATCCTATAATGCCAAGTTTGAAGACTTTGAGGATTATGAAACTGGCTATGATGAAATCGATAATCTTAAGGAAGAGGAAATCTCTTCTGCAATAGATGATGATGAGGAATACTATATCTCACCTGAACACTTTTTCAAGTTCAAGAAAGAGCCTCAAGGATTTATTCCTTCAGCTTTAGAGGATATTCTAAATGAAAGGTTCGCTGTTAAGAACAGGATGAAGGCAACTGATGATCCTATTCTAAGAAAGAGTTTGGATGTTCAGCAACAGGCATTGAAGCGTTTGGCAAATACAATGTATGGAGTTTATGGATTCCTGAGATTCCGTTGGTATTCATTTGAATGTGCACAATCCATTACAGCTTGGGGACGTCAGCATATTAAAAAGGCAATGAAGGAAGCTGAAGATTATGGTTTCAAGGCCATTTATGCAGACACTGATGGTTTCTATGCAAAATATGTGCCTGAAATGAAAAAAGAGTAATGTTTTTATAATTAATATATAATTAAGAAAATTAGGATTATACAATTTATTAGTTTATCAAACTTATGATTTAAAAAAGGAAGTGTTGTTATGGAAGAAAAGATTGCTTTGGCAGCATGTAGTGGAATGAGTCCAAATGGTTTGGTTGCAAGAGTTGCAGTTCATGACTTAGCTATTGATGATGTGGAAATCTTATCAATTTGTATGGGTTCAACTTCTGCAAATGTCACTGGATTTAAAAGAATGCTTGATAAATACCCTATTTTAGCTATTAATGGCTGTGAAGGAAACTGTGTTGGTAAAATACTTGAGCAAAAGGGTATTGAAATTGCAGATGAGCTTAATGTTGGAGACATTTTAGCTGAAACTGAACATAAGGCAAATGATGCTGCAAGATTGGATGAAGAAGGGGAAATCTGTGTTTCAATAGTGAAAGAAGTTATTGAAAACAAGATAAAAGAATTTGAATTGGATTAATCTTCTAAAATTTTTTAAAATTTCCCAATTTCTTTAAGGTGATTTTATGGTAAAGCCAGTCAAGATTCATGATAATAATTTATGGGATAAGTTTGTCAGTGACAGTGAGCAATATTTTGCAGTCTTAAGTCCAGGAACCAAGATTGCATTTTTTGTTGGTGAGACTGACAAGAATTTCTTGCTCATTGAAAGAACAGAAGGAGCTATTGATTCCAAGTTCAATGTAAACAGTTCACTTAACATGATGGAAACAGACTTGTTCTTTACAATTGCTGAAGATGATGCATCTGAACTTTTGGATGATGCAAGCAAACTTTCAACTTTCATTAAGGAAGGCAAGTTAGGAATCTTCTGTTTGGTCGATGATGTGGTCATGGCAGAAAAGGGTCTTGATACATTATTGAATGACTTAGGATTTGCACCATCTTGTGCAATTTAATTTTTTTAATTTTTTATTTTTCAATATTTTGAAATTTTACTTTTCTATTTTTTCAACATTTTTTTTAAATTTTTATTTTTCACTATTTCGAAATTTCAGTTTTCTATTTTTTCAAAAGATCATTTTTTCATTTTTTCACTATATTGCCATTTCTCATTTGCATGATGTAGATTAGCAATTATCAAAATTTATAATATGAATCATACTTTCAGTATTTTTAAGATGTGGTTAATTATTTTAATACTTTTTAATCTAAACTCTATTTTAATGAACTTTCATTATTAAAATTTTTATATGTCTTGGAAAGTTAAAATTTTAGCATTTTTTTCATAAAAATTTTTAAAAAAATCAGTGAAAAATAAAAATTTAATTTTTAAATTTTTTGAAAAATAATTCAATTTTAAAAATTTTTTAAAATAGTAAAATCAGCAATATTAAAAAATTAGATTATGAAAAATTGTAAGAAAATAAAAATAGTAAAATAAAAGTCAAAGAGTAAAAAAGTAAAAAAGAAAAAAAGTTAGATTTATTCAGTTAAGTAACTGTCTAAATCTATATTCTCATTATCACAAATGGTCTTCAAGGTTTCATAGAGTTTTTCATCTATTTCTAAACCATTCTTCTCATTTTCAGCAATTCTTTTTACTTCGAGATCTCCTGGAATGAAAGTGTTTCCGGATTCTCTGATTTCTGTTACGAATTCTTCGACTTGTTCCTTGAATGCGTCGATTGAAACGAATTTTTCAGGATTGATTGCAACAAACAAGTCACCTTTGTTACAGTCTTCCTTATAGTCTCCTGCAGTACCAGTTACTTTAGTACCGAATGCTGCATTTACTAAAGGTCCAGTCATAATTTCAATCATAAAGCTTAAAGCGTATCCTTTAACTCCACCAAATGGAAGGATAGAACCTTCTAATGCACCTTCAGGGTCAGTGGTCGGATTTCCGTCCTTGTCAATTGCAGTGTTTGGAGGGATTTCCTCACCTTTTCTTTTAGCTTCCAAGATTTTTCCTCTTGCGCTTACAGCAGTTGCCATATCAACAGCAATATAAGTTTCAGAAGGGATACCAATAGCTATTGGGTTAGTTCCAAGAATAGCTTTTTTACCACCTAAAGGAGCTACTCCAGGTTCAGTGTTACAAATTACAATACCAATCATGTCATTTCTAATAGCGAGGTCGGAGTAATAACCGGTTATTCCAAAGTGGTTTGAATTGAAGGTACCTACTGCAGCGATACCTGTTTCCTTTGCCTTATTGATTGCCATCATCATTGCTTCATGTGCAATGTATTGTCCAAATAAGCTTTTTCCATCAATGAGTGCAATGGAATCTTCATCCTTGACAATTTCATAATCTCCTTTGGTTTCAATGAAACCGTTATTGATTCCTCTGATGTATTGTGGGAATCTTCCAAGTCCATGTGAAGTGAAACCTTTTAAATCGGAGTCTAAAGTAGCTTCGGTAATGATTTTTGCATGGTCTTCTTGCACTCCAATATTGATTAAGATTTCATTTACAAGTTTTCTTTCATTTTCAACACTAATTCTCATATTTTCCCTCCTTAATGATTGGCATTTGTTGAAATATCTTTGTAATATTGATTTTTTTAAATGTTTTAATTATTTTTTTAAAATTATTATTGGAATTTTATGTATTTTATTTTAATTCTATTATTCTTTTATTTTCTTCTTGCACTGAAATTAGTATTCAATTACAGTTCCTTCAAATGTTTTTACAGTGATCTTTTCTTCAGCAGTTACTGTTCCTACAATTTGAGCTTCAATGTTTTCATTCAATGCTTCAACAACAGCATCTGCTTCTTCTGGGCTTGCAATGACACAGAATCCTACACCCATATTGAAAACCTTATACATTTCCTCTAAAGGAACTCCTTGTTGGTAGATTAATTTAAAGATGTCTTGTGGCTCTGGGTAATCTGTAATGTCAAAACCGATTCCTTTTTTAAGTCTTGAAAGGTTGTTTACTCCGCCACCAGTCATATGAGCAAGACCTTTGATGTTGAAGTCATGTTTTAAAAGGTCGACAATTGCCTTGACATACAATTGGGTAGGTTTCAACATTTCTTCTCCAATGGTAGTTTCACCGTTAGGCATTTTATCGTTAACATCGAATCCACCTTCTTCAAAGATTGCTCTTCTTGCTAAGCTTAAACCGTTACTGTGAATACCGCTGCTTCTAAGACCGATTAAAATATCTCCTTCTTGGATATCTGCACCAGTGATAATTTTATCCTTGTCTACAAAACCGATACCTGTTCCTGCTAAGTCAAAGTCCTTTACAATTCCTGGAAGGGAAGCGGTTTCTCCTCCAATGATTGCAATTTGGGATTCTTTTGCCCCTTGGACAAGGCCATCTGCAATTTCTTCAGCTACTTTTGGGTCTGGTTCCTCAACTGCTAAGTAGTCAACTAATGCAATAGGTTCTGCACCTACACAAAGGATATCGTTAACTACCATTGCAATCATGTCAATTCCAACAGTATCATATTTTTCCATCATTTTTGCAACTAATATTTTACTACCTACACCATCTGTACTCATAGCAATAGCCTTATCGCCAAGTTCGACCAATGCTGCAAAGTGTCCGCTGTCAGTAATAATATTTCTGTATTCCAATGTTGGCTGCAATTTTGAAGCTAATTTTGAAACGGTTAATGCTTCAAGGTCAATGTCAACACCAGATTCTGAATAAGTAACCATAAAATTCACCTAATAATAATTTCTAAATTTTTTAATTTTCAAAGTTTTATTTAAATAGGCCATTATTACCAATGAAATAATAGCTAACATTATAATATTTGTTTTAGCTATTATTTATATTATATTAATTATTTTGAATAATCGTTTGATATAAACGATTGAAATTAAAAATTAAAAAAATAAATTTTAGTTTTAAAAATATTAAAAAATATTTTAAAATATTTAAAATTATTGAAGTCTGGTTGCTTCAAGGATAAGTGGAGTTTTAGTCTCTACCTTATAGCTTCTGTGAATGCTTGAAGCAAGGTCTACAGTTTTATATGGGTCTCCGTGACAAGTGATGATCTTATCCGGTCTTGGATGCAATCTTTTTGCAAATTCCATCAATTGTCTTCTATTGGAGTGACCACTGAATCCTTCAATGGTTTTAACATCCATTTTAACATTGTAGATTTTTTTCTTGCCTGTTTCATCTTCCAATGGTATTTCCTTGTGTCCTTTTTGGATTTTTCTACCAAGGGATCCTTCAGATTGGTAACCTACAAAGATAATGGAATTATTCTTGTCTTCACATAACCATTTGAAGTACTCTACAGAGTTTCCACCAGTCATCATACCAGATGTTGAAAGGATAATTGACGGTTCCCCTTCTACAATCTGTTTTCTTTCAGCATTGTTTTGAACCTTATTGAATGATTCTGAAATGAATGGGTTTCTTCCCATATGGAAGATTTGATCTCTTAAGTCTTTGCTTAAGTACTCAGGTCTTGCAGTGTGCACTGCAGTAGCTTCCCAAATCATACCGTCAAGATGGATTGGCACTTCATCAACCATTCCATGGCGCATGTACTCTTCAAGCACAATCATCAATTCTTGTGCCCTTCCTACTGCAAATACAGGAACCAATACTTTTCCGCCACGTTTCAAGGTTTTGTAGATGGTTTTCATCAATTCTTTTTCTGCATTGTTTCTTGATGGAGTAACGTCTTCATGTCCACCGTAGGTACTTTCCATAATGCAGCTTTCAACTCTTGGGAATCTTGTGGTTGCAGGTTCCAAGAGTCTGCTTCTTTCGTATTTGAAGTCTCCAGTGTAAAGCAAGTTATGTGCACCGTCACCAATGTGGAAGTGGCACATAGCAGAACCTAAGATGTGCCCTGCATTATGCAATGTCAATTTGATGTCTGGAGAGATGTCAGTTACAACTCCATAGTCAAGAGTGATTGTGTGCTTGATCATTTTTTGCACATGCTTTACATTGAAAGGAAGTGGGTTGTTTTCCCTATG